>NZ_JBQKUP010000030.1:0-69273 GCF_052156535.1 Nitrospira sp. T9
AGACGTGGCGTCGTGTGCGAGGATTCAAACAGTTGCCGAAGGTCATCGAAGGGATTCAGTTTATTGATGGCATGGACCCGAACACCATGAACTCGGTCGCCGCGTAATCACCGGCTCAGACACTAGATTTGACAATAGCTCCCAATCGGTTGGAGGCATCGACTAAAAAATCCCGTTCCATGCTCAGTTGGCCAATTTTGGTGTGCATCTCATGGAGGTACGCCTCATGATCAGCGTGGCTTTTCTCCAACTTCCCTGAAAACCAGGGCCTCCATGGAGGCCCGAGCCTCACGTTTCCAGCGGTGAAGGACGGTTGGTAGCGTGTACGCCATATTTTAACGCCAGCTCCGATATCGGTGCATCCTTCCGAAGCGCGGCCAACGCCACTTGTGCCTTAAAATACGCAGGGTGATTCTTCCGGGGTCGACTCATAAATCCATGACCCTCCTTTGGTCACAAATTGTAGCGAAACACTCTGTCCGAATTCCTAAGACCACCCCTGTTTTTGAGTTCTTCGGAGGTGGTAATGCAGCATTTTCTCCTCAAATCTGTAAATGGGATCAAATAGTCCACTTAAAATAGGACTATCATCTTTAAATCTTAAGTCTCGGGGGTGCATTGCCGAAAAATTGAGAAAAAGAAGGGAGTTTCGATATGTTTGTACGATTTCTTGGGATTCTTATTGTGTGTGCGACATGGGGCTGTGAATCGCTTTCAATGACCCATCAGTCTGCGGATCTATTGACGCCAGGCCCCCCCCCGGCCACTTTGACCTCTCTTTCGACAAGGGAAGTTGAAGGTTCCTCGTCACTTGCACAACGCATGAGCATTCCTCAAGGCCCGAAGACGGGAATATCTCAGGAAAAGCCCCCAGTAGATCCTTTCCCCACTGTGTACTTTCCATTCGATAGTTGGGAGATTTCAACAGAAGTTCAAGATCGTCTGGATGCCACGGCTAGTTGGATGAACCGCTTTCCGAATTATGAACTAATAATTGAGGGACATACGGATGTACGTGGAACAGAAAGTTATAATATGATCCTGGGGGTAAGACGAGCAAAAGCCGTCAAAGAATATCTGGCCAATTTAGGAATTTCACGCAAACGTCTTGATGTGGTTTCCTTTGGGAATACCTTGGTCCTATGTGAAGTTGATGACGAACATCAATGCCATCAATTTAACCGACGTGCTGACTTGCTTCTGGAGTAAAGCTCTTCCTACTGGTAAATGCCTTTCCCCCCCTAGTCGAAATACGTGAGTTTGACTTTTTGTAAAGTTCCCATCTGATAGGTCTTCCAGCCTTTTTTCGGGGATTTCCCGGATCCAATCCATTCTTGAGAACTTAATTTGTAAATGTTCTATGTATGTGTTGGGTATGGCATCGAGTCATTCTTGATGATGAGATGTTTTGAGCCGGCTTTCCGGGGTTTTTTCTCGGAATTGACAATCATTTGCCGATATGTTATTTGCAATAAACTTGCAATAAGGAATCGAAAAATCAGGTTTACATCTCTTGTTGAAATTAGAACCTAGCATCAAAAAAGATCTGCGAGCTACAGGGCGACGCATGACCCGTACTCGCCAAGCCGTCCTAGCATTACTGCAAAGGACTCGCCAACCAATAAGTGCCACGGAAATTTTTGAACAATTGCACCAGGAAAAAGTAGCGATTGATCTAGTGACCGTGTACCGAACCTTGCATGTGCTGAAAGATTTAGGTCTGGTTCTCCAATTGGACCTTCACCAGGAAGGTCTCGCAAGATATGAACTGAAAGAAGGGCGTGAACATCACCATCATATTCGTTGCCAGATCTGTGGTCAGATCGAGGATTTGTTGTTATGCCCGTTAAAAAAAGTCACAAAATTGATTGAACAACGGACCCAATTTATCGTGGATGATCATACATTGGAATTCACGGGATTGTGTCCACAATGCCAATAAAATGATCAAAACTCTTGGACCGAGGCTTTCAAAAGCCGGCTCTATCGCTTCTCTGGTATGTGCTGTGCACTGTGCGGTGACGCCTTTGGCATTGCTTGCCCTTCCCGTCATAGCTGCACATTCCTGGGATGGTCTTGATGGAATAATAGGAGCCTTTTGGGCCGATACTACTGAATGGATGTTTTTGGGAGTGATAGCCTTATTGGCAGGCTTTGGATTGTTGGCGACCTATCCTAGGCATCGAGATAGCCGTCCTGCTCTTTTGACTGCTTGCGGACTTGTGGTGTTAATGACCGCTCATCTCCTGATCGAATCAGGCGGTGGGTTAGAGATAATTCTTGATGTAACTGGAGCCTCTATGATTGCACTGGCTGGGTTTTGGAATCGCCGGTTATGCCACCATTTAGGCTGCCATACTCATGAGCACACGCATGAAACCAGCGGTTCTAAAATTCAACCCCTTCCTGATTTATCCTCCAATTCTTAAGCTTCCATACCCTTAGCTTGTTTACCGCAG
This sequence comes from Nitrospira sp. T9, assembly GCF_052156535.1. Lineage (NCBI taxonomy): Bacteria > Pseudomonadati > Nitrospirota > Nitrospiria > Nitrospirales > Nitrospiraceae > Nitrospira > Nitrospira sp. T9. Next base: position 2,460 of record NZ_JBQKUP010000030.1, read on the forward strand.
GCTTCATCTAATGAAATTTTCTTTGTTTATTCCCCGGGATCACAGTGTTTCTTTTTTAACCGAACCGAGGCCCGTGGGGTGTGTTAGGGTTGGATTGAAACACCCGTTTATATAAATGGGGGCAGGTGTCATGTGTAAAGAGGAATCATGAAGATTCTCGATACTCGTCAAGGAACATTTAATTGGTTATGAAGCCAAAATCTTACTTTTAGCCGACTTATCCAAGGCTTCCCCCAAATCATCAAGAAGTTGTTCTGTCTCTTCCCATCCGATGCAGGCATCTGTAATTGATATTCCCCACTCCAAGGGTTTCCCTGCTTCCCATTTTTGATTGCCCGACTTCAGATTACTCTCAATTAACAAGCCCATGATGGAGAGTTGGCCCTTGGTGAATTGGTTGATAACTGATTGAGCCACGGGAACCTGACGCGTATGGTCTTTCTCTGAATTGCCATGAGAGCAGTCAACCATTATCGGACGACGAATCCCTTCATTCGTTAAGCAACGCACGGCCTCAGAGATATCTTCCGGATTATAATTGACTCGTCCACCGCCTCCACGAAGAACAAGGTGTCGGTCTGGATTGCCATTTGTTTTGATTACTGAGGTGAGGCCGTCGGCGTTCACCCCAATGAAACTTTGAGGATGTCGGGCTGCAATCATGGCATTTAGAGCGACTTGGAGTCCCCCATCCGTACCATTTTTAAGGCCAACGGGCATGGATAGGCCACTGGCCATTTCTCTATGGGTTTGGCTTTCGGTGGTGCGTGCGCCAATAGCCGCCCAACTAATTAAGTCGGAAATATACTGGGGCGTGACAGGATCCAGAAATTCCGTAGCGCATGGCAATCCTAGGTTATTGATCCGGAGTAGAATAGAGCGAGCCAGTTCAAAACCTCCGCCGATTTCGCAGGAGCCATCCAAATGGGGGTCGTTGATAAGTCCCTTCCAACCCACCGTTGTGCGGGGCTTTTCAAAATAGGTTCGAAGGACAATCAGGGCATGCTCCTGAATGCGATCAGCGACCAGTTTGAGGCGTTCAGCATAGAGAATGGCCGCTTCCGGGTCGTGTATCGAACATGGGCCAATTATGACTAACAAGCGATGTGAGTCTCGTCCATGAAGAATGTCTCGAATGGCTTGCCGAGATTGGAGAACCATCTGTCCGGTTTTTTCGGGCAAGGGGAGGGAACTCTGCATCTGTTTTGGGGTAGGAAGTGGGGTAATATCGATAATGTTTCGGTTATTAATTGGTTCGGCCATGCGAGACGTCCTGGGTAAAATGAGAGAATATCTGGAATTGCAGATTTAATACCGTAACCAAATTATGCGGGAATTAACAACATTGTAATAAGAAACCCTATATCCAGGCAACTGTCAAGTCTGTCATGCGTCAAATAGAACAGAATTGTTGAGAGTGGCTAGTTATACCATTCAAAGAGGGTGAGATGTGAGGCAGGCGGAAGAACTTCCTGCCAATTAAATGGGAAGTCAACGGGATTGTGAGAGGATAATGAGGGAAATCTAGGCATCAAAGCCCGTCAAGCTGTAGTGTTGATTAAATTGGCTTGTTGAGAAGTATACCACCCCATGACATCTTGGTTGGCGGGGTCTTGAGTAGAGGTAAATGAAAATTTGGTGCCAATGACTAAATCCGTCGTGGGATCAACCCACTCAATCATTCCGGAAAATTTGGAAAAGTGGCTGAATCCTGGCAAACGACAACTGATGTGGAGATGTGATGAGGAGACGAGTGGCCATGCGGAAGGGGCGACTCGAAACTGGCAACCCGTCGGGGAAAGATTGCTGAGCTGAACAGGTAGCACAGCTAGGATATTTCCCTTGTCACTGAGGGGTCGAACGGCTCCAGTCATATTGACCGTCAAACGAGGAAATGAGCGAGGGTGTTGACGTGAGATGTTTGGTGGGGCACCTAATCGAATCGTCGGAGGCTGTGTAAGAATTTCTTGGATGACTGTTTCAAATTCATAAATGTCCTCATCGATACATGAACGACCTTTACAGGGAATTCCGCATCTGAGACTGATGAGTGCCGGATCTTTTGGAAGTGCACAGAGGAGGGAGTGATCCGCTCCCAGTCCCAATAAATAGGTTTGAATTAACAATTTCTCAGGTGTGGAGGGAAAGGTCAACCAAATGGAGTTTGAACCTATGGAAAGGTGCGGAGATGGCGAATTCATGATTCCCTTTTCGGTTGCGTGAGGCCATGTTACAAGGCCAAATTCAGACCGGCAAGATGAGGAGAAGAGAACAGAAAAGGACTGACCTTAATATACAAGAACAGGTTAAAAACTCTAGAATGTATTTTGATGGCTTATTGCCCATGCATGGACCGACACTCCATCGGTTTGAAAGGGCAGTGAGGGAAAGACTCTGCCGTTAAGGGGCCACGAAATTATTATGTGGTTGGCGGTCGGGTTTCCTCTGGGTGAGGATGAAGTTCTTGAATGAGTGAATCCGCTAGTTTTTCAGCAGAGATGACATAGTTCTGTGAGTCAATGGCTTTTTGGAAATATGCGATCTTGTCTTGTCGAACATCCGGAACCTGAGACATTTGTTCGAGGTAAAAAGAAAGTTTTCGGCCGGGAGGGGAAGGGGATTTTCTATCATCTTTGGCAGAGTTTGAAGCTTCAGCAGAAACCTCGTGGCTAACATCGGGAGATGACAAGGCCATTTCCTTAGGAGGAAACGATGACGCATCTCCTGGTGGTGTTGGTGGGGTGGAGGAACGTTGGTTCATTGGTTGTTAAAGGGTATCCCAGGGTGAGATGAAATCTTAAATAAATATGAATAGAAGAATCAAATGGCATCGTCGTCCCTCTTGGCCGTCTAATTCTTCCCATGAAATCCCTTGTCATCTTGTGAGTGGTTCTCATAGAGGATTGAGATAATAATGGAACTTGTTGTCGGCGCACGTATTCATCAGTTACGGACCATTGATCCAGGAGAAATCCGGTTGATCCAGTTAGCACTGCCTGAGGAGGTTGAAATAGCCGGAAAACTATATGCCCTCCGGGATACCATGCGTCCAGGAACAGCCTTTCTCGCAAAGCCCTGGGGAGACCGGACGGGCAAATATCGAAGACGGATGTATTCCCGGTCAAATGCCTCCTTCAATGAGCCACGCTTGTTGGAGACGTTCATCAATTATACCCATCTCGACCAGTCTGATACCTCCAGTTGGTGGCAATCGGAAATGGCCACCGACTGGTTTGAGAAGGGAAAAACTGTAGAAGTTCGCCTCCAGATAGATGAAGAGAAGGGGGGCGTGTTGGTGTATGAAAATACCAAGGTATGTAAGGCTACGAATCTTCGCCTGGAAGACGATGGGATATGGGAGGGAATGCGAATGGTCTGTGTGGCCTTCGGCACGGGGATTACGCCATTCTTATCGTATGCCCGATATTTGAAAGCCAAAAATTTTGGTCGAAATGGAGGGAAAGCGGGAGCCCACCTGACGCTGGTGGCTAGTGTGCGTCATGAGGGGCAATTAATGCTTCATGAAGAAATGGTCGCCCTTGAGAAACAATTCCCCGAACATTTTCGATATCAACCAGTGTTAACTCGATCCTGGCCGGTTTCCTGGGGATATCCGAAAGGTCGAATCCAGCGAGTGGTTCACTCCGTGTCCGGAAACGAACAAATCGACATTTCACGGTTTCAAACTATTGTGCCGAATATAGACCAATCGCATCTACGCATATGTGGGAGCGTCACGGCCTGCCGGCAGCTCACTCTTGGACTTGAACAAGGCGGGTTGGTTCCGATTACGTTGCGCACGGAGTCCTGGTAGAAAAAATCCATGCTGAAAGGCAGAGGAATTTGTTGTGGATGATTCTTATTCCCCTGCGGGCCGTGTAATGGAATCTGGAATCGTGACATTAGGACGGCGCAATAATCGGATCACGGGGCGACCAAGGAAGGTGTAATGTCCACAGATCAGGCAGTGCAAGCTGAGTGTGACAAGAAGTTCCTGTTCCAACTGTTCTAAATGTACGGTTCGCGACCCACATCGAGAGCAACGAGGATACTTCTCGGTGGAGGGCTTTTTGGTCACGGTCTTTTTGGGAGAGTTCTTGCGTGTCTTGCCGGTTGGTTGGTCCGACTGTCCTGACTTTTTCATGAATGAATCCTTGGTCAAGGTAATAGAAGAACTCATCTGGATATAACCAATTCCTGTGCCAAAATTTTAGTGGAAAAAGTGACAGAAAAGTCCAAAAACGACCTAGAAATAGGAGGAAGGAGGCCGACACTGGGTAAAACTTACCCGAGGAACAGGGTCAAAAATGCTGCGCTGGAGCGCGGTTGGCGGGCTAACGTTTATTGACTGGGAATGGGAGTCGAGGGGCGAGAGAGGATGGCCTCAGAACGAAGGCGGAGATTGGCTGCTTCCGATGGTCGATTCGCTGCTTGCAACATTCGAGCATACCGTTGAAGGATGGCCGCCACGTCTGGATGGTTTGGGCCATTCGCGGTTTCTTTTAATTTGAGGGCCCGTTCATATTGCGCAGCGGATTTGTCATATTCTTTCCGATCTTCGTAATAGGTGGCCAAACTATATAGACTAGTTAAGAGCAGGGGGTTTCCCGGTCCTAACCCTTCAGCATGTTTAACCGTGGCCAATAACTGGTTTTCTAACGCGGGGGTGGGTGATTCTCCGGTGGTTGCCGGAAGCGAGGACCGAGAAGAAGGCGAAGGCGTTCTTGAATGGGAGGTACATGCGCTGAGTAGGCCGATCAAAAGCATAATGGTCCACATCATCCTAAAAATAGATTGTATATTCCAGTTCATAGGACTACACCCTGACCAACGCATCTTCCAAAAAGCCTCGAATAGAAAATCAGAAGTGATTCTATGAACTCTGGGCCTGTTCTCGCAAGTGAACTCCCCCGTTTATGATTTATCAACAACCAATTCAATAGTGATTTGAATGGAGAAGAGCACACGATGACGGTCTTGTGGTGTTCAATTTCGGCCCATGGCTTTGGGCATGCCGCGCAATTAATGCCAATCTTGAATGAATTAGATGGGGCGATTGATGACCTGCATGTGATTTTACGCACCCAGGTACCTGCCGATTTTTTTCAACGTCATCTCCGCGTGAGTTGGGAGTTGCAGGATGTCCAACAAGATATTGGATGTGTCCAGCGAGGGCCCTTGGATATTGATGTGGAGGAAACATGGGAGGCTTACACCAAATTTCACACACAGTGGGAGTCCAAGGTTGAGGAGGAAGCTCAGGCCATCCGATTGTCCAAGCCGCGTCTGGTCATTTCCAATATTTCGCCTCTTGCCATAGCTGGCGCAGCTCAAGCGAAGTGCCCGGTGGTGGGAATTGCCTCGCTGTCCTGGGATCGGGTGTTAGAGCCATTTATGCAAGCCGATTCCGCTCTTCATCGTTCGATTCTCAAAACCATTCGTAACAGTTATGGGTTGGCAGACTCTCTCCTCCGCCTCCATCCGGGTATCGAGATGCCGGCCTTTGGTTCGACGGTTGATGTAGGACCTTCGGCACCCTTGAGGACGCGGAACGGCTATGATCTGCGAAAAGCCTTGGGGGTGGGAGAGCATGAATTGATCGTCCTCATTGCCTTTGGGGGTGTGCCGCTCAACCGTCTTCCACTTGAGCAGATGTCCGCAATGGCCGGGTTCCACTTTTTAGTAAGCGGACTCCCATCTTTGTCTTCTTATGCCTCGGTGCATCGTGTTGAAGATCTTGCGATGCCATTCGGGGAAATCAGTCAACAGGCCGATATCATCATGACTAAGCCGGGGTATGGTACCGTGATCGCCGCGGTCCAGGATAAGACGGCATTGGTCTACGTCCGTCGAAATAATTTCGTGGACGAACAGAGTTTAGTGGATTATATCCATCGACACGGGCGAGGATTGGAGTTATCCCGTGATGACTTTGAATCCGGCAATTGGGAACCGACTCTTCGAGCTGTGCTTACAGTAGCGTTTCCGTCTGAGGCGCATCCGTCACCGGGCACGGGTGACGTTGTTTGTCAGTTAAAAACATATTTGTCGTGATGAAGGGAAACGGGCCGGGGATCTTTTCAAGCACTATCCGGGATCAGAGAGGGGTAGGGAGAGACCGTAATGGCTTCAATCGTATTGAAGACACGTGAGGCATTCAATTCTCGTTCTTTCCAAAATACTCCGATCACTTCCACGGAAAGATCCAGTGAAATTGACGGTGAGCCTTGCGTGCGATCGTGTTGACCAAAGACGACAATGGATTGTTCACCCTCGGCCAGGCGAAACACAAAGCGTATGGCTAACTCTGAGTCAGTAAGGTGCATTTCCGGTTGAGTGACCACTCCACGAACGGCCACGAGTTGTTGATGATAGGAAGCTGGTTGACTGAGCAGCATGGCAATGGAGACGGGTTCGGGTGATGTGGTAAAAGTGGAGGAGGGGAGGGGAGACGAGTGTGGCCAGAGGAGCCCGGGTGTGGATGGTGCCGAGGCAACTCCCTCGATGGAAGCTTTCAAGGGAGATGGCGGTTGATGCGTTATGTCCATCCCAACGAACAGGAGAGCATTCCAAGCTCCAATCAACAGAACTTTTGAATAAATGGTCATGAAGGAAAAGCTGCTTTTGAGAAATAATATTCAGGGACAAGTGAACGTGGATACTCGCAAAAGCTGCGCAAATAACCAGGTGAAGAATTTTCTTCTGTAAGGAACAAGTCAATGCCAGTCGTCGATTATTATGCGGTTCTCGGTGTCGTTCTTCAAGCATCGCAAGATGAGATAAAAAAAGCCTATCGCGCATTGGCCCTTCAATATCATCCTGACCGCAATCGAGGAAATCGTCAGGCTGAACAAAAAATTCGTGAAGTCAATGCAGCCTATGAAATTTTGGGTGATCCGGATGCCAGAAAGACGTATGATCGAATGCGTTTGGGCTATGTCGAGCCGATGGTGCACCGACGGGATGGGTATCCGGAACCTGAGCCGGAAGTATCCATTTCTCCGTCAGTGGTCTTGCAACGAATGGAAGAAACCCTTCGAGAGGAATCCCGCAAACAACTGTTTATGGTCTTGATACGCAATACACAAAGAATCAAAGAAGAATTAGGCATTATTCGGGAGCGGGTCATTCGTGCCCAAGGGTATGATACCTTTCTGGAAAAAATTGTCATGCAGCGAGGCCAGGAAGTGTTAGATGAACTCGTGTCCGTGGAGCTCAAACAGCGCCGAGAGCGGCTCGTGGATATAGCCGTGGAGATGGTGTGCTCGGCCGTTCCAGGTTCGTTTCGAGGCGAAGAGCCAATGGATCAGGTTCGACGAAGTTTAGGGCAGGCGTATCAGGAAGGATGGATTGAAGGATACGAACAAGCTTGTGAACTGCTCTACGAGCGTAGGTAATCAGGACGGATACATCGAGAAACGCACAAATGGAAGTGGATAAGGGAAATGAGGAACAATGAGGAGGCTAGCATTGCTTGAAATCCGATGCCAGCAAATGGGACGTCCCATTTGCCGGATCATGGCCGTTTCACAATCCTCAGCGATCAAAGGGAGAAGAGGGTTGCTGGAAGGAATTGCCTTTTGAGGCGGGATGCCTGGATGTGGATAATGCCTGAGCCTCCTTCGACAAGGTCACCTGGTCCTGGATAGGAGAGGGGACACCTCGTTCCCGATGGCTTTTGGCTTTGCCACTCTCCTCATCGGAACTCACGGCGGTCACCTGTTTTCGTGAATGATCTCCCGATGATGCGGGTTGCAGAAATTGAATAGCTCCTACTTCCGGTAAAGTCATGGTCAGTACTCCTTTGCTCTCCTGAATGAGTTCGAGACTTCCCTTACCATCTCTGTATCGGTATGTGCCCATATTGCTTGCGGCGAGGGAATGGGTGGATTTATCGAAACGACATAGAATGTGAACTATTTGCCAAAAAGGACAAGGAATCAATTGGGACGCCCACAACATCAATAACGAGTGAATGGGCTATAGATGAGCAACAGGTATGTCAAAACAACGGTGTGACCCGACTACCTTTGAAGTCGAGCGGTGCAAAGGAAGGGTCAGTTTCATTGATCGTGTGCTTCCCTTTCATGAAATTCACGAGACTATCACGACCTCCCGGTTATTGTGTATGTAGGAAAAGTGGTGATTAGGTTGAGCAGAAATCTTTCAAAACCAACTGATCTATCCCCCTTCGTTTCCTGACAGGTTCGCTAAACCACTTGGGGTATCAGAGGTCCTTGAAATGCGGTGTGCGTTTTTCTAAAAAAGCCGCCAGCCCTTCTTGTTTATCTTCGGATTCGCAAAGTTCTCCAAACAAGGTTGCTTCTACCAGCAATCCCTCACGAAGTTTCAAATCCGACCCCCTTTGAATGGCTTGAAGGACTGCTCGAACAGCACTTTGACTTTTTGAGGCAATCCGACTGGCGAGTCCGATAGCCTGAGGCATCAAATCTTTATCAGAGAAAACCTCAGATATCAGTCCGCATGTTTTGCCATCCTCTGCGGAGAGCGTATCCCCGGTCAGAATCATTTCTGTAGCTTTCGAGTGGCCGATGAGACGAAGCAGGCGTTGCGTCCCGCCGAACCCTGGGATCAGGCCAAGATTCACCTCCGGTAGCCCGAGTTGAATTCCTTCAGCAGCTAATCGGAGATGACAACACAATGCCAATTCCAAGCCTCCGCCGAGGCAGATGCCATTGATGGCTGCGATTATGGGTTTCGGCGAAGCCGCAATTTTATTGAAAATTCTTTGGCCGGTGATAGCCAGTTTTTTGCCTTTTGGCCTAGACCCGATTTCTGCCAACATCCGGATGTCGGCTCCTGCAATGAAAAACCGTCCTGTTCCGGTGATGATGATGACCTTCACTCGATCATTATCGGCCAGATCGTCCAGGGTTGATTCGAGTTCACTAAGCCCTTGGGGTGTAAGCACATTTGCGGGAGGATGGTTGATCGTCACCGTCGCGACATGATCTGCCACCTGGTCGGTGAGCCATATGCGAGGAAGTGCGCTCATGGTCTTGTCTCCTATGGAGAGTCGTGCATCCTCGGCCTGCATGCCTTAGCCGAATCCGTGATGCATGGGGCCACACTTTGATAATATAAAATTATCTTATCATAATGATATAATATTATGAGTTCAATATCATTGCTTGCGGACTGTAAAAAGGAATTTTCTACAGACCATCTGGCTGAAAAAACCTGTCCAGTATTCGGCGAGAATTGGAGAGTCAGATGTATGCTGGTTTCCTTCGGAATTCACAGTAAGGAGGTCCGGACATGTCACAACTTTTCAGAGGCATGGAGCGAATAGAAGAAGCGCGCCAGGAAATGGCCGGAGAGAGTTTTATGGCGGGCCTGTTCATGGGAAACCCGGACTTCAACCTGCTGTTTCCGCCGGAAGGGCCAGACGCGGAAAAGCAAATCGGCGAAGAATATTGCCAGAAAATTGAAGAATTTCTGAAGCGGCATGTGGATCCGGACGACATCGAACGAACCGCTAAAATCCCGGAGCATGTGCTCAAGGGCCTGCTGGACCTTGGGGCATTCGGAATGAAAATACCCAAAGAATATGGCGGGCTGGGATTTTCGTATACGAACTACGGGCGGGTGCTGATGCTGATGGCCAGCTGGAGTAATATCCTGGCCCTTACCGTTGCGGTGCCACAGTCCATCGGGATTGCCATGCCGATTCTTCTGTTCGGAAACGAGGATCAGAAAAAGGCCTTTCTCCCGCGGGTCGCGAGAAAGGAAATCTCGGCTTTTGCGCTCACGGAACCGGACACCGGATCGGATGCGGCCAATATTCAAACAAAAGCCGTCCTAAATGCATTGGGCACACATTTTGTGGTCAACGGCGAAAAACTCTGGTGCACGAATGGCTCCCTCGCCAGCCTGATAACACTGGTGGCCCGCGTGCCGGCAAAACAAATATTCCTGGACGGGAAAACCAAATGGGTCCCTGTGCCCGAAGGAAAGGGGGCAGAAGCTTCTGTCCACACGGCGTTCATCCTGGACATGGCCAGCCCCGGCGTGAAGATTCAGCAACGATGTCAATTTGAAGGATGTCGGGGCATTGAAAACGCCCATATGACATTCACCGACGTGCAAATTCCAGTGGAAAACCTCATTGGAGAAATCGGGAAAGGCTTGAAATATGCGTTGACTATTCTGAACGTCGGGCGGGCCATCAGTATTCCGGCTGTGTGTCTGGGGATGGCCAAGCAAGCCTGGCAACCCACATTGGATCGGGCAAATTCACGCGTGACCTTTCAGCAGCCGCTAAGCCGGCGGAAAACCCAAATGAGGCGCGTAGGACAGATGGCTGCGGATCTTTTTGCCATGGAGGCCCTGTCCTGGCTGGTGTGGCGTATGGCCGATCAATATGCGTATGACATTCGTATTGAAGCCGCCATTGCCAAAATCGCGTGTTCGGAAAAGGCGATCAATTTTCTTAAAGGTGCGCAAACAATCTTTGGAGGAATGGGATACGAAAAGGCCGATTCCAAGCGGGTTCGGGGAGAGCCGGCCTTCGGGGTTGAACAATTGGTTCGGGATATCGAAATGTACCGTATCGGGGAGGGAGCCACGGATATTCTGCGACCCTTTGTGGCCCGTGAAGCCCTGAACCCGCATTTGGAACAAGCCAGGAATTATCTGGACGCAAAAGGCAAAGCCCTGGAACGCATCCGGGAAGGGGTGAAGGTCGCGCAATGGTATCTTCCCCGATACCTTGACCTGTGGAAACGGAATCCACTTCCTTCCCGTTCAGAGACAGATCATCCCAAAGTCCGCAAGCACCTCACGTATGTCGAACGGGCAAGTCGCCGTCTGGCCAGAGCCATTTTCTACATTCTGGCCATTCACCAGGAAGGGATTCATGATGATCAGGGCAGGCAAAATAGGATTGAGTCGGTGGGGGAAGATATGTTGATCATTGCGGCCACGGCGTTATGGGCTGAGCGGCAATATAGCCGGGAAGGGGATCCCCGTGTATGGGACCTGGCCAATGAGGTGTTTCATGCGGCGCGTGAGCGGATTGACCGGATGATTCCGGAAATCATCCACAATGACGATCATGTCACGGCAAACGTCGGAAAACGGGCATTCCTCGGTCAATATCCGATGCTGAATCATGGCATCATTTACCGGGACCTTTTCGACTATATCCCGAAGGGGCCAGCGGGAACTTTAAAGGAGAAAGGACCAAATGAAAAAACCAATCAGGAGGATGAGGTTTTCACGATGCTGACCGATTCGGGATAGGTGGAATGATCAATGACGGATTGTGTTTCTTCGAAATGGGTCCGGATATTCATTGAGGGGGCATTGGGGCGGGCGCCAAAAATCCAAAATTTGGGAACGGTCAGTCTCACAATCAATCTTCTCTGCCTATGAAAAGGGAACAAACATATCCAAAATGGCCAGCCCAGAAATGCCGCGTGACGTGCGAATCCCGGGCAGAAGTGTGCGTTTAGAGGGATCGGGCGGGGATATACCGCTGGCGGACTTTTTCACGATCCTGTTAGAATTTTCTTTCCTATCTCATAAATGTTGACCTAAGGGTAGACATGCACCTTTGCTTAGGAAGAGCACATGGTGTCCTTTCCACTGTCCCGCACGTTCTTTAATTCCTCAATACACTGCCGGTTGCATGTTCTTCTTGCCTTGTTTCTTGCCGGCCTTTTCGGGATGGTCACGTTTACGATTTCAGGAATCCAGGATCAGGAAGTTGATGCCCTGATAATAGATCTGGCGGGTCGGCAGCGAATGCTGCAAGAACGGCATATGAAAGAGGTTCTGCTGGCCCGGCAGTATAGGAATGCCAATTCTACCCCTACAAGAACAGAACTGGTGGAAACATTGGAAGCTCTGCATTTTGGAAGAAAGGTCACGGTTAGTTGGGCCAATGATCATGAGGTAACAGTTCCTCCTGCTCCGACCGAAGCGATCCGACTCGCCATCCAAGGGCAGCAGGAACTTCTTGTCCAATTTATCGCCAAATCTGACGGCTTTTTGAAAGGGACGCAGGACGGATCTGGGGAAAACGCTTCAGCCTTGGAATTGCTCCAACTCTCTAACGATATTGTCGCCAAGGCGGACACACTGGTGACCCTGTACGACGCCTGGGCAAGCGCAAGAATTTCCAGGCTGGTTCAATGGCAAATTCTGCTCGGTGTGATTGTGGGGTTATTGGGAGTAATGCTGATAAAGCAGATCAGGGCAGGCAACAGAAATTTGGAGTCGGAAGTCCTTGAGCGCAAACAATCCGAACAGATCCTCCGTGAAAGCGAACAACGCCATATTCAAGTCCTCGATTCAGCTATGGATGCAATCATAACCATCGATCAAGAACGCTGCATCACGTTTATGAACCGCGCAGCCGCGACCACATTTCACATATCGGCTTTGGAGGTAAAAGGGGAGCCCTTGCAGCGATTCCTGACTCCACGATCGTGGAAAATCCTACATCAACATCTTGAGGCTCATCATTCCACTTCTCAGGTGGAAAGCTATATTTGGGAACAAGAAGGATTCATGGCCCAACGGGCCACAGGTGAAGAGTTTCCGGTCGAGGCAACTCTCTCTCGGGCGAATATCTCCGGACACAATAGTTATACTCTCGTTATGCGGGATTTGAGCCTGCGTCATCGCATGGAATCCTCCCGCCCTCATCCGGTCTCTCCACTTTTTAAGGGACCGCTCGCGCACACTCCATCGTTTGAAGACATCATCGGAGTCTCCTCGCCCTTGCAGCATGTATTCGAGCAAATCCGCAAGGTGGCTCAAACAGATGCCACCGTGCTCATCACCGGAGAAACAGGGACGGGTAAGGAATTAGCCGCTCGAGCCATCCATCGGTTGAGTCTCCGGAAAGACCATATCTGGATGAAGGTCAATTGCGCCGGACTGCCAAGCGGCCTGGTAGAAAGTGAACTCTTCGGCCATGAAAAAGGCGCGTTTACCGGCGCCACAGACAAAATGAAGGGCCGTTTCGAATTGTCGCACGGGGGTACGATTTTCTTAGACGAAGTTGGCGAACTCCCATTGGAAACGCAAAGTAAATTGCTTCGGGTCCTTCAAGAACATGAATTTGAACGGGTCGGGGGAACCCAAACCCATCATGTCGACGTGCGCATCATCGCGGCTACGAATCGGAATCTCGAAGAAGCGGTGGGCCTCGGTGCGTTTCGGGCTGACTTGTTCTTCCGTCTCAACACGTTTCCTATTGCGATGCCGCCACTGCGGAATCTTAAAGACGATATTCCCCTGTTGACCCAATATTACGTTGAACGTTTTAGCAAGCAACTGGAAAAGCGAATCGAAGAAATTAACCCGGCCGTCCTGGATCGGTTGGTTCATTATGAATGGCCCGGAAATGTCAGGGAACTCGCCAATATTCTCGAACGAGCGGTCATTCTTTGCGAGAAAGGTGTGCTGCTTGCTCACCACCTCAGCTTTCCTCAGTTTCCGGGTATGCATCCCATGGAAGAGAAGATCCAGACTCTCCAGGAAAACGAACGGCTTCATATCCTCAGAGCTCTGGAAAAGACAGGAGGGCTGGTGAGTGGACCTCATGGAGCAGCCGCTCTCTTGGGACTCAACCGGAGCACGCTGCTTTCTCGAATGAGAAAATTCGGGATCGTCCCTTCCTCCTCTCGCTCATTCCATGAGAAAGAATCGTGATGATATTTCAGCACTTTGGTGAAATATCACCAATCCGTCAACACATCCCTTCCATTTTTCCACATCCTCTCCTTCGAAAAATCCTGAAAAATCGTAATGTTTTGCTCGTCTCTGTCTGCCAATAGGGCCGGTTCAACTTTTGCTTCTTCTCATAACTCTTAAAGGGTAGAGTTCGTCAATGATTTTAATTGAGGGAGTTCACGCTATCGATGCAAAGTTGGACGGAAACATTGATTCCACTTTTTCGGTTGCGCAAGGTCTTCGAAAACGAACAACTCACGTTGTTTAAGATTGAGGGTGCGCTTACCACACAAAACGCAGAGTTATGGGAAGAGGAATTCGCCCTGATTATGCAACGTCTTGATCATCCCGTAATTTTTGATTGCGCGTCTCTGAGAACCACCAACCATGCGCTGACCGGTATTCTCCAACATCTCATGTCCGACAAAATGTATTTTTTGAATCTTTCAACGCCGGTCAGGAATATGTTGCGATCCGCAGGGTTGGGCGCGAATGTGCTGGATTAATAAGAAGAGTGCAATCACCATGACTCATCAGAAGATTCAGAAGAATAAGGGGAACAGGACCTTGGAAAAGAAGGAAAATTCTATGACCTGTATGGCCATCATAGTCATTCTCGTCGTAGGAGGAATTCTTGGCAACCCTTCATCTCTTGCCATTCCTTCTCTGTTACCAGATTACCCAGACTATCAAACGGGAGCGTCTGTTGTTCCCGAATTTGGTTCGCCGGGAGCCAATGATCTCGGGCAGTCAACCTTGGATGTGTCTCCGGTTCCCAGAGAGGCATCAGCGTATCAAGATGTCGATGCTGTCAATGCTATGGCGGAAGTTCCGTCACGTTTGGAAAGCTGGGGCGAGAGGGTGCTCCGCAACGTCATGGTACATCCGGATAGTAAAATTAACTCCCAGTCTTTGGGGCGGTTCATCTCAATTCATAGTCGGAGAGGGGAATGTGAAATTTCCCTTCCGATGGAGAGGAAAAGGTGGCGCTTATGAAACCCAGGGTGGATCCCTTAGATGTGATAGTCGCAGTAGGCATGTTCGCCACGATTGTGGGAGGGTTGTTTCTTGTCGTGGCCAGCTATGGGTCATGGGAAGTCCCTCCCCCATCCAATGCGAATAATCCCATAACGGCAACGAGTGTCATGCAATCCCTCCAAACCAGCATGGGTGAAGGGATTGTGGAAGTGGCGAAGTTGGACTATGCCTATGACAACTCTATTGATCATGTCACGGCATCTCTGACTCACGCTTCCAGGAATCTCCACGCGTTTAACAACAAAGCCCCCATACCCGAAATCGTGCAATCCCGCCTGGTCCAGGCACAAGCGGAGCGTGAAGGTCGACTTCAATATCTCATGGGGAAATCCATTGTCACCTTAACGGGCCAGGGTGTCCGGTCTGGTCTGTTGACGGCCAATACCCTCAACGCGCCTGTCAATGATCGAATCATCAAGACTGCGGCGAAATACGGCGTGTTGGGCCAAGAACGGTTCAATGGAGAAAGCCAGGCTTTAATGGGGCGATGGATCACTCAGGAAAGTCAATCCCGGCAACGCCTGCATGCCCTTCTTCAGGAACGGATGGGCCAGGCGATTGTCCAGAAAGCTTCAATGGAGCACGTATACGGGACGAAACACTCTGCCCTCCAAACCCAGTTGCAGGCCTTGACCGTCGCTGCCATACGATCGGAAACCCCGGGGATGCGATTGGCGCAACTGTCCCAATCGGAGCAGGGCATCAGGCCATCCCTTGGAGCAACACCATCGGCTGCCGGGGTTCAGGTTTCCTTTTCTGGGCTTTGGAGCGAAAGGGCTTTCATTGCCTATGGTATCGCTTTCCTGGTCCTGCTTCCGGGCGTTCTGATCTGGAGCCTCACCTTTCCCAGGGCATCGGTGGAAAGGACGGTGAACATGGATCGCATTCTGGAGCTGACCATGGAATTGATGCCCAGGACGCCGGTGAAAATTCGTTAGGGGTGATGGACGCTAACAAAACCGAATCAACACCTGACACGGGTGTATGAAGGAATGGAGTAGCCTTGACGCCTTGTGAAAACCGGCAATGGGGCCATGGAAAAATGGTTTAATGGGAGTGTTGAAAAATGCCGCCAGCGGCGTTCTCGCCCCTAGGCCGTGCTCACGTACTCCTCCGTACGCTCCGCTCGTCCAAGCGGCTGCGGCCTTGCTGGACCGGCCTTTTTGAACACTCCACTATTTTTCTCTGTTGAGCCTCCGTGACTCAGAAGCGAATGACACGGCAAAAATTTTACAATATTCAACAGTCCCTTAATGTGCTTCAGACGGGGCAGATGGAATCGAGGCAAATTGACGGTGTTGAAGGAAGAAAACGCCATGATGTTGGAAATAAACGAAACCCTATGATGATGATAATCGCCGAGGGTCATAACCGGAGGCTTTTCCCCGGGGGTAGCTCCAAGCAGTCCGGGGACTCCTTTCCCAATAATTTAGAGGGGAGAACAGGAAGGAGGAGGTTGGATACTCCCGTTCCACCTCCGGGAGGAATCATGGGAGCAGCCGTATGTGCGAAGAAGAATTCCTTGTGGGTGAGGGTCCCGCTCGCGGGGAAAGTGATGTTGGGTTGAGCCATTACTACCTCCGGTTCGACTCAACATCGCCACTCCGCAGGTGGAGCCTCATCCCCGCCCTTGGTGGCCAGGGGACGGGACGGATTGTCTCCCCGTCCCCTGGAAATTTCTGTTAACCGATTCTTCTTTTTCAGGAATTGACAGGAGTCATGAGCGAAGACAGGGAGAGGGACCTATGAGGTGATATACTTCTCAAGTTGCCGAATCAGTTCTTCCTTCTCCTCAAGCAACAGCACGACCAGATCCCGTACTGAGACGATCCCCACAAATTCTTCGCCATCGTAGACCAAAAGATGTCGGCAATGGTGTTCCTTCATCAGATTCAAGCAGTGGTTGGCGTCGACAGATGGACTGACCTTTAAAGGCTTGAGGGTGATCGTATCTTTAATTTTGACCTTCTCGGGATCTTTTCCTTTCCCTACGACATTTTTAATCATGTCGCGTTCGGTCAACAGTCCCCGGATTCCTGTAGAATTGGTCACAACGAGCGCCCCAATAAACTCCTCGGTCATGAGCTTGGCCGCCTCGAATATCGATCGATTCTCATTGATTGTGACCACACGCCTGACGATGGTTGAGGTAATATCCATGGCTCGTCCTCCCCTCACTCACGTGGATCATGACTGGCTTATCATCCCATGATCTCGTATCCCCTAGGCCCCCTAACAAAGGTTTTCCATTCAGCCTTAAATTGAATAGTGTGGCGAACTGAATAGGCATTGAAACAACATGCATAGAACCTCTGCGTGGAGCCTAGAAATCGGCACATAATTTCCTGCACCAAATCTCAAAGGAATGTTCCACTGGCCAGGTCGTGTGTTTCAATTCCCCGGGATTCCCGCTGCCAGATGGAAATTGGTCACTTTGGGATGGACCAAGTCGGCAAAATCCTGATACCGGAGCTTTATCACCCTGAGATGGGTTCCAGCTTGAAAGACGATCTCCTCATCCTCCGTGAGCGATTCGTCAACAAACACCTCCAGGCCATAGAGATTCCCAAATGGTGGCATGGCTCCCACACCACAGTCAGGAAACAATTCCTGGAATTCCCCTTCGGTGGCCAGACGCACGTGTTCCCCTCCCAGCACATCAGAGAGACGTTCGAAATCCACTTTGTGATTGGAGGGTAAGACCGCCATCACAAAACGATCGTCCGCTTTGATAATCACGACCTTCGCTAACAGCTTTCCGGAAATATGGAGTGTATGAGCGATTTCCGAAGCGGTATACGCTTCTTGATGCCGTATTAGCTGATAGGCAACCTTGCGTTCATCGAGATAGTCCTGTAATCGCGTTAATATTGGCATGGCGACCTCCTTGGTGTGAACCCGCCGGTGTCCTGCAATGGTCTAACCTGAAACCATGCAACCTCCTTTCTTCTGTCCAAATATTCTATGTCAAGAAATTGTGCATAAATCCCAGAAAATGGGCAAGTCGAATATCCCTGTAGCAAAAAAGCCAGCACCGGGAAGTTTCATGATAGTCACGAAATTGCGGACTTCGTTAGGCGTGCGGATAGAGGAAAGGTATAATCTGAACATGTCATCTGAAACCATAGGAGACCGCATTCCGAAGTCCTTCCAGAATTAGCCCTCTGATGCGACCTATGACGACGCCATCGAGCGACTTGTATTTCTCGCCAAGATTGATGCAGGCCTGGCTGAACTTGATGCGGGAAAAGACATTCCGCATGATGGGGTCAAGCGTCGGCTCGGGTGGTGACACAAATTATTTGGTTGCCTCAAGCACTCCGTGATATCAAAGCCATCCGAACATACATAGTCAAGATTCCCTCTGCGTTGCGGTTACCTTGTCATATGGAATTCCCTGTCGTCTCTATTTCCCCATTGTCCGACGACTGCCGTTCGGCCCTATGGGAGGATGCTCTTTTTCTTGGCGGGCCTTGTCTGAGCTTGGCGAGTTGGCCCGTCCTCTTCCCTGCATCCGCCCAATCCGCTGAGGCCGAACGGGGCGTCAATGGTTTTGGGGCCTTTTGCCGAAACAAAAGGGCCTCGCCTGCAGGGGCGAAACCCGGCAACACAGAACATCACGTGAACACGAGAGTTGGATACACATGTGCAACGCGTTCACCGGCTAGAGCTTTTTTCCTGTCTTCCCCCAAGATGGCTTTCCGATACACATCGAAAAACGGTAAGCCCAGAACCATAAATTCTGAATGATCCCACCCTTCCTCAACCATTCGCCAGAATATTCTTCGAAAGTTTCTTGACATTTTCCCTGCCTTGTTCAAAAATTCTCTACTTTGAGAATAACTTCTTTGAATTCCTGAATGAATAAAAAATACAAGCACTGAATGAGCCAATACCACACAAGAAAATCGCCGTGATCGCTTCACGAATGTGTACTGCCAAAGTGGATCAAGCCGGCAGGACTCAAGGCTGGAAAAATCAAATAGGGGAACATCCATATGTTCTGGGGGTTTGGGAACATCGATGAGCGTGTTATACGGATAGAAATTGGCAGAACGGGCTCTTATGTGGATCAGTCTAAAATTATTAGCCTGCATGAAACAAATGGACGGTCGTGAACGGTGAACAGCGAGATCGCAGATGTACTGAGGCAGCATGGCGAAGCGCTCTTCCAAGCCAAGGCCGGCCACGTTGCCTTTACGAAAGACCATGATGCCGATGCGCTCCTCAATGACCTAGCGAATTATCCCCACGCGTTCGTCCTGGCATGCATCATGGGTCGCCAAATCAAGGCGGAACGGGCTTGGCTGATCCTGCATCTTATCTCTGTGAAGCTCGGTGGGTTTTCGTTGTCTGTCCTGTACCCGCTTTCCCTCGACCAAGTTCGAGAACTCCTTTCGAAGCCGGAGCCTCTCCACCGTTTCCCTGGGGAAATGAGCTACAGCTTCCACGCTGCCATCGAGCGTATCGCATGCGCCTATGCGGGTGACGCCGCCCGCATTTGGCATGACAAACCATCAAGTGCCGAAGTAGTACTTCGGTTTTTGCGGTTCCGTGGCATTGGGCCGAAGATTGCCACGATGGCCGCGAACATTCTCGCGCGAGACTTCAAAATTCCGCTTGCTGACCATTATCCCGTCGATGTATCTGCGGACGTCCATGTTCGGCGCGTATTCACTCGCCTCGGATTGGTCGGCGAAAACGCCGGACTAGAGGAAATAATATATTGTGCTAGAGCACTTCATCCGGCCTTTCCCGGTCTTCTTGACTTCCCGGTATGGGAGATTGGCCGGAAATGGTGCCGTCCGACTAATCCACATTGCGTCGACTGCTACATGCATGGAGTCTGCCCCACGGGCAAGTTAACCATTGCAGGCACAGGCTAACAACAGCATACAGCGGACGGTGCCCCGCGCCACGCTAAAGCTGAGTGTTAATTTACAAAGGGACACAAATTTGGATTTCCCAGCAATAAAGAAAAGTGTGATGCGAGCAATTGACTTTCTATATGCTCGGGATTCCGATCTTCTTTATCGTGATGCAGTCAAATGGACATTAGCTCACTGCTTGGCAGTTTTCTTAGAACATGAGCTAACGAGGGGAATGTGGACTGTGAGTACAACAGACAGGGACCTGGGTCGAACCCGAAAACCAACGATCGAATAAGGGCGTGCGAGTATACGAAAGCGCCTACAGACGCACGGAAGTTTCAGTATCAATATGGACTAGCGCTGGCGGTTCCTGGCGGACTGAAGTTGCATTGGTTTAAGTTCGGAGGGAAATTGGTCTGACATCAGGCTTGAGACGGCCCCTTGGACCGTTGGACCTCTATGTTCAGTCGAACTTTGACGACAGATTCTGTGCTGAGTGGGTTTAAGGGGACAGGGGTTACTCGACGTGGAGGAGGGGGAGGTTAAAGAGTGGTTGGCTGAATGGAGTCCCCATCTGGCCGCGGGTCCAAGCCACCTGCGGTGGCCGAACGCGCAGTTCGAATTGACGGGACTTCGGCAGGCTAATTAGCCATGGATTCTGTTATGAAGCGCAATAAATTACTGGAACGCGACGAATTCGACCGTTTCTTAGGGGCACTTCAGCTTCTTGAAGTAGCCTGTGGCCTAATGCTGTCTAGCCAGCACGAAAAGTCTCGAATGGCGATTATTTTACTGCATAGCTTAGCCGAAAGATTGATGTTTTCCGAGGTAATCGAAAAATTTGATTCGGACGTTTCTTTGTCTCGGGTATCGGTCCCTAATTACACGGCACAATTTCGAAAAAAGGTTCTTCGTTATTTTGACGAAAAGGTGGATTTCTGTAGAAACACGGCCGAATTGATTTCTGATGCCGATGCTACGATCTTTAAGATACTGAATTTCTACCGAAATGCCGCATATCATCGAGACAGTCATAACCCAAACGTAATTTCGTCGATCGCCCGAATTTCATTTCACGCTACGTTGCGATTATTTGAGCGCACGGCTGGCAATTCCAGCGTAAGCATTTGGGGCCTTAGCGAGGAACAATCAAGTTCTTTGACGCCGTTCTGTCAAGTAGAGAATTTCATTGATTATGAGAAAGCAGCCAAGGAAGCAGCGCAAAAATTGGGAGAAAAGGTTGCAGCATTTCCATCCGACATTCGCAGCTCGTTTGTGGCTGACATAAAAGGTCGCTTGGCAAAATTGGAACGGATGAAGACGGAAACGCTTTACTGTAAAACTGCATCTGACCTAGATGAAATTTTTAAAAAATCTGCGTTTGAATTGAAAGGAATTGAGGATGATCTTTCCCTCGAGTTAAAGCAACTCAATTATCGCATTACAGGGCAAGTGTCTGGCGCCGTTCCAAGTTGGGACGAATATCAAGCGGCAGAGCAGAAATACATCGAAAAGATGAAAGCAGCGTATGACTCGTTCATTCCAGAGGTAACCGCCGCAACTCTTGATTTGATTTCCGACAAGGTTCAGCTCCTTGAAGGGAGCGCTACGTTGGAAGCTGCTCTCTCACTATACCTCCAACTGGACCAGAGTCTAGTTGAAGTTGAGGTCTTAGCATTCCACGCAGAGCGGAGGATCGATTTGGCAGTACAGCTTCAATTAGATATTGAGCGTGGGAAATAGGCTGTAATACTTCAAACATGCCGCCTGAGACAGATAATCGGGCCTGGTCGCAAACTTTCGACCTTGCCTACTCAGCCTTAATCGTTCAGTCGACCGCCAGTTGTGGTCAGGGTGCTGACGGGGTTGAATGCGCGTCGAGGCTGCTCGACGTAAGATGGAGGGAACTGGATGAGTGGCTGGCTCGAGTAGGAATTTACACGCTGCATCATTGCCCGATTGACTTGGTCTCCTCCAGGTGTTTCTTCAGATATTCCATGAACGGCGTGCCGCCGGTGCCTACGGAGGTGGGATTAGTGGACTGTTTCTCGCTTTGCTGATGAATATAGGTCGCGGCATAGTCCAGATGTGTGGCCCGAAAGCGTGCTAAAAGTTGTACGCATTCGTGATAGGCCTGCCATAAGTCGGGCTTGTTGGATTTGTGGTCCATACTATATCCGGACAGCAAGGGACGGCCGGCATGGTCCTGTTGATGTTCCAACCTTTCGAGAAAGGCGCGGTGGGCTGGCGGCATGTAATGGCGCATCTCGGCGAGATACACGGTTAAGGGATCTTCCGCGTGGGTAATGCCCAGTGCGGCATCCAGCGTGGGTATAATCGTGCTTTGGGCTCCGGTTTCTCCCCGGAAAGATTGAGGTTCCTCCCGGTACTCTTCAACACCCTCATACACAATGCCTTTGGGTAGAGCCGGATTATTTTTCCAGCCGTGAATAAACGGTCTCACGCGGTGATAATACATATAGGGATCACACCGCTCGGGCATGCGATCCAGCGTGAGGCACATGCCTTCCATCGTCGAAGCCAAAGTCAGGAGTGCTTTGGTCACATCATCGGCATGATCCCGTCCCGCGGCTTCCTGCGCGCGAAGAATGGCGGCCATGGCCGGACCCGCTTTCGCTTCAATGTCCACGTGGACGGCCACGAACCACTCTTCATCCAATCCTCCAAGAAAGTTTTGCAGCAATACGACATTATCGAGTTCGATGGGGCGTTTAGGATCGAGACGACGCCAGTTGTCCAAGGCGTAGGAGGCATAGGAAAGAACCGGAGGCCGGCCTAACCGGGACGACACTTCACACCAGGGTACGGCCAGGTTGGCTGGGAGACGGTCGAGGGGGTGTTTCGGATTTTCCCAAATGTAGCCATGCGCAGCGAAAGAAAGAATGCGGTTGGCGTATCGGTTGGTGGCGACGGTCCAGTCGTCCTTCTTGCGGGGAATGAGTTCCTGTATCGAGTGGATGGTGTTCCGGAGTTGGCGAGCCGCCAGCAACTTGGGCAGTTGCTGCCCGAGCCATTCCAGCTCAGGGCAGAGAGAACAAGAAGAAAGAGGGTCGGGGACCGGCAAAAAGCCGCGCTCCTCGGACATCTCAAAATGTGAGAACGAATGTTGTTGAAGTGGTGCAGGTTGCATGAGTCGTGGTTTTCAATAAAGATCCCTCAGCCAGACTGTGGGGTATTCAGAAGAAAAAGAGAATCAGAAAATCCCCCTCACCCCCTTTTTTAGGTTCTTCCGGGTTATGCGTGGGCATCCCCATCGGATATTGTTGAAGTCCATGTGCCTCGGAGATGAGGCCCCGGCACATTCCTCCCCTTTGTAAGGGGAGGATTGAGGTGGGGTAGAGTCTTGGATCCGTACGCATCTTGATGGCCATAGGAAAATTTTGGTTACAGTGGCAATGTGATGCCTCTACCTCCTCCTGCCCCCTCCTTACAAAGGAGGGGATTCTCTTCGCAGATCTGTCTAGTTCGAACAATCCACACAATTTCCTCAAGAGCCCTTTTTCTAAAGTGGGAACCCTTCGATAAAACTCAGGGCAGACCCAATCGGTCACCCGGCAGCACATTTAACCGGAAACGGGTGCCTCAATTTCAAGGGACTGTTGGTGGCGGGTGATGGCCTCTACCAACGATGGAATGCCTTCTCCGGTCGTGGCGGTCACCAGCAATACCTGTGGCACCCATTCTCGCAACGACTGAAGGGTTTCGTGGGCGCCGGCGTGATCGGCTTTATTCACGACGACGATATGGGCCACTTCCAGGATTCCAGCTTTCATGGCCTGCACGTCATCGCCAAGACCGGGTGCGACGACGTCTATCACCGTTTGAGCTATCTGGGCAATTTCTCCTTCTTCCTGCCCCATCCCAATGGTTTCAATCAGCACGACATCAAACCCGGCGGCGTCGAGCGCGTGAATGGCGTCCTGTGTCGCCAGGGCAAGGCCACCCCGGTGTCCTCTCGTGCCCATGCTCCGGATGTAGACACGATCATCCAGCGAATGGTGCTGCATGCGAATGCGATCTCCCAGAATAGCGCCGCCGGTTAATGAGCTGCTGATATCTACGGCCAGCACGCCGACCTTTTTCCCTTGTGAGCGGTACGCCGTAATCAATTGGTCTATCACGGTACTTTTTCCCGCGCCGGGATAACCGGTGATCCCGATGATTTGTGCATGGCCCGAGAAAGGCCTGAGCCCCTCCAGGACTCCTGTTCTTTCCGGCCCATTCGTTTCCAGTAACGTAATGGCACGGGAAATGGCCCTCATGTTTCCCGTTCGGACTTCCTTGAGTAATGAAGGAATCGTGGAACATTCAGGAATGGTCAATGGGTTCGAACCAGACATCGGTCACCTTATAAGTGGGAGTGTCGGAGAATTGTGGACGAATCGGGAGTCCAATGTGAACCTCTTCCAATGGGATGCCTTTGAGCCGGGAGAGAAAGAGTGTATTCACCTGATCAAATTCCACCAGCACCAACAGAAAGGGAGTTTCTTTCAGAAAACTCTCCCCGCCGTAATAGCAGACCGTGAAGGTATGTACGCGTCCGGTTGGCGGAAGTTCTTCCCACGTCGTGGGCGCCCCGCATTCCATGCAATGTGCCCGCGGTGTCGCATACATATACCGGCACCCCGTGCATCGCGATCCCAGCAAGCGGCCCTGACTCAAACCCACAAAGAAGGGGGAATCCTGGGCATAACTATGCCGGTAGTCGATTTCGTAGTGGTCCTGGATGATCAAGGGGGCGCCTTCCGGCAGATTGGTCTTCTGGCGTTTCTTCACGGTTTTGCCGGTTGTTTGGGTGTGTTTCATGATATGGTTATGTCCTCTCCAAGATCGACACGGTGATATAGGTCCCGGTGCCCGCATGACTATGGATGAGTCCACGTCGAGGATTGCGAAGTTGTAATACCGGACTGCCTAAATGCTTCTCGATTGTGCCTTGTAGTTGCCAAAACGCAAAGACGGCTTGCATTAGACCTGTGGCTCCAACCGGATGGCCGCAGGCTAACAGTCCTCCGGATGGATTCACGGGGAATCGCCCTTGATCCGGTAACGGCAAGCCATACTCAATCCCCGGCATGAACGGGATACCCTTTTCAATAAAACCGCCGCCTTCCCCATATTTACACAACCCCAGGTCTTCATAGGTTTGAATTTCAGAGGAGGTATACGCATCGTGAAGTTCGACAAAACTTAATTCTTCCAGTGGATTCCGGATGCCGGCCATTTCGTAGGCCAGCTTTGCTGCCATGCGACCACCGCGAAAGGAATGCACCCCAGGGTATTTGAGCCGGGCATAATCGGATTCCTGCTCGTGCGGAAGCAGCGGAACTTTTCCATGCGGCCGGTCAGCCATGCGCATGGCATCTGACCCTGATCCTATGCCGGTGATGTGCACCGGCCGGTCACAGACCTGTTCCGCAATGGTTTCGTCAGCCAGAATGCAGACGGCTGCTCCATCGGACATGGTGCAGATATCTTCCATGGTCAATGGGGTGGCCACCATCGGTGATTCCCGAACCTGTTTGACGGTGAGACGTTTCGCCTTTTGTGCATAGGGATTGTACAGGGCATTCAGATGATTTTTGACGGAGACCATGGCCATCTGTTCAACCGTGGTGCCGAATTCATGCATATGGCGATTGACCATCATGGCATAGTACCCGCTGTAAAACCCGCCGACCGGAAAGTCGAAATTCGTATCGGAAGCCAACGCAATGAATTCGTTGCCCTTCCAGGTGTTGACCCGGGACATGGTTTCAAATCCATACGCCACACAGCAATGCATTCGTCCAGAGGTGATCGCTTCCCAGGCCGATTGAAAGCACAGGCCTCCCGTGGCGCCACCCCCTTCGACCCGTTTTGAGGGTTTAGGGCACAGTCCCAGGTAATCGTGTGCCATGCTGGCGGCTTTGAGCTGTCGGGTGAAATGATCTGAAAAATAGGAGCCGACCCCTCCGTCAATCATGTCTTTCGATAAGTCGGGCACGTCCTGGAGGGCGGCGTCATACGCTTCTTTGACCATCAGACGAAAATCTTTATTCGGATGGGCTTTGGCGAATTTGGTGATCCCGCCACTGATCATATAGACCGGTCTCATTGGGGCAGTCCTTTCACGAATTCCACAATGCGTGACATCGAGGTGCCGGGAGGGAACAGGGCCCGCACACCGGTTTCCATCAGAGGGCCGACATCATCAGAAGGGATAATGCCTCCACCGAAGACGACGATATCCTCGGCATGATGCGTTTTCAGTAATTCCAGGACCCGTGGAAACAGAGAGGTATGGGCACCGGAATG
This sequence comes from Nitrospira sp. T9, assembly GCF_052156535.1. Taxonomy (NCBI): domain Bacteria; kingdom Pseudomonadati; phylum Nitrospirota; class Nitrospiria; order Nitrospirales; family Nitrospiraceae; genus Nitrospira; species Nitrospira sp. T9. The sequence goes on from NZ_JBQKUP010000030.1 coordinate 28,394, forward strand.
AATGCTGAGGCCTATCGCGTTCACGTCTTCTTGGATGGCGATATTGACGACCTGCTCGGGGGTTTGATGTAACCCGGTATAAATAACTTCTACACCAGAGTCTCGCAGGGCCCGGGCTACCAGTTTCACGCCGCGGTCATGGCCATCCAAACCAACCTTTCCGATCAGGACTCGAATGGGCGTCGTCGCTGTGGTCATGCTGTTCTCGCTTCCTCTGCAGGTTTCAAGAAATATTTGCCTTCCGGGTCTTTGTGGACGTACCCCATCTCAATCCGGGGGTCATGTTCGAAAATCAGGAGCCATCCTTCTTCGTAGGCTTGATCAAGAATCCATCGTTTGGTTTCCAGCGTCTGTAGCGGAAAGAGGTCGTAGCCCATAATGTAGGGGAGGGGCAGGTGAGAGACCGTTGGAATACAATCACCTAAAAAGAAGGCCGTGTGTCCTTCGGATTCAATCTTGACGCTTTGGTGGTATTTGGTATGGCCTGGGGTGACCACCATCGAGACACCGGGCAGCCACTCGGTCGTGCCTGTGACAAACTCACACTGGTGATGTTCCAGAATAGGAATGAAATTTTCCTGACGGTAACTAGCCTTGGTCCGTTCATTCGCCTTGATGGCATCCTCAAATTCTCCGCGTTGCACCAGATAGCGGGCCATCGGAAACGTCGGGATCGTCTGTCCTTTTTCATTACACCGCGTGTTGCCTCCGGCATGATCGAAATGAAGATGGGTATTGATCACCATATCGATATCCTTCGGGGCAAGGCGGTAATGGTGTAAGGCATCATGAAGCGAGGAGGATTGATCCACGGCAAACATTCGGTGAAATTTTTTGTCATGTTTTGAGCCAAGTCCCGTATCGACGAGGATGTTCTTCCCATGTGCCTGGATCAGCAGACAGGTCAAGCTGAGCGGGATGCGGTGGTGATCGTCGGCCGGACAACATTTCTCCCAGAGCACTCTGGGGACCACCCCGAACATCGCTCCGCCGTCAAGCCGGAACCGGCCGTCTGTCACAGGATAAATGTTAAATTGTCCAAGTTTCACAGGATTGGTCCCTTCTGTTTTGAGGAAAGGGTTTTTCCGCTACAGGAACATTGGTGAAATCCGTCTGCCGGTTTGCTCTGTGACCTCCTTGCGAATTAACTCCTGAAGGCCAACATGCCTTGTGGTCCTCAGGTTACGACAACAGTTCATAAGACCACCGGTTCACGATAGGTGCCGAAGACTTCCTTTAAGGCTGAACACATTTCTCCCAATGTGGCCCTGGCTTTGACGGCGTGCATCAGGTGTGGCAACAGATTCTCACCGGATTGTGCGAACCATTGAATTTCATGAAGCGCTTCAGCCACTTTCTTGGGATCCCGGTTGGCGCGAAATGAGCGTAAGCGTTCCCTCTGATACTGTTCGACTTCCTTCCCGATTCGCAGGGTGGGTATGGTGTACTGCTCCGACTCAACGTACTCATTGACCCCGACGATGATGCGTTCTTTCCTGTCGATTCCCTCCTGGTAGTGCTGGGACGCTTCCAGAATCTCTCGTTGTGGGAAACCTCGTTCGATGGCGGCCAACATGCCTCCCATGTCATCCAGCCTGCGAAAGTATTCGCGGGCACCTTCTTCCATACGGTTGGTGAGGTGTTCAATAAAGTAGGAACCGGCCAAAGGATCAACCGTGTTAGTGACCCCGCTTTCATGAGCAATGATCTGTTGGGTGCGTAACGCCAGCGTCACCGCCTCCTGAGTGGGCAGAGACAGCGTCTCATCCATGGAATTGGTATGCAGTGATTGCGTGCCGCCGAGCACGGCTGCCAGAGCCTGAAGGGTGGTCCGCACCACATTGTTCATGGGTTGTTGCGCCATGAGGGAACACCCTGCTGTCTGGGCATGGCAGCGGAGCTGGAGCGAGCGTGGATTGTTGGGGTGGTATCGGTCTTTCATTTCCTGCGCCCACACGCGTCGTGCCGCTCGAAACTTGGCAATTTCCTCAAAAAATTCGTTATGCGAATTAAAGAAAAAGGACAGTTGCGGGGCAAAGGCGTCAATCGGCAATCCCGCCTGAACGGCGGCTTCGACATAGGTCAGCCCGTCATACAGGGTAAAGGCCAGTTCCTGCACGGCGGTGGATCCTGCTTCCCGGATATGATATCCGCTAATGCTGATGGGATGCCATTTCGGCACGTGTACACTGCAGTAGCCGATGGTGTCCGTAATCAACCGCATGTGGGGTGCAGGGGGGAACAACCATTCTTTTTGTGCGATATATTCTTTGAGAATATCGTTTTGAAGGGTGCCATTGAGCCGATTCAGCGGGATGCCTTGCTGTTCAGCCAGAGTGAGATACATGGCGAATATCACGGCGGCCGGACCATTGATAGTCATGGAGACCGATACCCGATCCAAAGGGATTCCTTCGAAGAGTGTGGCCATATCTTCCAGTGACGAAATTGCGACCCCACAATAGCCTACCTCCCCAAGAGCCTGCTGATCATCTGAATCCAGGCCCATGAGGGTTGGCATATCAAACGCGACGCTCAGACCGGTTTGTCCCTGATCCAGGAGATATTTGAAACGGGCGTTGGTGTCATGAGCCGTCCCGAACCCTGCGAATTGCCGCATCGTCCATAGCCGACTGCGGTACATCGTCGGATGAATCCCACGTGTGTAAGGAAAGTCTCCAGGATGCCCGAGGTCACGTTCAGGATCCCAATCTCTGAGGTCTTCCTGCGTATATTGTTCGGCAATCGGCAGTCCGGACAAGGACGTACAGGGCGTCTTCCGGTCCTGAGGATAATGAGAGGCCGGACGTTCTTCAGCCGAACCCTTCTGATGGACCACCGGTGAATCGTGAGCAATCTTCATGGCGTCATATCCTGACAAGGGGGTCAAGGTTGATAGGTGTAAAATCCTCTTCCTGACTTTCGACCCAACCAACCCGCCTCGACATATTTTCGAAGAAGCGGACACGGGCGAAACTTTTGATCGCCGAATTCTTGATATAAAATTTCGCAAATGTTGAGCACGGTATCCAGACCGATCCGATCGGCTAAGGCCAGTGGCCCTACGGGGTGGTTGGTGCCATGGGTCATGGCCTTGTCGATCATGTCGGCGGTCGCGATGCCTTCGGCTAAGGCAAAAATGGCTTCATTGACCATCGGCATGAGCAGGCGATTGACAATGAAACCCGGAGAATCTTTGGATTCCACCACAACTTTTCCCATGCGGTCGGCAAGTCCGGCGAGAAGCGAGATGGTCTCATCGCTGGTTCGCAAACCTCGAATGAGTTCGACCAATTTCATGACCGGGACCGGATTCATAAAATGCATGCCGGCTACCTGAGCATCCCGCTCTGACATGGCCCCTAATTTTGTGATGGATATCGAGGAGGTATTGCTGGCCAGGATCACCTCCGGTTTGCAGATTGCGCCAAGCTCTTGGAACAGCTCGCATTTCATTTCAAAATTTTCGGGGGCGGCTTCCAGGATCAGGTGACGATCAGTCATGTCTGCGAGGGATTGGGTGGTCCGGATTCGTTTAATGGCCGCTTCGCCCTCCGAAGCCGGGATGATGGCCTCCTGAATTTGTTTGTCGAAACCCTTGTGAATGCGTTCAAGAGCGGCTTCCAGAGATGCGGTGTGAATATCGTAGAGGAAGACCTCACAGCCTGCGAGCGCAGATACGCACGCAATGCCCGCACCCATTTGGCCGGCTCCTACGACACCAATGGTTTGTATGGCCTGTGATGGCATGTACGCATCTCCTCCAGTCCAAACCGAAACGTGATCGGGGGCGTGAATACCATGTGCTAGGGCATGCGTTCGATCACGACAGCCAGGGCCTCGCCTCCACCAATACAGAGACTGGCAAGCCCCAAACGGCCACCTCTGGCTTCCAGTGCGTAGAGCAGGGTGGTCATCATCCGTCCGCCGGTAGCTCCGATAGGATGGCCAAGCGCCACGGCACCTCCGTTCACATTGACTTTAGCCGGGTCCAGGTTGAGTTCCCGGTTAATTGCCAGAGACACCGAGCTAAAGGCTTCATTGATTTCAAAGAGATCAATCTGCTCGATGGTCAGACCTGTTTGCTTCAGAACTTTTTGGATAGCGTGAACCGGGGCGATGGTAAACCACTCGGGTGCTAATGCGGCGCCGGCATACCCGATGATTCGTGCCAACGGTTTGATGCCCTGGCGTTCGGCCTCTCTCTCTTCCATCAGGACAAGGGCTGCCGCACCGTCATTGCAGGATGGAGAATTGCCGACCGTTAACACGCCGTCTTCTTTGAACACCGGCTTCAAGCTGGCGAGTTTTTCGAGATTCACGCGATTCGGTTCTTCATCGTCGGTAACGAGAAGGGTATCACCTTTTTTTTGAGAAACTTCGACGGGAACAATTTCCTGTTTGAAGGCCCCGGTCGCGATGGCCATGCGGGCCCTGCGATAGCTTTCAATCGTAAAGTCATCAAGGGCCTTCCGGCTGAGTTGATACTTGGACGCACAGAGTTCCCCACCCTGACCCATATGAAAATCGTTATACACGTCCCAGAGGCCATCCTTGATCAGGCTATCGACCAGTTCCCCATGGCCCAGCCGGTAGCCTTGTCTGGCCCTGGTCAGGAGGTAGGGGGCGCCGGTCATGCTTTCCATGCCTCCGGCAATCAGAATGCGGGCTTCTCCCAATTTAATGGCCTGAGTGGCCATAATGATGGCCATAAGACTGGACCCGCAGACCTTGTTGATGGTGGTTGCGCCCACCGAGTCGGGCAGGCCGGCTCCAAGCGCGGCTTGCCTCGCGGGTGCCTGTCCGAGACCGGCAGCCAGCACGCAACCCATATAGACCTCGTCCACCAACGCCCCGGAAAGGTGAACGCGATGTAAGCTTTCGGCAATGGCCAGGCTTCCGAGTTTCGTCGCGGGAACCGGACTGAAGACGCCCTGAAAGCTTCCCATGGGAGTGCGGACCGCGCTCACAATGACCGCGTGTTTGGTCTCATTCATGAGGTGACCTCCCAGGACGGTTGTTCCAGGACAGATTTCACCATGAGCATAAATTGATCGGCTGTGGCTCCATCGATGACCCGATGATCAAAGGCAAGGCTCAAGTAGGCCATGGGGCGAATTTCAATGGACTCGTTCACGACCACTGCTCGCCGCTGAACAGCGCCAACGCCAAGAATGGCGATTTGCGGTTGGTTGATGATCGGGGTGCTGAAAAGGCTGCCGGTCCCTCCATGATTGGTGATGGTAAAGGTCCCTCCTTGGACTTCTTCGGGCTGGAGTTGTTTGCTTCGTGCCCGTTGAGACAGATCGGCGACTATTTGACCTAATTGTCGAAGATCTTTTTGATCGGCATGCTTGATAACGGGAACCAATAATCCTTCTTCTACGGCGACAGCTACACCGATATGCACGGGATGTTTGAGGACCAGACCTTTGGCAGACCAGGAGGAATTGAGAATCGGAAAGGCGTGAATCCCCTGTGTGACCGCTTTGATCACAAAAGGCAGATAGGTCAGATGCAGCTGCTGTCTGGTGGGTTCGACGGTTGTAAAGTCGGCTTCAAAGAACGTCACCACGTGGGCTGCGGTCTGTCGACTCTTGACCATGCGTTCCGCAATTGTTCGTCGCATGGAACTCAGGGGAATCACCTCTTCTTCAAGGGTAGGGGGCACTGATGTGGGCTGTCCCTTTAGCGAAACGCCGGACTCTTTTCCGGCCAGACCTTGTTTGTCCAGAAACTCCAGAATGTCCTTTTTAGTAATCCGTCCATTCATGCCGGTTCCAGTGATGCGGCTGAGGTCCACCTGGTGCTTGGCGGCAAGGTCTCGAACAGCCGGTGAAAGGAGGTCAGGGGATCCTGAGATCGTTGACTGGCCGTAACCGGACGATACCGGTGAGTGAATTGTGCTTGTCGCGGAATCACCGTTTCCGGATTCGGAATGGTAATCGAGTCGCGCAAGAAGGGTGCCCACCGGGACCGTTTCCCCTTCCTGAATCAAAATCTCGGTTAAGGCTCCGGTCGCCGGGGAAGGAATATCCAATGCGACTTTATCGGTTTCCACCTCTAACAGGGATTCATCTTTTTTCACCTGGGCCCCCAGCGGAACGAGCCATTTCACGATGGTGCCTTCGGCAATGCTTTCACCTAACTGCGGCATGACGATGTCGGTGGCCATGAATTGCTCCCCTGTGTAATCAATAGGCCGCCAATTGGCGGGCGGCGGTGATGACGTCATGAGCTTTCGGAAGAAAAAAGTCCTCAAGCGGGGGACTATAGGGCACGGGAATATCGGGGGCTGCGATCCGCATAATCGGCGCATCAAGCGCGTTGAAACATTCTTCAGCCAGAATCGCGGCAATCTCACCACCGATTCCTCCGGTCTTCGTGTCTTCGTGGAGAATAATCACTTTGCCCGTTTTTCGAACCGAGTCTTTGACGGTGTCGGTATCAAGGGGGCTCAGGGTGCGAAGATCCACGACTTCCATGTCGATCCCTTCCTGATCCAAGGCCTCGGCTGCCTCTAATGCTACGTGGACCATGGCTCCATAGGTGATGACGGAGATCTCGCTTCCTGTCCGTTTGATCTCCGCCTCTCCGATCGGGACGATATACTCTTCAGCGGGAAGCCCCTCCTTCACGCGCCGGTACAGAAATTTATGTTCAAAATAAATGACGGGGTTATGATCCCGGATCGCGGCCTTCAACAATCCTTTGGCGTCATAAGCCGTTGAGGGCGCCACCAGTTTCAACCCGGGGGTATGAAAGAACCAGGCTTCCGGACACACGGAATGGAACGGCCCTCCATGAGTCCCTCCTCCGAAGGGTGCGCGGATGACCAGAGGCACCTCTGCTCCCCAGCGATAGTGATTCTTGGCGGCCATCTCGGTAATTTGATCGAACGCACAGGAAATGAAATCCGCAAATTGCATTTCAACCACGGGTCTCATGCCCATCATTGCCGCTCCGATCGCGGCGCCGACAATACCCGATTCCGCCAGAGGGGTGTCCAGCACTCTCCATTCACCATACTTATCCTGAAACCCTTCGGTGACACGAAAGGCCCCGCCGTACGGGCCGATATCCTCTCCCATAAGGAAGACCCGTTCATCCTGGCCCATTTCTTCATCAAGGGCTTGCGAAATGGCTTCCAGATAGGTCACTTCATGTGCGATGGCGGATGTGGTCATATCAGTACCTCCACGGGATTGGCCGCAAAAACGCCTTCCAACGCTTCTGAACCCTCCGGAAGAGGGCTTTGTTCCGCGAACTCCAAGGCGGATTCAATTTCCTTTTCAACCCTCATATGAATTTCCTGGAATTCGGGTGGACCGGCATACCCCAATTCTTTCAGTCGACGTTCCGCCTTCAGAATAGGGTCTTTCTTCTTCCACTCCTCCAAGAGTGCTTGAGGCACATATTTGGCGGAATCATGTTCCGAATGCCCGTGCATACGCATGGTTTTGCATTCGATAAAGGTGGGACCTCCTCCATCCCTGGCACGTTGAAAGGCCCGTTGTGCCGTCAGATAGACGGAGGCGACATCGTTTCCGTCCACAATTTCACCGGGTATGGCATAGGCTTTCGCCCGCTCGACGACATCTTTGATGGCCATCTGATGGTGAAGAGGGGTGGAGTAGGCGTACTGGTTGTTATTGCAAAAGAATACCACCGGCAGCCGGCGAACGGAGGCGAAGTTCAACGCTTCATGAAAATCTCCGCGACTGGTCCCTCCATCTCCTGTATTAGCGGCGACAATACGGGATTCACCACGGAGCTTAAACGCCAGAGCCACTCCGGTCGCAACGGGAAGATTGTCAGCCAGATGACTGACAAAAGCGATGATGCCACGTTTCAGGTCGCCCATATGCACGTTGCCGTCCTTTCCTTTGGTGGGTCCGGTGCGCTTGCCAAGATATTGCGCTAAGACCTCACCCGGCGTAATGCCTCTGACTAAGAACGCGCCCATATCCCGGTGGAAGGGGGCGATAATGTCATCCGTCTGAAGGGCGGAAGCATAGCCCACCGAAATCGCCTCCATTCCATGGCTGGTGTATGCACCACCGACGATGCGACCTTGCCGGTACAGAGTGGTCACTCGTTCCTCCAACGCTCTGGTGAGTTTCAGGAAATAATAGAGGTGGAGAAATTCAGATTGTGAAATCTCCATAACACTCTCCTTTTGTCTAGACATGAATAGTTATCCTCTTGTTGGTCATTGGGTGTGGTATTGGTGATACGTCATGTCCCCCACTTATTCGATGACGACCTCCTCAAGCCGTCTGATGTTTTGTAGTTGAGCCGCGTTGCACAGAGCGGAATTGGACGTCGCGATAGCGTGCCAATGCCGGGCTCAACCTCGCCTTTAACTCCAAACGTTTGGGCTTCCCCGTTGTCGTATAGGGTACTTCCTGGCCGAACATGATGACCTTGGGACACTTGGCAAAGGGCAACGTCTTGCGACACCAGGTGACCATCTCATCTTCCGAAGGTTGCGGCATATGTTCTTTGACCACGAGGTATCCGGCAATTTCTTCTCCGTAGAAACGGTTTTCGAATGAAACGGCCATACCGAATTTGACGGAAGGGTGTCCTCTGAGTACTTCATCAATTTCCAGGGGTGATATATTCACACCCCCACGGATGATTAATTCCTTCAGACGCCCGGATATGAAAAAATACTGGCGATCAGCCTGATCACGAATGAAAAACCCCTCATCTCCCGACCGGAACCATCCCCACCGGAAACTTTCCTCATTCGCATCCGGTCGTTTCAAGTAACCTGAGCACACCGTTTGTCCGTGGATACAAATTTCCCCCTTTTCCATCTCGCCGGCCGGTTGTCCATGGGGATTGAGAATCGCCATGTCGTTGTGAGGAATGGCGAGGCCAATGGATGGATAGTCATAGTCGGTAAGCCAATGCCTGTGTTCCTGTTCGGAAAGATTAACGGGGAGAAAACTGGCATAGCACGTGGTTTCAGATAGTCCGTACCCATGACGAACCGGAGCATGAAATTGATCCTCAAACCGTGACACTGTGTCCTTTAAGAGGGGGCCGGCACCGCAAATCAATCCACGAAAATGGTCAAGCCGGTATTGCCGGTTATCCCGGCTTCCTTCCAGCAGGAACTCCAGAATAGTAGGGACCACACTCACGCAGGTCACCCCTTCTTCCTGGATTCGGTTCCAGAACGCGGACTGACGAAAACGCCGGTTCAGCACGGATCTGCCCTGTCCGTAAAATGGTGTGATGAGCGTGACAACAATTCCGTTTACATGATGGATTGGCAGCACACACATGAGGCAATGACCTTTTTCCAATCCGTGCCATTGTGCAATGCCGTGGGCATCGACGAGAAGATTTTCGATCGTGAGCACAACTCCTTTCGGCGGTCCCGTCGTTCCGGAGGTGTAAACAATCAATGCGTCATCCTGGAGAGCAGCTTGATCGAGAGATCCGTGGCTGTGTGATTGAGCCGGGCGAGGTTGACCCAACATGTCCATGAGCGGTGAGGTTCCATTCCCGAGAGAGACGAGATGCCGGAGGTGGGGCAGTCGATTCCGGATATCCTGGAGGGCTTCATATTCGGCTTCCCAACAAAAGGCCACACAGGCCTCTGAATGTTCCAGAATGTAGAAGCGACGGTCTTCAGATTCATCGATGTCAATCGGCACCACCACGGCTCCCAGGACCCATGCGGCAAAATACATCACCACAGTAAAGTCATGATTAAACAGCAGGGTGGCAATGCGATCCCCCCATTGGATCCCCAGTTGCTCACGCAGGAAGGTTACGGTTCGGTTGACGGCGTTTCCGAATTCCTCATAGGTATAGGTTCGAACCATTCCGGAATCGCCGTAATATGTTAAGTACACTTCTTTCATGAGTGCCGGATCGGCCACCCGCTGCTGAAAAAATTGTGTAAACGAAGAATAAGGGAATTTGAGGAGCGGGTATCCGTTCCGATGGGCCTCCTGAATATTGTTATTCATGGAAATGGTTTCAATCATCTGTTTTACCCTCTAAGGACTTATTCTCGATTGAAGCATGAGGTCTCGAGCGCGATAGCCGTGCTCATCCTTAAGCTCGGGTTCTTTCATCGTGCATCGCCGAGTGTGACATGCGTGTTCCTGGAATGCGCCCCATGGTGGTTAGGCATGTTCATCTTGCGTTGTCGCTCGAGACCCAACCAGAACCCCTCTAAAAAGTTCAGAACCTGTCGGACGCCGTCGTGAAAATCCTGTTGCTCCTGGTTGGAGAGTGTCCCCTGAGCAGAACCATGTCCTTCCATTGCCGCAACTGCATGCACCATGGCTTCCTCATGAGTGGATTCCAGTTCACGATGGAAGGTGAAATACCTTATATCAAGGCCGGGAAATCTTTGACGACGCAAAGACTGTAAGCCGGGAATGAGGTGGTCCCACATGGTAATGGCCATGTTTTCCAGGCCGAATGAAGCTCCTAGGGCTTGTTCATGGAGTCCGCTGCTGTACAATTCTTCCAACCCTTCGATATAGGCCCGGGTAGAAGGCATCATCGGTGTAGTCAGAGCTTGATGAAGATCGATTCCGAGGGAACGCAGGAAATGCCGATAGAGCAACTCATGTCGATTCTCAGGATTTCCCTCACCTAATTCTGAATACAATACCCGTGTCAACTCTTCCGCGATGGATTCGTCCTCGGTGTTGACCAGTTGTGCGACAAGAATTTTTGGAAAGAATCGGGCAAAGTTATAAAACTCCACTCCAAACGCATAGAGCTCTTCATCGGATGCATCGCCCCTCTTAAACCAATTCAGGTAAGAGTTATTGATTGCACCATGATGAAGTACGAACTCCCGCATCTCCCGATAAAATCCTGACATGGTGGCCTCCTTAATCGGAACCTATAAGTAAGTCCCATTCAAGTAGCTGTATGTGGTGATTGCCAGTCATAAATTAAATGATAAAATATTATTATCATCATAAAACTTTTATAGATAACAAGCAATGATTGCATATAATAATGATATCGTATGGGCCATTTTAATTTATGCTTTAATAAGGATTGCCAATAATAATTTTTTAATGGTAAGTTATAATTAATTTGGTGGCCAAGGCTCAAAATGGACCGGACAACGCTGAGATACATAAAAGATCTGGAGGAGCCGTTTCATATTACGGATAGGGAAGGAGAATCCAATGGGTGACACGGTTGGAATTGATCACATTACCCTTTGTGTGAATGATCTTCATGCTGCCGAACACCTGTTCAACAACATTCTCGGCTTCCGAACGATCTGGTCTGCCGATGATGTAGGGTCCGACAGATCAAGCATGGATACCATTGTGGTTCAACGGAACAACATTCGAGTGGCCCTCATGCAAGGCCGGGATAAAACCGGGAAATCACAGATTACGGAGTTTGTCGAACGGTTTGGGCCAGGTATTCAGCATGTCGCGTTGGAAGTGGACGACATCGAAACCGTTTGCCAGGAATGGGAAGCCCATGGGGTGAAGTTCAGCGGACCCGTCAAAGAAGGTCGAGATGGATTCGGTCCGCTCCGTCAGCGTTTTACGTATCCACTGTTTCCCGGCAGTGGAATTTTCTTCGAATTGACTCAGCGTAGAGAGGGACAGGAGGAGTCAAAAACTTTTGTGAAGAGTACGGTCGAGTCCTTATATCAGGATATTGAGCGGGATCAAACGCAGGGCGTAGAACAGACCATTATTGATTTTGGGCATATCCCCTAAGCAGCCATAGCCATGGCGGATTCATGCTGACAGAAAGGACCCCATGTACTTAACACGGAAAGGTCAGTCACCCCGGCAAGCGCACGTCAATATTCCATCAGGTCTGTATGAAGAGGAACATGGGCGTAAGGGATTTGCCGGTCCGGCTTCCCATCTGTATCGATCGCACCCTCCCACCAACTGGCTTCGCATCGATGGGCCTTGTCGGCCTCGCGCTTTCCAGTGCAGCGATCTGACCCCTTCAGACTTTTTCTCCGGGGACAGCCGACCGGTTGAAATATTACGAAGTCCGGATGTCCTGGTGTCTATCTCCCGTCGGAAAGAAACGATGCCGTATTACTTTCGCAATGCGGATGGCGATGAAGTGCATTTTGTCCATAAAGGGCGTGGTCTGGTGGAAACCGATTACGGCGTGCTGACGTATGAACCCGGAGACTATCTGGTCATTCCCAAAGGGACGACCTACCGGATGGTTGTGGAAGAAGGACCCGGTGTCATGTTGATCATCGAAACTTCTGAGCCTGTCATGCTACCCGAGCGGGGGTTGTTGGGACAGCATGCCCTATTTGATCCCGAGGTCCTTGTGGTCCCCGAACTTTCAGCGCCTGTCACCACACAGCGTCAACATGAATGGGAGCTTCGCATCAAACGTGATGGGACCTTTACCAAGGTGTTTTATCCGTTTTCTCCATTGGATGTCGTGGGGTGGAAGGGAGAGGTTTGGCCGACGAAACTCAACGTTCGGGATTTTCGGCCGGTGACCAGTCCCCGCTATCACTTGCCTCCGAGCGTGCACGCGACCTTCCAGGCGGGAAGGGTGTGGATATCGACGTTTGCCCCCAGACCGCTGGAGAGTGAGCCGGGTGCATTGAAAATTCCCTTTTATCATCGGAATACGGATTTTGATGAAGTCCTGTTTTATCACGAGGGAAATTTCTTCAGCCGGTCGGGAATCCATCCGGGAACCCTGACCCTGCATCCTCAGGGCATCCATCATGGACCCCATCCAGGCGCTGTTGAGGCCAGTAAAACACAAACACAGACGAATGAAATTGCGGTGATGGTGGAGTCACAGCAGCCCTTCTCCGTGATGCTTGAGGCTGAGGCTGTTGAATTAAAAAACTATTCCATGAGTTGGAGCACACCATGAAACTTGTCACCTTCCAGGTTCACACACCAGTCGGAAAATTTGCACGGGTCGGAGCATTCCACCATCAATCCATCGTGGATCTGAACATGGCATACACGCGGATGCTGGCGGATCAAGGGGAGGCGCAACCCTACAGGCTGGCCACATCGGGAGTCCCGTCCTCTATGCTGGAACTCCTTCAGGGAGAAGTGTCGGCCATGAATAGAGCCCGGGAGGCCTTTCATTATATTAGTGACAACGATCAGGTGGTCCATGGTCCCGATGGCGAAACGATTGTCTATAACAGGGAAAAGGTTTCGTTGCTTGCGCCGATCCCTCATCCCCCTCTTCTTCGTGATTTTATTGCCTTTGAGGCGCACATCGCCGCGACTTCCAAAAAACGAGGACAACCGATACCCCCGGAGTGGTACAAGGCGCCGGTCTATTATAAAGGCAATCCACAGACCATCATCGGGCCCGAAGATGTTCTGGCATGGCCGTTACAGACACAAAAACTTGATTTTGAGCTGGAGTTGGCCTGCGTCATTGGTCGAAAGGGGAGAGATATTCCAGCGGATAAGGCGTGGGACTACATCGCCGGCTATACCATCATGAATGATTTTAGTGCGCGGGATATTCAATTTCTGGAAATGGCTTGTCGGCTGGGACCCGCGAAGGGGAAGGATTTTGCCACGGCGTTGGGACCCTGTCTGGTGACGCCGGATGAGATTCCAGACCTGAAGCAACTCGCCATGGTGGCTCGTGTCAACGGAGAAGTCTGGTCGAAAGGGACGTTTGGAACCATTTACTGGTCGTTCGCTCAAATGATTGAACATGTGTCCAGGGGAGAAACGGTCTATCCCGGCGAAGTGTTCGGCTCTGGAACCGTGGGTGGGGGATGTGGATTGGAGATGGATCGGTTTTTACAGCCGGATGATGTCGTGGAGCTGGAAATTCAGCCTATTGGCAAATTGAAAACAAAGGTTACTAAGGAGCATTGAGCATGAATCTGGTGCTTGAGAAACACAAAAGGATATCGGAGTTGGTCGATTATCAGCGAAGGCTCTACGCGGATTCAACCGTCGAAGAACGGCTTCAATCGATTGTCCGGGAGTCCCCATCCTCTTCCTTGTCAAAACACGAGATCATTCGGATACTTCGCGACTCAATGGCGGTTCTGTTCGATACGCATGTATCAGTCGTGTCAGGGCACCATACCGCGACCTATTTAGGATTTGAGTCCATCGCACGTGATGCGGATCTGCTTTCCCTTATCAGTGCGGATATGGGGAACTGGGTTCTAGGCCTGAGTCAACACCATCGAATCGACGGACTCCTCGTGCCGGCCTCGGATGCACGATGGTTGGCAGAGGGTATCGCGACAATCATCGGCCCTCAGATGGCGATGAAAGTGGTATATGCGCCTTTCAATCAGGAGACAGGAAAGATTGGAGTGGAGATTCCCGAAGGCTCGATACAAAAAGGGGATAATTTTGTGGTGATCAATGACGTCACCGCACGAGGGAGTTGCGTCAACAAACTCAAAACCATTGTGAGCGAACATGGCGGTCATGTCGTGGGGATGATGGTATTTGCCCGTCGGGACAGCGGGCAATTCCCTTTAATGGACGACTTGATGTCTCGTTATCCATTTTACTACGGGACGAATGTGACGATGCCTCAATGGGAAATTCAGGACTGCCCGAATTGTCGAGCCGGAGAAGAATTCTTTTCCTGGAAGGAAATGCCGTCCGACCTTAGGGCAAGAGGGGATGATGCTTGCTGACCGCCTGGCCGAATATGCGGAGTTTTTGACCTTTCAGAACCTTCCTTCGGACGTGATCCATGAGGTAAAGCGACGGGTGTTGGATAGCCTGGCCTGTGCATATGGTGCCACCACTGCATCCCCATGCAGAATTGCCAGGCGCCTGGCGACCCGGGAGATGGTCAAAGATGGCGCAACGGTATGGGGAACCCGCCATCGAACCAGTCCGGATCTGGCCGCTTTTGCGAATGGCACGGCGGTGCGGTATCTCGACTGCAACGATACCTACCTCTCCAAGGAGCCGGCTCATCCGTCAGACAATATTCCCGCCTGTCTGGCGGTTGCCGAAAGTCTTCATGTTCATGGCCGGCAATTCATTCAATCCATCGTGCTGGCCTATGAGATTCAGTGCCGTCTTTGTGACGCCGCGGCGCTTCGCCCCCGAGGATGGGATCATGTCACCTACGGAGCGTTTTCTACCGCGGCCGCCACAGCCAGGCTGCTTAAACTGTCAAAAAAACAGATCGTGCATGCGCTCAATCTGGCGGGTATTACGGCGGGAGCACTGCGTCAGACCAGAGTGGGGGAAGTTTCCCTATGGAAAGCCTGCGCGTTTGCCAATGCAAGCAGGAACGGAATCTTCGCAGGGTTTGCGGCTCGCGAGGGTATGACCGGACCGGAGGCCATGTTTGAAGGAGAAAAGGGGTTTATGAAGGTGATTTCCGGGCCATTCTCTTTACCCGAAATGGGTGGATGTCACGGCTCTTCCTATAAAATTCTTGACACCTACATCAAGCCCCATCCGGTGGAATATCATGCTCAGTCGGCGGTGGAGGCGGCATTCGCCATTCGGGAACAACTGATTGCTGCGTGTGGGGAATACCCTGTCCACCGAATCAAAGCAATTATTGTCGGCAGTGGTGATGTGGCGATCGAAATTATTGGACGGGATCAGGAAAAGTGGCATCCCAAAACCCGTGAGACGGCTGATCATAGTCTCCCCTTTTGCGTGGCAGTCGCCCTGACGGATGGGGAAATATCTCCCCGGTCATTTTCCCCGCATCGCCTGATCGATACCGTTCTGTTGAATCTGATGCAGAAAATCCGTGTTGAAGAGGTCAAAGAGTTTTCCGAGCGTTATCCGGATGCCATGGCCAACAGAATTGATGTCACGCTGATGGACGGCAGGACGTTCACCGCTCAGATTGACCATCCCAAAGGTCATCCACGACGCCCGCTCACCGATCGCGAACTGGAATTGAAGTTTCAGAAGTTGTCTTCGCGGAAAATCGGCCGTAAAGATATGACGAACGTTATCCAAACCGTGTGGGAACTGGACCGTCTGAAAGACGTGAATGTCCTGGTGTCGGCATTACCAGTTTTGGAAAGCCGATGAGTGGGAAACCAATAACCTCCCAGAGTCCGGCGCGGCGCTTTCGAACCGAGCTTCAACGGGACACGTTGGCGGTGCCGGGTGTATTTAATGCGTTTTCGGCTCGATTGGTTGAGGATGCCGGTTTTCCGGCAGCCTACCTGTCAGGAGCGGGTCTGGCGGCTTCCCGGGCACTACCCGATATCGGGCTGTTAACGATGACGGAGGTGGTGACAGAAACCCGGTACGTGACTCAACGGGTTCAAATTCCGGTCATCGTCGATGCTGATACGGGCTTTGGAGAGAGGCATCAGGTGTATCGGACGGTTCAGGAATTAGAATCAGCCGGGGCGGTGGGCATTCAATTAGAAGACCAGGTGTTAGCGAAACGTTGCGGCCATTTGCCCGGAAAAACCCTGATTTCGTGTGAGAACATGTGTCAAAAAATTCAGTCGGCAGTTGTAGCAAAACAGGATCGGGATCTAGTCATTATTGCGAGGACGGATGCCCGGGCTGTGGAAGGTCTGGATGGGGCCATTGAAAGGGCTCGAGCTTACAGGGCAGCCGGCGCTGATGCGATTTTCCCGGAGGCCCTGCAGTCTGCCAAAGAATTTCAAACGGCAGCCAAAGCCCTGAAATATTCCGGGATCATTCTGGTCGCCAATATGACTGAATGGGGACAAACCCCCTATATGACCGTCAAGGAATTCTCCGGAATGGGATATCACATCGTGCTGTTCCCCATGACCGTATTTCGTGTGATGGCAAAGGAAGGCCGAGCCGCTCTCCTGGAATTACAAAAACAGGGGACCCAACAAGCTTTCCTCGACCGTATGCAAACCAGGCAGGCATTATACGAGGTGTTGGAATATCAAAAGTATGAACGTGGGCCAAAAGAATGAAAGAGGAACGTTGAACCCTCCGAGCTCTGAGAATGCATATGCTGGCCTCTTTGGACCGTCTCAGGGCACAAAATTTTCAACAGGCCTGTAACGAAAGGCAGGTGTGTCATGGAAACGGCTGTTCATAATCCCGGGCTTGACGGGGTGGTGGTGGGGGAATCAGCCATCTGCCAAATAGACGAGACGAGGGGAGGTTTACGATATCGAGGATATGCCATTGAAGATCTAGCCGAGCAGGCGACGTTTGAAGAGGTGTCATATTTATTACTGCATGGAGATCTACCGTCATCCCGCGATCTTCAGGAGTGGCAGGCCGAGTTGGCTCATGCCGGATCCTTATCCCCTGTTATGAGGCAATTTCTCCAAACGGTTCCAGCTTCTGCGAATGTCATGGATGTACTGCGAACGGGGGTGTCGTTTCTCGGGATGATCGACCCTGAAGCTCAAGATATTTCCCATGAGGCGAATCTCCGAAAGACCGTCCGGTTACTTGCACAAATGCCTCTCCTGCTTTCCTGGGCGAGTCGGACCCGATTCGAACATCCTTTTTTTCAGGCTCCTGCCACAAAGTCGTTTGCCCAAAGCCTCTTGTATCTGTTGACAGGGAATCTTAGGGAAGATCATGCAAAAGAACTGGAGGTCTCTCTTAATCTCTATGCCGAGCACGAATTGAACGCCTCGACGTTCGCTGGTCGGGTTACGGCCTCAACCCTGGCTGATCTTTATGGGGCTGTCACGGCGGCTATTGCGACACTCAAAGGCCCCCTTCATGGCGGAGCGAATGAAGCTGTGGCGGAGATGTTCCACGCCATTCGGAACCCGGAAAACGCGCAAGGGTGGGTCCATTCCAAATTGTCCGGGAAGGAACGGGTGATGGGGTTTGGCCATCGAGTCTTAAAACACGAGGATCCGCGTTCGGCTATCATCAAACGACGGGCGAAAGCCTTGAGCCACCATGCGGATGAGATGCGGTGGTATGAAATTGCGGAAATCATTGAACAGATGATGAAGGAAGAAAAGGGGCTTCTCCCGAATCTGGATTTTTATACGGCAGTGGTCTACCTGTTCATCGGAATTCCCAAAGAAGCCTTCACGCCTATTTTTGTCGCAAGCCGGCTGAGTGGATGGTGTGCCCATATCATCGAACAACAGGATCACAATCGTCTGATCCGGCCACGAGCCTCCTATATCGGCCATTCTGCGCGGGAATTTCTCTTTATCGAGGACCGGTAGGATAAATATAAAAACATTCGCATGTCGATTTCTGTCATCCTGAGTCAAACGAAGGATCTGTGCCCCAAGCGTATGGCAAAAGGCCACCCATGTCTTCCAGGGGAAAAAGCCGGATAGGAATTCCCATAGTTTTTCACATTTTGGTCAAGATGCCACCTCTCCCTCGCCTTTTTTAATGGAGAGGATTGGATGCGACCGAAGGTGAAGGCTTATTTTAAATTTGAATCACTATATATGCGACCATTAGATGATCCTCAAGGGAAAAGATATCAATTGGGAGAAAAACTGACGGCTGGAAGGAATAATTTAGTCCTTGTCTTCACCGTATGTCCGAAGAAACCGGCCGAGTTGTGTTTTGAATTGTCGTTCTCCTTGATATTCAAAGACAAAGCGGGTTTCAAAGAGAGGGCTTGGATTCAGATCCCGTAAATGGTCCGGTTTCCAGGAAATATTTAACTGGTCAATGACGGTGATAGGGATAGAACCACTGTTGTTCATGCCCAAATCCCTGGTGGCATAAGATCGGGAAAAGATGAGAATTTCATTATCGAATAACGCGGCATTGATCTCTTCTTTGATGCCACGGGCTCGGAATTCTTCAACCAATCGTTGATAGATGAGGGTCGTGGCTAGCTGCTCGCGAAATCCGTAAAACGCGGCAATCCCCGCGTGTCGTTGATCGTGTAATACCTGAAGGCAGTTTTCGATTTGAGAGGCATCGTTCATCTGCTCTCTGTTGAAGATAAACACCCGCCGAATTTTGACTCCCCGCTGAACCGCTGCCTGATTTGCCAATAAATAACTGGGAAAGAGGGGACCATCCCGTTTCCATATCTGCCATCGTTCCATCATCGAATTAATGGTGGACTCCACGGTATTCAGTAGTTGAATGGCTTCATTCTGAGCAATGGTGCCCTCATAGGACAGCATTTGGGATTCAAGCTGGCGGAGTTCCTGCCCTATGGCCTCCACTTTGTGGGGAATGTATCTCGGTCGTTCCGGCACATGCATCATGACATCGACGGCTGACAACGCCATGGCCCAATGGCTTTTTTCTTCGGGGGCGGCCCGGTCTTTCTGGGCAACGATTAAGAGTTCGACAGGATTTTTTTTGAGAAGATTGGCTATCCGGATGCAAACGGTGGCATTCGGTACTTTTTTGCCGCGGCGAAACCAGTTGGCCTCAGGTTGGCTCACTTTGAGTTTTTTTGCCAGGGCGTAATCGTTCGTGATGCCATAGGTTTTTTTGATCTGCTCGATAAACTTAGGAAAGTCCATGCTCGGCTCCAAAAAATCAATCCAAATGAATCAGTGGAATGCAAAAAAGATCATTTTCACTGCCGGATGAGGCGCATGCAATCCGGTCTTGCTTCAGAGAGTTGATTCTAGACGAATTCATCCGGAATTTAAAATACAGGGATCTTTCCGGTAGAAAGGTCAACCCGGCCTTGCGTTGGCTCCGCGTAATCTTGTGATTTTGTGATGTGGGAGGAAGTATCCGTTGGTCAAGGCCAGTGATCAACGGATTATTAAAGGAAAGGGTAACTCGGGACGGGTAGGGCAAATGAGCTGAAGAGCATCCCTTTGTTGTTTCTCATTGGGATGTTGTTCAGTTCAAAGGGATGCTATCTCTTTTCATCTTCCATGATTCTTCCTGACTCCCTCATTCATGTGCGCTTTTTGCTTTCCGAAATAGAGCACTGATGGGCAGTCGCCCTCATTGTTGTGAGGTGCGGCAATTTTCATCAAATTTTTGCAGGCGGTTTGTCGGCTTGGTAATGTGTAATGGCGCACTCTAGAGAATAACCTCAATCGGCAGGAACCTACAATCATGCAAGAGTTTAACGCCCGTGTCAGTCGTGTCAAGGATCTGACCCATGATGTCCGTGAGTTGGAACTCACCCTGCTCGCCCCGGATGCCATCGAATTCATGGCGGGACAGTGGATCTCCCTGCATGTCTGGAATCCAGGATTGAGACAGCATGTTCCGCGGCAGTATTCGATTGCCTCTCCGCCAGGGCAATCCCACCAGATCACCCTTCTCTTTAACCGGGTCCCCGACGGCTCAGGCTCAAACTATTTGTTTGGCCTTCATGAAGGGGATCCCATAACATTTCAAGGGCCTAATGGATCGTTTGTTCTCCAGGAGAAACCCGGACGAGACCTCGTCTTTGTGGCCACGGGAACCGGGATTGCGCCGTTCCGTTCAATGCTCTCTACCTTCTTGGAGGAACCTGGCGCTGGAACTTTGACGTTATATTGGGGCTTGCGGAGCCAGCGAGACCTTTACTACCAACATGAATTGGAAGCTCTTGCACGGCGGCATCCGAATTTCAGTTTTATCACCATCCTGTCCAGGCCGGAAAACGGTTGGCAAGGTCCCATCGGACGCGTGACAACATTAGTAGAGAACTACATTGTCTCAGTGAGCAATGTGACTTTTTATCTGTGCGGAAATGGCGGCATGATACGAGACACGATGTCCATTGTGAGAAAAAAAGGCCTCTGTCCCATTCGCACTGAGCAATACTATGATAAAGCCGGTGCTGGAATAAACGATTGAATCTATCCCGACTCTACGGATAAAACAAGTGATGCCCATGATTGTTGAGCCAAACAACACGTGGAGCTTTTCAGTGAACGGCCCGGTCTTTCCAGAGAGCGAACTGATGTGATGTGTTTTGCTGAGGGATCCTCCCCAATACACACGAACGTCGTTGAGATTTGGATAGGCCACCTCACTCCAGAAGATCTCTTGCCTTGTATTCATAAGGTTGTTCTGATGCAACTCTGGCGGTGTAGTTTGTTAAGTCTCTGGGCTACACAACTTGGGCTTGTTCTTTTCTCTCATGAAGTATGTCAAAAACGACTCGCGACCCTTTGAGTTTTGCCCGCATTATCGGATGTATATCAAAATCAAGTATGGGAACCCAGGGGTCTATTTCCGAGTGCCGGCGGCTTCAGATGTGGTCCGCAGAGGTTGGGAGAAAAGGCGGGAGACTAACCGTAAATCAATTCGAAAACTCATACCCCAGTGCCCAGATGAACGCATCATCCGATTTCTTTTTCCCCGGCTCCGGGTCGCTGTTGTACCGGTATTCGAAGGCCACCTTCAAAAACAAATTCCCATACACTTCTATGCGAGCTCCTTGCTCCAATGTCAACCGCAGAGCGGTACTTCCACCTACTCCCAGATCGCGAAAACCTTTTTGGCGGTGATACACTCGTAATCGATCCGAAATCAGATCATAATTCCAATCCACTCCCCACGCAGCGGTAGCGGTTTTGGTCGTCCCGGTCTCTTGAAATTTTTCGTAAACAAATGCCGGACCAATGGACCCACTTAAACTATGGCTTGGGGTATCGAAAAATTGATACCCGAGACCCAGGCCGGTCGTACTCCGGAGATCCAATCCCTGAAACTTATCATATTCGAGGAATTCGTAACTGTTGGCAAACAACTTTTTGGTGAAAAAATAATCATAGCCTAGTGTGCCTCTGGCATTCTTGGCTGTGTTATCTCCATCGGCCTGGGCAAAGGCATACTTGCCGTTCAAGAGGCCACGGTGTCGTTCCGTCCAAATGGTATTGTCCGTTGAGGCGTTCACAGCCGTGGTGTCCGTATTCCCCTTCGTGCGGTTCCCTCCCAGGTCGAAGTTTCCTTTGTAGCGAAGCTCTGGAATATTGATGGTCTTCACACGCGCCGGCGATAAACCTTCATTTCCGCCTAACGCGGTCACAGTCGTCCGGGAGGTTTTGAGAAAACCATCTCCATCGGAATCTTTCTCCTCCTCAAAAACTTGAACAGAAAGCGGTGTTCGGGATTGGAGTTGTTCCACCTCATCCCACTGAACCGATATATCCCCCGCATAAGCAGTTTTGATAGTAAGAGCTTTGTCTTCCATCGAAACAATAGTTCCGATGAGATGCATGCCATTCTTGAGAGTGATCTCATCTAACTCTTCGCTCTCTTGACTCTTTTCCCCCGCCACGGCTTCCTCTTTTGAGCTTTTGATAGCCTTTACCGAATTGAGGGTAATCATCAGGGGAGCCGAGTCCTGGTCTCTCAACACCTGGATTGTTCCGGACTCAGCCAATTGGATTCGGCCTTCATAGATCTCGCCGGTATCCAGAACCACCGTGACCGGCTCTTCAGTCGTCAACCCTGTCACTTCTTTCCAACGAAGCGGAATAGGATTGTGCATACTCGCCGACGCTCTCACCCGGAGGACACCATTCGTCATGCCAAATATCTTGCCTTGGAGAATGGTGCCATCTTTGAGAGAAATCTGTCCTGAGACTGCGGCATAAAGAGGACCGCCCCCACTGATCAGCATAATACTAAGAAGGACGATGAAGAGCTTCAATCTCAATGCAATGATTCTCCTTGGTAGAGAAAATAGCCTTGTGCGTGATCAATCGGATGCTTCATCACAAATCACGGACAATCAACAATCACTCCTCTTAAATGTGACTTCGGACAACTTTACGAAACACTGTGTAGAAATTGGGCCTGCAACTGAAAGATTTGGCGTGAGCGAACGTTGAGATCGAGCCCACTAACAGTGCACGGTACCCGAAAAGTTTGGGATTATAGCCACAGATTCACCATAAAGCTACCCTAAAATGGTGCCAGACCGGGTATATTGTGTCCCGTTAGAGAAAGAGACATTTCACTTCTATTCAAATGTAAAAAAAGGAACAATCCCTGTTGACGACGGGCAAGGATAACAGAAAGGGATCACAATTCTCTCCCGTCCCCCAAATGGCTGGAAAGGTTCGACCGAAAGAGTGACAACATTAGTGGAGAACAACGTCGCATCAATGAGCAATGTGACTTTTTATCTGTGCGGAAACGGCGACATGTTTCGAGACACGACGGAAATTGTGAGAAAAAAAGGCCTCTGCCCCATTCGCATCGAACAATACAATTTTGTTTGGCACCCTCCGCCTTTGATCTCTCGTTCCAATATTGCACCCTCACAGGTTAGGGGTTGTAAGTGCATCAATCTTGGATCCCGACAAGGATTTTGCATCGGATTGAATGGGGTCTGGTGGGGTTTGGAGCAACGTAATCCAAAAAAGATCCGTTCCTGCCATCTTCTATCAACCGACGGTGTCGGCTTAAGTTGGCAACTCACCGCTGCCGAAGACATGCCCTTTGGCACGGATTTGAAGGAAATCTTGATGAACGGGAATGCGATAGCCTCCACCGGGGAGGGCAAAGTGGGACTGAATATAGTTCTCGACGTCTTTTCGTCTGGGAGCCTGCTCGATGCTGAGAAGATTGAGCATGAATTCGGCGACGGCATAGGTGGAGGATAGGTCGGGGGTGTCGACATGTGCCGGATCGAGGGTAGTCATGACCTCGTACTGATTGCCGTGCTTCGCGCGGAACTGGTCAACCATGCGACGAAGTTCAAATCTGTGGGAGAAGAAATGATGAAACATGTTCATGCAGCCGCTCTCGCGATTCTGTAGGACGATAATGGTGACGCCGGTCGGGGACATCCAGGAAACGAGACGTTCGAGGTGGGCGAGCCATTCATCGGCGGGTATGTAATAGAATGTATGCGAGGAGAGCACCAAATCGCCTGGTGTGGATGGCTGAGCGGAAAGGATTGGCAGACCTATGGCTTCCGCAGTTGGAATGGTCTGTTGTAGTTGATTGAGCAGGTACGCGTTTGGTTCGATGGCGATAGTGCGGTCGAAAGCGGCGGCGAAGGCGCGGGTGAGTTCGCCGTTGCCGGCCCCGGCGTCGACGAATACCTGCCGAATCGGCAGATCGTCAACTACTTGTTGCAGCCAACGCTTCGCGTTCCGTTTCTGGTCGGTATGATTCAGGAAAATTTGAAAGGCCTGCTTGTAGTCCTCCCCCTGGGAATCAAAGATGCGAATGTGTTCCTGGTCAGTCATCGATAGTGCCTCCGGTGATCTCCTGCAAAGAACGAATTTCTTAAGAATTCCTGGAAATACACGCATTGTTCTATGTTTCTTGATTCAAGATCATAAAATAAAAGGGGGTTTGGAAACTAGGGAAATTGGCTTCCGGGCAAATCAAAAAACTGCTATTGGAAAAATGATATGCGGACAGCAGTAATTTCACATTATGGTTTATGGGAGAAGATATGGGGTTTAGGCTACCCTACCTATTCTTGATCGTGGTGGATAGCGTTGGGAGTCCTCGAATCTTTTTCGTGAATCATCCTCTTTCCTTTTTTTACAGAAATTTGTAGGGTTAGAGTAAATCTGAAGCTTGATAACACCCCATTATGTGCGGTCGCTTCACACGCAAAGAGAATTTCCAGCATTTGGCGGAACAGTTGGGTCTAAAGGTCCTCCCGCCATTGAGCCCTCGCTACAATATTGCTCCATCGCAGTTGGTGGCCTGTGTGCGCACAAATCTTGAATCAGGACAAAGAGAATGTACGGAATTGAAGTGGGGACTGGTACCCTCCTGGGCTAAGGACCCCAGCATCGGAAATAAGTTGATTAATGCCCGCGGAGAGACTGTGGCGGAGAAGCCGGCTTTCCGCAAAGCATTTAAACAACAACGCTGCCTGGTCCTGGCGGATGGCTTTTATGAATGGAAACAAGAAGGAAAAACAAAACAACCCTATTACGTTCGATTCAAAGATCAACGGCTCTTTGCGTTCGCGGGCTTGTGGGAACGGTGGAAGAAAAACGAGGCCGACCCTCTGGAAACCTGCACACTCATTACGACTGCTCCCAATGCAGTCATGGAATTTATCCATCATCGCATGCCGGTCATTTTAACCTCTAAAGATTATGCCGATTGGCTCGATCCATCTTTGCAAGCTATTGAGCGAATCAATGCATTGCTCCGACCGTATCCACCCGAGGAGATGGAAGCCTATCCCGTCAGTCAGCTCGTGAATAATCCAAGACATGATCGGCCTGAATGTGTGGTTCCTATTTAATGAAAGGGAAAAGGTGGGTGGCATGTCGCGAAAGTTGGAGCAATGCGCCGGTTGGTAGACTGATATTCAGAGAGGAAAATCAGACCTGGTTCTCGTTAGTCGTGAACTTTTCGGTGAAGTTGCCATCTGGAAGGTCATGGGGATATTTCTCTGGCATCGAGAGCAAGTCGAATTTGAGACCATCTGAGAAAAACGATTCCAGAATGTGATGCAAATCTATTTTATGATTTGTGTTCTGTCGTACCCTCCAAGTGTAGTCATTCCCATTTTAGTAAGAGAAAGGAAAAGACCAATCCCATTTTGAAATAAGGCCGTCCTGCTCACTTCGTTTTTGGGAAGGACCCACCTTGGCCAATCTGTTTCCATTGTCCCCCATCAGACCTTTTCCTTTTTTTTGCGTTCTCTCTCTCATTGCTTCTGGGCCGTAAATGAACGACCCCGTTCCCTTAATAACATCATTTTTATTTGGAAGACCCGTCAAACAAGGGTTTCTATCAGTTGGTCGGCGCATCCTGCCGTGGTACTTGTAAGCACATAAAGAGTTTCACCCCCGGTCAGGATAAACCACTTAAGCTCAATGGAGGTTTTATGAAAAGGTACACCTTGAAGACTGCTCTGTCCTTCCCCCTGTGTATGGTGTTTTCCCTGGGTATAGGGGGGGCGTGTGCGTTTGCTCAAGAGTCAGAACCTTCGAATGACTCGGCAGCATTTTCAGACGTGGGTCCTTCCCTCAAAGAACTGGGTGAAGCCCAACGGGACATAGATCGATATGAAGAAGCTCAAGACAATTTTAATGAAAATGTTGATCAATTCATAAATGACCGAATGCGCTACAACGAAGCCAGAGCGAAATTTGATCGAGCCAGATCAATTTATGAGCAGGAAGAGCACCTGTTTAATAAAACTTATGAAAAATTCAGCGGAGATCGTGACCGGTATTTGGAAGCACGAGATAAATTTGTGGGTGCCCGAGAGAGATTTCAAGATGCCCGAAGTAATTTTTTTGGGAGTTCGATAAACGCATCCAGCCCGTCCAGCGCCCGACGAATGGAGGATAGGTCAGATGGCCGATAAGTGAAGTAGATGTTTTTCAAGGAAATACTGAGGAATTACTTTTTCTTTCCAGACAAAAAAGGAGTGATACTTTATGAAACAATTACAGACTATGGGATTAGTGGCTTGTCTTTTTTTTGTTTCCTTGATTGTAGGATGCGCGGGGGGGCCTCAAAAGGAAAGCTTTGGAGAGCATATTGATGATAGTGTCATAACGACCAAGGTAAAAACGGCTCTCTTAAGTGATCCGGAAGTGTCCGGGATGGATATCAATGTGACGACTTTTAAAGGACGGGTTCAATTAAACGGCCTTGTCAATAATGCTCAGCAGATCGACCAGGCCGCACGATTAGCACGGGAAGTCGGTGGGGTCATGGCGGTTGAAAATAACTTGTCCATAAAGTAATGAAATCCTGTCATGATCATTTCAACTTGATAGAGAGGTTTTCTAATACAAGGAAAGATCGAGATGCACATAGTTACGGGTATTGGAATCATGTTCTTGATGATCTCGATGGGTTGCGCGAGCACCCCTCTTCACGAGAGCACGGGAGAATACCTTGATGACAGTATTATCACGACAAAGGTGAAGACCGCTCTTCTCCGATGCCCCCTGGTGTCAGGGACTGATGTTCATGTCGAAACATTTAAAAATCGGGTGCAGTTGAGTGGATTCGTGGATGAAATGAGGCAGGCTGAACAAGCGATATTTTTATCGAGGGAGGTTGAGGGGGTGGGGGTGGTTGAGAACCGACTCAGTATCAAATAAAGGGAAAACTTCCGGAAATCCTCACCGATTATAGAATGTGATCGGCGTTTGTTGGTAATATGAAATTATGCGTTGTTGGATCTTCACCGGAGTACTGATCGCCAGTGGCTTCTTGTCAGGCCTTGAGGCTTGGGGACTGGAATTTACTGCAGACCAAATCATTAAGTTCGGGCGGCAGACTCAAAAGGCCAACCTGTACTATCGGGATGACCGGTGGCGATTGGAGCATCAGTCGATGGGTCCGGTCAACGTCACTATTGTGCGAAAAGACAAACAGCTTATGTGGCTGCTGCTCTCCCGCGTGAGACACTTCAAGACGCTTCCCTACGATCCTGCTCAGGAGCCAAAATTGAGTGAGCATCTGGAAGGAGAGATCTCGCGTGAAGAGATCGGCACGGAGACACGCGAAGGCCATCCGACGATCTTGTACGAGGTGACGGTGAAGCAGGGCGATGAGATCGATGTCTACTACCAATGGTTCGCCACCGACATTCAGTTCCCGATGCAGTTGACCAGGAAGGACGGAAGCTGGAGTGTCGAGTATCAACATGTGAAGCTGCGGCCCGTAACCGATTATTTATTTCAACTGCCAGTCAATTTCCAGCCCCTGGAAGAGTTTGATCCGCCGAAGAAAAAAGAATCCTAAGAGCCCGCGATGTCGTCACCTATTTGTTCGAAGGCGAGCTGGCCGCTGCCGGCTGCAACATCTCCTGACAAATAACTTCTCTACCTGAACATCGATCCTTCCTCGTTGGCTCAGGGTAACAATATGGTGTGGGGTTGTCCTGAACCAGGATGCGTTCGGTCCATGCTTAAATGGGGAAGTCTCTGTTTGGACAGATTGGATGTCAACCGATCACTTGCATATGCTGCACCGTCAGTGTGGTGGCGGTGAAGTCTTCCTCCACCAACCCCTCCAGAAGAAGCGGCCGTTCGTTTGTGAGTAACGGTCCGTATCGTTGGAATATTTCGGGGAACAGCGTGGCATCGTAAAGTGCCGTGGTATCTTCCAGCGTGATAAATTCCATGGGTTTGCCATGTTTCGTCGAGGCAGCTTTTTCCGTGATCAGCCAGCCAATCATCATGATCCGACGGCCGATATGCATAGCCATCTCTGTGGCGGGAGTGATTTGCAGGCTTTGCAAATGTCTCGCGTAGAGCGTCAATGGATGACAATGGAGGGGGAAGCCGAAGAGCTCAATCTCATGCTGGATCAGCCGTTCTGTGTCATATTCATTCGGAATTGGGAGCAGACGAACGGATGGCAACAGCGGGGTGGCGTGTTGTGTAACGGATCTGGATGAGGAGATGCAAAAGGTTGGATGCTCGGCGTAAACCCGCCAGAGCAGGCCGGGGCGGGTGACCTCACCGGCAATAGCATCGAAGCAACCTGCCAGAACCAATAACCGCGTCTGCGCCGGTTCGGGGTTGAGCCTCCTCAGAAAATCATGAAACGACTGAAACGGGCCGTGGCGGGATCGTTCTTCGAGAAGCCGATCAATGAATCCCCGTACGATGCCTTTGATTTGCATCAAGCCCATGCGGATGGTCGTTCCTTCTCCCTCATATGCCCATGCGCTGACATTGATGTCCGGGGAGAGCACGGTCAATCCCATCCGGCGGGCTTCTGACAGATAGGCGAAGGTTGAATAAAACCCACCCTGGTTGCTGATGACGGCGGCCATGAATTCCCCGGGATAATGGGCACGGAGATAGGCGGACTTAAATGACACCTGCGCATAACTGGCCGAATGCGGTTTACAAAAACTATAGCCGGTAAAACTCATCGTCATTGCCCATACCCGCTCGATCGTTCGTGCATCCACACCGCGCGCGCGCGCGCCGTCGACAAATTGGCGTTGATAATCGCGAAGCCGGCGTTGCTTATGTTTTTTGCTGAGGATTTTCCTCAGTTGGTCGCCATCTTCCACGGAAAATCCCGCCAGACCCATGGCCACTTTGGTCACGTCTTCCTGATACACCATGATGCCGTGGGTTTCCCCGAGCACGTCTTCTACTAACGGATGCAGGGGACGATAGGCGCCGCCATGCGCCCGCCGGACAAATTCTTGAATGAACCGGTTTGCGGCGGGACGAATCAACGATGAGACGATGACGAGATACTCAAAGACGTCCGCATGCATGCGCCGATCTGCCGGCATGCCCGTCCAGAGTTTTTTGAGAAGCAGTCGGGTGGCAGGCGATTCGATGTAAAAACATCCAATTGTCTCCCCCTGTTGAATGAGCTGTTGCGTTTTGGGGTCGATTAATGGGTCCCAGGTGGCATAGTCGATGTGGCGGCCGGTGTGTTTTGCAATTGCCGCAAGGGCATCCCGAATGACGGCTAAGGATCGATTGCCCAGGAGATCGATTTTGACCAGGCCGGCATCTTCCGTTTGATCCTTTTCCCATTGAATGACCGGAACACCCTTTGCGGCCACTTCCACCGGGACATAGCGGCGGAGATCGTCAGGAACAATCACGATGCCCCCGCAATGCAGCGACAGATGACGAAACCGTCCCTGAAGTTGAAGGGCGAGTCTGACGATTTCAGGCCATGGCTCGCGCAAATCGGTGAACGTCGAGGCCTCATCAAGATGTGAGTGTGGTTTTTTGCCATTGTGGGGCCTCGAAGACGGCGAAGATGGAAGAGAGCGAGGCTTTCCATTTTCTCGAATATTGGAAAGGCGGGGAGTCTGCCGGAGCGCGGATTGGCTGCATGGGGAGACAGAGGACTCTTGAGCCGGAAGATCGGTGAGCGGGAGGCGAGTTAGCAGTCGACTCACCTGTTGAATTTCCGCCGGAGGCATGCCATAGACTTTGGCGACTTCCCGCACGGCTGCCCGAAGCGCCAGTGTGTTCTGATTGGCCACCATGCCGGCCTGCCGGCTGCCATAGCGCGAAAAGACAAAATCCACAATGCGGTCCCGCTCATCCCAGGGAAAATCCACGTCGATATCCGGCGGATCGTGACGCCCGGGATTTAAAAAGCGTTCAAAGAACAGATTGTGCCGGATGGGATCCACATGGGTAATCCCCAGGCAATAGGACACGATGGATGCCGCCGCCGATCCCCGGCCACAGGTGCGAGGCGCCTGGCGGACAATCTCCTCAACCACCAGAAAATAATGAGCGTAGCCTTTATCCCGGATGACGCCCAGTTCGCGTTCGATACGATCAGTCACGACCGATGTCAGTGAGCCGTACCGCCATCGGGCCCCGTCGTAGGTCTTCTCGCGTAGCAGAGTGAAGGCATGTGGGTCGGAGAGCTGGCGAAAATTCGGAAAAATCGTCTCTTTGAACGACCACTCGGTCTGGCAGTGCTGCGCGATCTTCCAGGTATTGGCTATCGCGTGAGGCACATGGGGAAACTGTGAATCCAGTATCGCAGGTGGCATCAACCAATGATGGGGTGCACAGCATGCCTCCGGCGGTAATTGAGAGGGGGTGGTATTTAAGGCGATCGCGCGGAGAATTTGATGGAGGGGGAACTCCTGCGGGGTTACAAAATGCACCCGGTTGGTTGCGACGGGAGGAAGGCGTGTGCGGCGGCTAAAGGCCAGGGCCTGGTGCATGAGCGCGCCGGGCGTTAGCTCTACGTACAGATCGCTAAGTGAGTGACGTTTCCAGGCCGTCAGTGCAGAAAGATCATCAGAGAGAATGATCAGTCCTTTTCGGTGTTCCTGAACCGAGGCGATGCAGTCAAAGTCGTCATCGCAATGGAGTTGGGAAAGCAGGCGACAGAGATTGGTATAGCCAAAAGAATCTTTGACCAGGAGCACGGCGCGATGCCGGTTGTGGGTCAGTTCGGCTCCCAGGATTGGGCGTAAGCCATGGGCCTGGGCGACCTCGATAAAGCGAATGGCACCATACAGACCGTTCGTGTCGGTCAGGGCAAGTGTCTCGGCTCCCTGTCCCTTTGCCGTTTGGCACAAGGTTTCCAGTGAGGACACTCCTTGCATCGGGGAGTACTCCGAATGAACGTGTAAATGGACAAAGGCTGACATGAAATAATGCGGCAATAATGGTAAATTGCGTACCCATTTTTAATTAAAGCATCGCTTTACTTTATGTCCATGTTGATAACCTGTTGATTGAAGTAATGCCTTATTTTTTCTGTCTGTGTATAACTAGTTAGTTAAAGTTTTTGATTAATTTTTATCATTTTTAAATGCGAAACACCTATTATTCATTGGTTATTTTGCATGTTAAGTAATGCCATAAAAATGAGGGTGATCATGCCACAGAGGCGGGAGCATCGCTTGAGAATTTTCAAAAATTCACCTATTCAATCTAAACGAGAGGCCAGGTGTGAGCGTCCCCATTGAATGACTTTCATGCCGAACCGGGTATGCAAACGATCAAGGGCTAATGCCAATCGATGGGGACGGGGGAGTGCCTGAGGTTCTTCCGGGTCATGTGATGGGAAGAGCGATAGTTGTTCGGGTGGGGGACGAAAGCTATTACTTCGAATGGTGAGTGAGCGCACGCGGACGCGTCGTTGGAAGCACCGACGGAATAAGGTCTGAGCTGATGGAAGCATATCAACCTCCCAATGTGTGGGTGTGGATAAGACAGATGAATGGTGAACCGTGAGCTGATCACTGGAGAGCAGCGTCAGTCTGAGGCGATGACACAGGCGCTGTCGCCGACGTAGATCATGGCAGAGAGAATCCAGAAGGCATGACAGACCTCCAAGTAGCCGGTCGTAGTCAATCGTATCCGGTTCAAAGAGATAGGAATGGGTCAGCGATAGCGAGGCCTCGGGAGCCACGACCGGCAAAAAATCAATCCCCCGTGCCCACTGGTAGAGCCGGTGGCCCCATCGACCGCAGACGGTTTCCAAGGCTTCCAAACTCACGTCGCTCACGTCGCCGATGGTCTGTAGATTCAAATCGGTCAAGCGTGTGTGGAGTGCGGACTCTCCAGGACCTTGTAGCCCGGGAAGTATTGAGACGGGTAACGGTGATAAAAAGTCCTGTTCGGAGCCTGCCCGGACATCACAGAGTTGGGGCGGCGTGAGGATGGAGCTGGCCATTTGCGCGACAAGCTTATTGGTCCCGATACCGGCGACGGCTTGTAACCCAAGTCGCGATGTCAGATCGCGCTCTAAACGCATCGTGGTGTCACAGGTTGCGCCAAAAAGTCGAGTGGTGCCGGTCAAATCTAAATAAAAATGCCCAGGCCTAAACGACTCCCAAATGGGTGCGATCGGGACCATGCACGACACGAGGGCATGATGGGCTTGGGCGACACGAGTCGGGTTGGGAGGCACGAGTCGAAGCGAGGGACAGCGTCGTCTGGCCCGATCGGCCGGAAGTCCGGGTATGACTCCGGCGTCTTCAGCTTCGGGAGAAACTTCACGGATGATGGCACGGGACGCATGGGCGGAAGCCACGGCGACAGGTCTGGTGCGTAAGGAGGGGGCGTCGAGGCGTGCCAGGGCCACTTCGAATCGAGGAATACATAAACAGACAATTTGACGGTCCATCATTTTTCATCTAGCCACAATGCCGAATGACCCCGATCACCACTCCTTCAATCACAAATTCATCCTGCGGAGTCACCAGAATCGGAGCCATGGTTGCGTTCGCCGGATGCAGTTCTATTTGCTCTTCTTTGTTGTAATATTTCTTAATCGTCGCCTCCTGATTCACCAGCGCGACCACGGTTTGTCCATTTCGCGCCATTCGTTGCTTGTGTACAATCACCAGGTCACCCGGCAGGATGCCTTCATCCCGCATCGATTCACCTTTCACTCGTAATGCGAAATTGTCTCCCGTTCGCAGCATGGAAGGTGGTACCTCTACCAGCTCAGTTTGAGGAATGGGCTCAATCGGGTTGCCGGCCGCGACGATGCCGGCCATGGGAATCTGTGTCGGGGAATCCAGTTGAGAGAGGATGGCTTCGACCACTCCAGGAATCCGACGCATTCCGCATTCATAGCGGGTAATGGTCATACGAGTGGTGCGGAGACGTTCAGCTAGTTGGGTTTGGGTTAATCCCAGGCGTTGCCGGATCTGTTTGAAGGTTTCAGGTGTCATGTAACCAATGGTTACATTGTGGCATGGGAGGTGTCAAGAGAGGTGGTTGTCACCGACCCACTCATGACTACATCGAGTGCAAATATTGTAAATATTTGATTGTTAATTGTTTTTTAATAAATCACTCATGCTGAATAAGGCGGGTCTCTCATGCCATCTAGGGACAGTTTCCGGGAATGTCATTATTAGAGCAGTTCATCGTGGGAAGACAGGTCAGCACTGTTTCCTGTTTACGAACCAAGAAGTAATCAGGATCCACCCTAGAAAAAGGGGCACATATTCATGCCGGCGTATCCTGCATGGTCCTATGCAGGCATGTTGCTGCCGGCATGGCTCAACGCATTCGATGATTAAAAGAAAGAAGAGGAGAATCTGATGTTTGAATGGCTGACAAGTCCTGAAGCATGGATCGCATTAGGCACGTTAACCGCGTTAGAAATTGTCCTGGGGATTGATAACATTATCTTCATCTCTATCCTTGTCGGACGTCTTCCCGAGAGTCAGCGGGTGTTTGCCAGAAGAGCAGGGCTTGGTCTCGCCATGGTGGCACGCCTGGGGTTGCTGTTTTCGATTTCATGGGTCATGGGGTTAACCGAACCCTTGGTGACGGTGCTCACTCACGCGATTTCAGGGCGCGATATTATTCTGGTTGGCGGTGGATTGTTTCTCATGGCGAAAGCCACGCATGAAATTCATAACAGCCTGGAAGGGCTGGAAGAAGAGAGCAGTCACACGATTGTGGCTGCCAGTTTGGGAATGGTTCTTGTCCAGATTGCGGTTTTGGATATTGTGTTTTCACTGGATTCGGTGATCACGGCGGTCGGTCTGGTTGATCAGGTTTCTCTCATGGCGATTGCCATCATCCTGGCCGTGCTCGTGATGCTGATGGCCGCCAAAGCGATTGGAGATTTTGTGGATGAGCATCCGACCATCAAAGTTCTTGCCCTCTCATTTCTCATTCTTGTGGGTGTGACTCTGATGGTGGAGGGGTTTGAGGTGCATGTCCCGAAAGGCTATATTTATTTTGCGATGGCGTTTTCCGTTACCGTGGAAATGCTCAACATTCGCATGCGGAAAAAACGAGCACCGGTCAAACTTCACAAGACGCTTTCCGAATAGCCGGAAACCAGCGGACGCCACAGGAAGCGGTTAAGGTCATTCGCGGAAGAGGGGAGAGGAGATGATGCGGCCACACGTCTGTGTGGGGAAGTTCCAGATAATGTGGCATAAGCTGTGTTAATGCGGATATTGGTGCTCGCGGCAGATTAATTGAATGTCCTGTACGCTTAACGGTTCTCGTGTCAAACCGCAGACATACCCGTTTTTCTCATGATTTTCATTGAAACGACAGGTGTGGCAGGCACCAAAGGCTTTTCGTCCATGGACCTGCTGCATTTCTCGCAGGATTGAGCGCAAAGCAGAAGTCAGTTCAGCGATTTTCATGGAGTCCGTCCTCGCCAGTGCCGGTTCCAGGCTTCTGGTGAGAAGGGCTTTTTTTACGAGATTGCTCCCTTTGGTGGTCGGCGCAAGGCGTACGATTCGTTTGTCCTCATTATCCGCCTGCTTCCGCAGGAATCCCTTCTGCTCCAAGACCTTGAGCGATTGTGAGACGGTTCCCTTCGTGAGTCCCAGATACTCCGCCACGGCTTGCGGCGTATTTGAATAGCGATTGCATTGCGTCAAATACGTCAGCGCTTCCATCTGCACGGGTTGTAATCCGTAACGCAGGCCAAACGCCCGTGCCTCCATCCGTTGCAGGTTGCACAATCGCTCTAAGACATCATTGGCTTCTTGCGCGCTCATAGGTCAATTGTATCGTCTCGATACAGATTTGACAAATGCGAGTATCGCTGCTAAATTTCATTTAGTTTCGACTCAATACTAATTTTCATCTTTACAGAAGGAGACAGGTTATGAAGAAAGCCGTGTTTTATCATGCAGGGTGCCCGGTCTGTGTGTCAGCGGAAACCATGGTGACTCAGGCCATTGATCGTCAGCAATACGATCTGGAAATCGTCCATTTTGCACAAACCCCCGATCGTGTGGGTGAGGCCGAGACGGCAGGGGTGAAGTCTGTTCCTGCCCTGGTGTTCGAGGGGCAGGTATTTCACGTGAATTTTGGTGCATCCATGGACGATGTGAAAGCCAGTATTTGAAACGAAAGACTTTATTCCCGGGAGTGAGACGGGTTGCAGGATAGCCTGGACACCGACTCCCGGTTATCAATGAAAGGAGAAAATCGTATGCGTCCATGGGTGAGGAATGTGTGTCTCGGGCTCGCTCTAGGGTTGTCCATGAGTGGGACGGCCTGTTCAACGGTTGAACCCACGGCAGGAAAGGACACTGCATCGTTGTACGACCGGTTAGGGGGAAAGCCGGCTATCACGGCGGTCATCGATGAATTTGTGGGCAATGTTGCTAACGATGCCCGTATTAATAATCGCTTTGCCACTACCGATATTCCGAAACTGAAGGGACATCTGGTGGATCAAGTCTGTGGAGCGACTGGTGGACCCTGCACCTACACGGGCAGGGACATGAAGACGACGCATGCGGGAATGCGCATTACCAATGCCGACTTTACGGCAATGGTTGAGGACCTGGTCACTGCACTCAACACGTTCCAGGTTCCGCAAACGGAACAGAAGGAGTTACTTGGGCTGCTCGGGTCCATGAAATCTGATATTGTCGAAATTCCATAATCTACTCGGGATAATGGATTCTGTGATCTTCTTGGGAGGATGAGCTCATCCTCCCAAGTACCTTGGTTCTTTTTTATTGAGCACACCGGTGGGGGCTTGCGTCAGAATCAGCTATTCCTGAGAATGGCGGTGTGACCGTTCCCTGAAAACATTATTCAAATAAGGAGAGTGAGAAGTGACAAAAGTTTTGCCATCCGAAATGGGAGTCATTCAGTCGTTGTGGCGCTATCCAGTCAAGTCGATGAGAGGTGAGGCCTTATCCCTTGCTCAGGTTACTGGTCACGGACTTGTCGGAGATCGTGCCTATGCCATCCTGGACCGTGCTGATGGCAAAGTGGCCACGGCCAAAAATCCGAAAAAATGGCCCGATATGTTTGCCTTCCAGGCAACGTTCCTGGAGCCGTCTGGAGATAAAGAGCCTGGATCTCGCATCCGCATTACGCTGTCTGACGGCACAATGGTTACCAGTGAGCAAACGGATCTGTCCCAGGTCCTTTCCAAAGCTTTGAACCGTGAGGTCACCCTCGCGCTCATCGAAGGTGGGAAGGTGACCGGCGTTCAATCACCCATGCCTGAAACCTGGATTGCGCAGTCTGAGGAATACTGGCCTGACATGGATGGTCGCGAGAAACGGGACACCGTTACGGATTTCTCTCTTCCAACCGGCACGTTTTTCGATGCCGCGATGGTGCATCTTCTGACCACGGGCACGCTTAATCAGCTTCGTGAGGCGTATCCGGAAGGGCGTTTTGAGGTGCCGCGGTTTCGGCCGAACTTGGTTGTGGACACTGGAGCCGATGAGCAAGGCTTTTTCGAACAGGGGTGGATTGGTCAGACGCTCGGCATTGGGGAGAAAGTGCGGTTGAAGATTACCGGCTCATGCGGTCGGTGTGTCATGACGACGTTAGCGCAAGGAGGACTTCCCAAGGATACCGGGATTTTACGCACGGCGGTCCAACATAATCTTGGCAATGTGGGGGTCTATGCTTCAGTCATACAGGGCGGCCCGATTCGAATCGGGGATGGTGTACGTTTGGAGAAATGAATGATTTGTGAAGTTATGTTTGCCTGTGTCGGTATGAAAGTTCATCAACGCCACCAGATTTGTGTTGGGTAAATCAGGAGCTGGAAATTTCCCGTTTGACTCTGCAACGGTTGACGAAGTCAGAGCCTATTGAGGGTGACCGCGAAGGTTCTCGGGTGCCATGTCAGCGGATTTTAATGGATCTCTGCTGTTGGAATTGGTCTTTTTCCCCTCTCATCTAACCCGCTTGTTGGTATCCGTGATTTTTGAGTTTTTTAGCATGCATCCGTAAGATGCGTGTGAAAATGACTTTTTCTCTTATCACCGATCCTAAAAAAAAGCTTCTTTCCATCATTGCGTTCTTTCTCCTGCTGTATGTGATAGTTGCACTAACCGGCCTGCGATCCCATCTGTCGCCTGATGTCATTCAGGCATTATTTTTTGCGTATCCGGTTTGGGGTCTTGTGCTGTTTTGCCTGGCCTTCAGCTTCGGCAATCTGTTGTATGTGCCAGGATGGATCTTTTTAGTCGGGGCCGTCTTTGCGTTGGGGAAAGAATGGGGTGGGGTTGCGACCTTGATGGCCGCGATGTGTTCTTCGACGATCAGTTTTCTCCTGATTCGTGCGGTTGGTGGAACGGCGCTTCGGAGCTTCAATCATCGGTGGGCCGACACGATTTTCTCCCATCTGGATGACCGTCCAATTCTATCGGTAGCGTTCTTGCGGCTGCTGTTTCAGACCTTGCCCGCTCTAAATTATGCCCTGGCCCTTGCGGACATTCGCTTTCGCGATTATCTGGTTGGAACTGCTTTAGGGTTACCCCTTCCTATTTTTCTGTATTGTTATTTTTTCGAACTGATTTTCCAGCATCTTCTGAATAGGTAAGCGGGCATCGACATGTGTGGAATGTGGGTGAAGAGGAAAAATGGTTTCACAAAACTTCTAAGGCTTGCTCACTGGTAACGAATGATTTCCCCAGATTCAAATTCCTCTCCTTTGTAAGGAGAGGATAGGTGGGGTAGAGTCCGTGGGTTATCAGCCAACAACAACCGGGCAGACATTGAAGACACAAAAATGATTACTGAATTTATCGTGACGGGGGGGGAAACCCGCAAGCGCCTTGATCAATTTTTGGTCAACCGTGAGCGGGACATATCCCGTTCACGGTTACAACGCTTGATTGAGTTGGGACGGATCCGTGTCAATGACAGGATGGTCAAGCCGAGTCACACCATTAAACCAGGCGATCACATTACGATGGATGTTCCCCAGCCGGGACCCCTCCTGGTCGACGGGAAGGCTATGACATTGGATATCTTACACGAGGATGAAGTCCTCCTGGTGCTGAACAAGCCTGCGGGAGTGGTGGTGCATCCCGCGTCGGGGAACTGGGAGGGCACCGTGATCAATGCACTGTTGGCCCATGTTCAAAACCATACCGATGCAGAAATGTCTCTTGGAAAAACCATGCAGCCGGGACTAGTCCATCGACTGGATAAAGACACCTCCGGGGTGATGGTGGTCGCTAAAACCGATTATGCCCATCGTACTCTGGC
Organism: Nitrospira sp. T9; assembly: GCF_052156535.1. Taxonomy (NCBI): domain Bacteria; kingdom Pseudomonadati; phylum Nitrospirota; class Nitrospiria; order Nitrospirales; family Nitrospiraceae; genus Nitrospira; species Nitrospira sp. T9. The sequence continues at coordinate 66,615 of NZ_JBQKUP010000030.1, forward strand.
GACACAGTTTGAAAAACACTCGATCACCCGGATCTACGAGGCACTTGTTTGGGGGGTACCCCGGCAGCAGCAGGGGGTGATCGAGTTACCCATCGGGCGGGATCGGAGAGAAACAAAAAAGGTTTCATCCAACACCGCACAGCCACAACGAGCGGTCACGGAGTATCGGGTGGAACAAATATTTGGTGACCTGGCCTCACAGGTCATGTTGTTTCCATGCACAGGGCGGACACATCAGCTTCGGGTTCATTTGGCGTCCTTAGGGTGCCCGATTTTTGGGGATGAGACGTATGGCGGTCAGAAAGTATGCCGGATTATGGAGATCGACATTCCACGGGTGATGCTTCATGCACGCACACTGGGTTTTCAGCATCCCGTATCTGGAATATTTCAGGAATATTCCGTAGGCCTTCCGTTGGACATGCAAGGGATCTGTCAGGCGTTGCTCAACAAAAAATCGTGAATGGTCATGTCTTTGTTCCTCTCCTGGATATTTCATTAATCCTCGTCAAGTTTTTTCTCATCTGACCGTTACAATCGAGAGAGATCCCTGAAGAGAATTTCACCTGACTTGAACTGCAATGGGTGGGGACAGGTTGAGCTTCTAGGGATTTCCGTAATCAATACACATCGAGAAAGAATGCATCAGAATGTGGCGTAAGATCCTCGTGCTATTGGTGGCGGTGATGGCCGGGTATGTGTCCAATGTGTCCAGCCAAGCGGCTTGTCTAGAGAATGCCACGTTCTGGTATTCCCATGTGATGATGTCGAGTCAGCCATTTTTTGTGAAACTGGAACCGGGGCAGGATCATGTTCGTCGAGCTCTGGATACGGTCGATGCCCCATATACCGCGTTGCGTTCAGATTTTGATCAACAAGCCTATCCACGAGTCGTCATTACCACCAGCTTTTGGTTTCCCTTCATTGTTTCTGAACATTTTCATACCGAAGGTGATGGTGCAAGGCGGATCGATTTCACTGCTCACTATCTGGGGTTGTTTGGCTTTGCCCTATCCATAGGCGATTCGGTTGAGATTGCCGCATAAATCCTATGTAGGGATGGACATGCATTTCCCATTCACTGGAGGTTTAAAAAAAACAGGGGCTTTCGCAATTTCAATAAAAAATGGGAATCACGCTTGGCGGACAGATTTGGCTTTCTGTTGAATTGTGAGAATAATGAATTCAGCAGGTTTGAGTGGAGCGAACCCTATCATGATGTTGACGACACCAGAAGTCTGGTCAGCGGATGAAATGGTATCCGGTCCGCAGTTGACAAAATAGGCCTCCTGGGATTTTTGCCCTTGAAAGGCCCCCTGCCGGAAGAGTGTTTGGAGAAATACCTCAATCGCTTGTCGAATGTGAGACCAAAGGGTTTGGTCGTTCGGTTCATCTACTACCCACCCTAATCCATGTTGTATGCTTGATTCCAGAAACAAAGCCAGACGCCGGACGGAAAGATACTGCCACTCTCTGTTGGATGACAGGGTTCGTGCACCCCACGCGACAACCTGTGACGGGGAAGTTTGTCGGATTGGATTGATACCCAATTGAGTGAGTTGTCCCATTTCCGGTTGCGTCAGTGTCCGCTCGATACCCAGAATGCCATGAAGGATGGCCGCCGTTCCTGCCGGGGCCTTCCATACTCCTCGTTGTTGATCCGTCCTGGCCCATACCCCAACCATTGCTCCGCTGGCGGGGATGTGCAGAGGTGCTTTCTTAAGTGACTGGGGGACTTGGACATGCGGAACGTACATGGCCACATTTGGATGGTGAATGCCTGATTGCTGATTTAACCAGGTGGTCAGAGCCCTGACCGTTTGTCGGGGGGCATCGCGTTGAGGGACATCCAGGACATACATCGCTCGGTGTTTGGCAACAAGAGCAATGGCTGCGTGCATGACTTTGATTGCATGGGTATCCGGGAGCTGTTCGGTTTGAGGGATGAACAAAATATTGAAATCCTCTACGTGGTCTAGAAGAGAAAGGCCTTGCAGAAAGGGAGACCCACATTTGATCTGTTCTGTTCCAATGCGTACCACCCAAATGGCTTTTCCTCCATTGTCAAAAAATTGTTTGATGCAAAGGGAGGAATGGGCCTCTTTTTCCCGTCCCCCATATTCTTTCTCAAATGCTTCCCATGTCCGGACCTGTTGTGGAGACGTCATCGACCCCTTTGAAAATGAGCCGATGATGGCCGCGGTTGAAGTGGAGGCCGGCTTGATCGTGGGAGGGAGGAATGACGGTTTGTGGACAGATGCGACAGGTGTCGAGTGATTTTTTTTCATAAGAAGCCGTACTATCTCCTTCTGTGGATTTTAGGCTCAAAGAGGATGAACATCGTTATGAATCTGAAAATGGCTATGGAATCGTATTGCATTCATGGGCCTCAGGACGAACAGCCTGTTACGTCCTGCACCAGTTTATAATAATTTGTTCGCCTTGAGCGCGGAGTTTGGCGCGGTAGTCGAAAGAGAGTGAAAATCTCAACGATCTTTTGGAGATATTTAAGAGACTTCATAAAATTTTGCTCTTGGATACCCCCCAGCTTGCTGGGGGGAGGAAAAGAGCAAGCCCGCGAAGCGGGCTGAGTTTGGTATTCTTCCATGCATGAGTCTCAAACGAACCAGAGGCGCTGTTTACGATCTCAAGTATCATG
>NZ_JBQKUP010000031.1:0-1251 GCF_052156535.1 Nitrospira sp. T9
TGATCTTCCCCCGGTTTTGTGGACACGTCATTAAGTATGGATAATGTACTGAAGGAGGTGTCGATGGGAGGATCACGGAGGAGTTTTACCAAAGAGTTCAAGGTTGAAGCCGTTCGGCTTCTGACGGAGGGTAGAAGTAGCCTGGCTCAAGTAGCTCGGGATTTGGGCATCCAGGATACGGTGTTAGGCCGCTGGAAACAGGAGTTAGTCGAAAGCCCGAATGGTGCGTTTCCCGGCCATGGCCAAGGCAGTCCGGAAGCCGAGGAACTCCGGCGGCTGCGACGCGAGAATGCGCGATTACGGATGGAACGAGATATATTAAAAAAAGCAGCAGCCATCTTCTCGAAGGATTCGCTATGAGATATGTATTTATCCAGAATCATCGAGAAGTCTTTCCAGTCGGCCTGATGTGTCAAATGCTGGGAGTGGGCAGAAGCGGGTTCTATGCCTGGCTGCAACGTGCTGAAAGCCCACGAAGCCGAGCAAACCGCCGTTTGCTGGTGGAGATCAAAGCCATTCATCAACGCAGTCGGCAGACCTACGGCAGCCCCCGTATTCATGCAGATCTGCAAGCAACTGGTCAGGCCTGCGGAAAACACCGAGTCGCCCAGTTGATGCGCACGCACGGGATTGTCTCCCGGCACAAACGGAAGTTCAAGGCTACGACAAACTCTCGTCATACACATCCGGTCGCTGAGAACGTATTGGCACGGCAGTTTGCGGTGGCCGCGCCCAACTGCTGGTGGGTGTCCGACATCACCTATATCCCCACTCGCGAAGGATGGTTGTATCTTGCGATCACGCTCGATCTCTACCATCGGAAAGTGGTCGGCTGGGCCATGGATCGGTGGATGACTCAACAGTTAGTGCTTGATGCGCTCACGATGGCGCTCAAGAATGGGAAGCCGGGGCCTGGCCTCAGGCACCATTCGGATCAGGGCGTGCAGTATGCCAGCAATGCGTTTCAGGCAGTCTTAACCGCCTCGGGGATTCAGTGCAGTATGAGTCGGAAGGGGAATTGTTGGGATAACGCGGTCGCGGAAAGTTTCTTCCACACACTGAAGGTGGAACTCATTCATGCTCGACAGTATCACACGCGTCAGGAGGCCAGAGCGGAGATTTTTGACTATATCGAAGTCTTTTACAACCGGCAGCGACGCCATTCTGTTCTTGGCTATCAGACGCCAGCTGAGTTTGAGGAAAGGGCTCTCGCGGCTTAACCAGGTGTCCACAAAACACGGGAAAGTTCAG
>NZ_JBQKUP010000032.1:0-384115 GCF_052156535.1 Nitrospira sp. T9
AGACGTGGCGTCGTGTGCGAGGATTCAAACAGTTGCCGAAGGTCATCGAAGGGATTCAGTTTATTGATGGCATGGACCCGAACACCATGAACTCGGTCGCCGCGTAATCACCGGCTCAGACACTAGATTTGACAATAGCTCTGGTGCTGGTTATACCTCCGAAATATGCGGTCTCGAGTATTGTGGGCAAGATGCAAGTGAATTTGAGTCGGCAATTGCGGTTGCGGTATCCCGACCTGAAACGGACGTACTGGGGGCCGGTGTTGTGGTCTCCGGGGTTCTTCTCTTCGACGGTGGGGGTGAATGAGGCCGTCATCCGGCGGTACGTGGAGCATCAAGAACGAATGGACAAATGGCAGATTCACCTCGAATTTGAATTTTAAGTGCCACGCGGCGTAAGCCCGTGGGTATCTACTTTTTTCGTAGTTTTTTTCTGAAACAAACATTCTGACCCCTCATTAAGCAGTCTTGAATCATCGAGCCATTCCTAATGTAAGGGGAATGCGACTCGCGGTGTCTTGCCTAGCATGTTGTGAGTTCCTCCAGGCAAAACGATTAACAAATCTAGGTAAAAACATGACATCATATTGGGGGATGGCATTTACAGGGAGAATCCCGATAAAACCCAATTGAGGTCAAGAGTCCTTTGCCGAATATTGTTGGACCGAAAAAGATGAATACAGTCTGGGGAGGCATTGTAGAAAGGGTCAGAGGATTTTCGTGGAAAAGCCAGAATGTAACAGGCGTGGATGTGGGATCTCGATTCTTGAAGGCGGTGACTCTACAGCCGGGCCCTACCTCCCCTATCCTAAAGGGTATCGTGCTTGAATCTCTTCCCTTTACTCCTAATCCAAATTCTCAAGCTGATCTTGAGGATGATCGACATCTAGTCCAATTTCTTCGAAACCAGTTATCCCCTTCTCCTCGTGCGGTGGGGATTACGGTTTCGAGTCCCCACGTCTTGTTGAAGAGACTGGCACTTCCCTATATGTCGGAAAAGGATCTTCGAGAACACCTCGCTTTGGAGCTTGACCGGTATATTCCTCTTGATGTTCAAGGTGTCGTGTGGGATGTGTATCGACACAAAGATTCTGATGCCCTGGACAACGAAAAACTTCAGACATTTCTAGTTGTAGCAAAAAAAGAATTCATAGAGGCGCGAATGCGACAATTTGAAGGGCAAGGGATGCCCGTCCGTTTTGTCGATGTGGATGCCTTTTCACTGGTGAATATGATTGCTTACAACTATGGCCATGAAGGAACGTGGATGATTATTCATCTCGGACCAACCGGCATCCTTTCGGTGATGATGGAAGAAGGGCGTCTGGTGCATATGCATCAAGTATCCTACGAGGTCGAGTGGTATGGGGACTTGCTTGACGGGGTGCAAGCGGCTTTAGGCTCGGCGGGTGATGGCTTTAAGTTAGGCGCCTCGGAAACTCTACTTCTAGAACAATTTTTCAACGAAACAATAAAGCAGGTCGCCGAAACTATCAAGCATGCTTCAGAAGGAACTGACACGGGAATGGTGCAGGGCGTGTTCCTGTCAGGGGGCTATTCGATGCTGGAGGGACTTCAATCGAGACTCGCTGATTCATTGGACGTTTCTGTGACAAGGGTTAACCCGTTTAATAAAATTAAAGTCCCTCAGGAGATGCAACAGGATTCTCGCTTTCAGAAAGCTTTGCCGTTATTTGGTGTTGCGGTTGGAGCGGCATTGCGTGGGGCAATCCCTCATGATTGAAATTAATTTAGCTCGTTCATTTCAGCGGCCAGTTAATCCACATGAGTCTTTAAGGCTGTTTTGTTGGCTAGTGGGTGTGGTGGTATTCATGGGATTTGGATGGGCGAGTTGGTGGTGGACGCAATCTTTGCAAGAACAGGTTGATGCATTGGTTCAGGAAAAGATCGTCAAAATACAGGATCTGGTTCAGATAAAGGAACGCCTCGATAAATTGCAGCTTTTTCATGAACAAAAAGTCCTCCTTATGACCTCCATTGAGCAGCTCAGTGATCAGGAGAGAGAAAAGGCTTGGCCGGTCAAAATGCTGGATGGAGTCAGTCGAAATGTTGAAAAGCTTGATATCTGGTTGGAGCGGGTACAACTTGATTCACGGGTGGTGGAATTGCGGGGACAATCGTTGGCACTAGAAGATATTGGTAAATTTATGGAGGGGTTGGAGAATGATGGAATTATTGTGAGTTTACCTGTAGTGGAAATTCTTGATCACCCAGAAGGGGAATCAGGCGTCTTTTCATTTTTGATTCGTTTTGTATGGGATCAACGGGTGACTACATGATGGCACAGTGGAAGTCATTATCCCTTTGGTGTCGATTTGGTTTTCTGGTCGGAGTGATGCTCGTCTGTCTTTTGGTTATTCACTTCGTGATGTGGGATGCGATGAGTGACTCGATCAAGCAGTTGGAAGGGGAAGTTTCTCGCCTCGATCAGGAGAGTCGAGGGCTCACCCAAAAAACAGAATCACTGAAGACCATAGAGAAGGATGTCAACAGCTTGCGTGAAAATTTAGCCACTCGAGTTCAACAATTCCCTGAAAATATAGAATCAAAAATCTTTCGAAGGGATGTCATCGAAATTGCGAAGCGAAGGAATGTGACCATTCGGGTGTGGAAACCTGAACCTCCTTTGACCGAGCTTCAGCATTCTGAATTTTCGATACCCATTGTCCTCAGAGTAGAAGGGGATTTCCAGGGGACCGTTCAATTTTTGGATGACTTGCGGCAACTTGCATGGGTTGAAGGTATCCCTTCCATTACCCTGGCCGGAAAGCCAGACAACGAACATTCACCTCTCGTCAGCACGAATCTGGTGATGCACGGGTTAACTCCCTTAGGGATTGAACATGTTCAGCAGCTGCTTAGAACATAATCGAACCGATCAATGTCAGGCGGGATTGCGAGATCCTGGAGGCATAGACATTCGACGCAAGGTCTCCACCATGTCTGCCTACCTGAGAAGGTTCGCGGGCTACTCGGTCTGTGTTTGGATTGTGCTTAATTTGGGAGGGGTAATGGGAGTGGTGGCTGCGGAAGGTACCTCCTCATCGACTTCTTACCAAAACAGGCTAGTTAGACCCAGTCTCGTTGAGGACCATTCCCGACGAACTGACGGGAGTCGTCGAGACCCTTTCAAGCGGATACCTCAGCCGCGTCTATCAACCCCTAAAGTTACGACGCCATCAGATAAGGACTCGAAAGTTGTTCCTTTGCTGGATAATCCGGATTGGAGACTTCTTGGCGTGATTCATGGCCGAGATGGTCACCAGGCGATCATTCAAGTATCTCCATCGAAGCGAGTTCTGGTCCAAACGGGATCTGAACTCGCTCTATCAGGATGGACGATTAAGACCATCAGTGAGGAGGAGGTGCTCCTTGAGTATCTCTCCTCAGCCGCCTCATTGAAGGGGGCTTCCTTGCCAAAAACCTTCATTCTTTCCTTTCCCACCATCCAATAATCATTATGAATATTCTGGTTGAGAAAGCCTGAAAAAACCTTCATAATCTGTACTCTAACAATCCGGGGGGGAACTCTTTGACTCGTTCCGCAATGGGAACTGGTGATTGATCATTATCCGTATCCCAAGTCTGCAGCTACAGGCTTGGGTAGACCGTCCTGGTCAGTAAGGGTGGGAACATTTTAAAAAGGAACATGCTCTACCGGCATGAGTATTTAATGAGCCAAAAAGGAATGCCATGTTGCGATATTTAAATGCGGGGGAATCTCATGGAAGAGGCCTAATGGCTGTGGTAGAAGGGGTTCCGTCTGGATTGCCGATTACGGCCGAAGGGATTAATGTGGATTTGATTCGCCGACAGGGCGGATATGGGCGTGGCGGGCGGATGCGAATTGAAAAGGACCGGATTGAATTTATTTGTGGAGTTCGAAAAGGGAAAACTTTGGGAAATCCGCTAGGACTCTTGATCTGGAATAAGGATTGGGAAAACTGGAAAGACATCATGGCGTCCGAACCTGGTCCCCCTTCCACTGAACGAGTGGTGACTCGTCCACGGCCGGGCCATGCAGATTTGGTTGGAGCCATCAAATATGGTCATAGCGATATTCGCAATGTGCTGGAAAAGGCCAGTGCCAGGGAAACAGCGATTAGGGTTGCCATTGGTGGTGTGGCGAAATCGTTGCTGGCCGAGTTTGACATGCGAGTGGTCAGTTATACGATGGACATTGGAGGGGTCGCAGCTCCCAGTCCTAATGATCCGTTGATGGCGTATGAACATGCAGAACAATCTGAAGTGCGATGTCATGACCCTGAGACGGCAAAAAAAATGGTTGAACAGATTCGGGCAGCCAAGCATAAAGGAGATTCCTTAGGCGGTATCTTTGAGGTTGTGGTCACGAACGTTCCGATCGGGCTGGGAACCTATGCTCAATGGGATCGGCGCCTAAGTGCTCGCTTGGCGTTCGCTGCGATGAGTATTCAAGCGATGAAGGGGGTAGAAATTGGCATGGGATTTGAGTCGGCCCGCCGTTTTGGATCTGAAGTGCATGACGACATTTATTTTGATAAAGCCGCAGGTCAATTTACCAGAAAATCGAACAATGCCGGTGGGTTGGAGGGCGGCATTACGAACGGACAACCGATCGTTCTACGAGTAGCCATGAAGCCCATCGCGACTCTCTATACTCCCAAAGACAGCGTGGACATCGAAACAAAAGAACCGTTTGAGGCCACGGTAGAGCGTTCAGATATTTGCACTGTTCCGGCTGCCGGCGTCGTGGGCGAAGCGGTGATTGCCTATGAAATGGCCAATGCCCTGATTGAAAAATTTGGTGGAGATACGTTGGATGAAATGAAAAGAAACTTTGAGGCTTATCAAGAGTATGTCCGCACGTTTTAATCCTCTTGTCCTGAGCTCCTCTCGTGGCAGGTTTCTATCGTTTCTTGGAATAAACCTGCTTTGTGGTGACTTCCGCTAGATGAAGACCTCTGAATTCTCGAAACTCGTTCCGGTTTCTTTGGGAGATCGGAGTTATCAAGTCCTTATTCAACCTCATATTCTGCCTCAAATAGGCCGTGTGCTTCAGGATGTTGGATTGTCAGGGCGAGTTGCCATTGTGACCAATCCAGTCGTCAATGAACTCTATGGGCGGGTAGTTTTCCGTGCCTTAAAGCGGTGTGGATTTTCTCCATTTCTTGTGGTGATACCCGATGGAGAAAAGGCCAAATCCATGTATTGGTTGTCAAAAATACTGGATGAACTGGTCACGCAACGACTTGAACGCCAGGAAGTGGTGTTAGCGTTAGGTGGAGGGGTCGTGGGAGATGTGGCGGGGTTTGCTGCCTCTGTTTATCTGCGCGGTGTTTCATTTGTCCAAGTGCCGACGACATTGGTGGCTCAAGTAGATTCAAGCGTGGGTGGAAAAACAGGGGTTAACCATCCAATAGGGAAAAATTTGATTGGGGCGTTTTATCAGCCACGTGTCGTGGTTATTGATCCGCAGACATTGCAATCTCTTCCAAAACGTGAATGGGTAGCAGGGTTAGCGGAGGTGATTAAGTACGGCATGATTGCGGATCCGAAGTTTTTTGAATATTTAGAACAACACGTTGATGACTTACGAGAACAAGCTGAGGATGTCATCCCCATCGTCATTCGGCGGTGTTGTGAAATTAAAGCTGAAGTCGTGGGTGGAGATGAACGGGAATCTGGACGCAGACGCATTTTGAATTATGGCCACACCGTAGGCCATGCACTGGAAACCTGGGGTCGTTATAGAACATGGATTCATGGAGAAGCGGTGGGAATTGGCATGGTGCAGGAAGCTTCAATGGCACATTTTTTAGGGTTGTGTGCAAAGGAGCTGATTGAGCGGCAACGCGACTTGATTCAGGATGTTGGGTTGCCCATTGCCATGCCTTCCATGACTTTTATGGATCTCTGGGGGGCCATGCAACACGACAAAAAGGTCATAAAGGGTCAAATTAATTGCGTGTTGCCCACCACAATCGGGAAGGTCAAGGTCGTTCCCTTGGTTCGACAACGTATTCGCCAATGGTTTATTGCCAGTCAGTCCACTCGTGGGAAACGATTGGGGCCTGTTTCACAGGCAGTGAGCCGTCCACGTCTATCCAAGAAAAAATAACATGGCTGCGATCCGTCCTTCGACGATAGAAGACCTCAAGCACCTTGTTCGGGAGCGGACCCGTGAGGTGCAGATTCTTCACCGAATCAGTGAATCCATTAGTAGTACTTTGGAGCTGGAAACGGTATTAAAGCAAATCGTGGAAGTGGTTGTGGAAGTGACGAAGGGGGATGCCTGTCTATTATATTTGATTTCTGAAACAACAGAAGAGCTTATTTTGCGTGCATCGAAAAATCCGCATCCCCGTCTTATCGGGCGGATATCCATCGGTTTGGGAGAAGGGATTACCGGGTGGGTGGCACGAGAAAAAGTTCCCGTGGTGATTCCTCGCAATGCAAGTGATGACGCCAGATTTAAGTTTTTTCATCGTCTGCCGGAAGACCGCTATCAGGCGTTTGTGTCAGTTCCCATTACGAGTAAGGGGAAAATGGTCGGTGTCATTAATGTTCAGCATAAGCGGTCAAAGCGGTATGCTGAAGAAACGCTCGCGCTCTTACTGACCATTGCTAATCAAGTCGGCGGCGCGATTGCCAATGCCAGATTGTACGACGATATGCGGCAAAAAGCGCGTCGACTTGAAACCCTTTCCCAAGTATCGGAAACGGTGGCTTCTAATCGACTGATAGAGGATGTGCTGCAATTAATTGTCACCATGACGGCTCAGCTGATGAATTCAAAAATTTGCTCGATCATGCTTGTCGACCAGCCTTCGGGGGAACTTCGTATCGCAGCCACTCAAAGCCTGAGTGATGCATACCGGCGGAAGCCACCGTTGAAGGTTGGACAGAGCATGAGCGGCCGAGCGGTGCAGGATCACCATCCGGTGTATGTTCCGGATGTGAAGGCTGAAGATGGGTATTTTTATCGGGATTTGGCGAAACAGGAAGGATTGCATTCTTTATTGTCCATTCCCATGCTCATGAAGGAAAGTCCGATTGGGGTTATTAATGTATACACTTCCAGTTATCATGCGTTTTCAGATGAAGAGGTGACCACGCTTCAAGCCATTGCGAATCAATCTGCCGTCGCCATTGAGCACACTCGGCTTATGGAAAAGTCGTTTGAGATGCAAGAGGCTCTAGAAGTGCGAAAATTGGTAGAGCGTGCTAAAGGTTTTTTAATGGCCTCTAGGGGATTGTCAGAGCCTGAAGCATTTCGTCTTATGCAACGACAAAGCATGAATCTTCGAAAATCCATGAGAGAAATTGCCGATGCGATTATTCTCGCGGAGGAACTTCAGCGGGCGACTCATTAAGTATCCCTAGGACGATTTACCATTGAAATAGGAATTTGAGGAGAGATTCTTTGAACGGATCTTTCATTGCTTGTATAATCCCTTGAGGGGCGACAACGACGTCTTCCCGTATATGTCAGCGCAAAGGACAATGGCGTCCTCGGTTCCGATGGGACAGAGGACGTTTTTTTTATCATGATGATTCGATTGGCGATGGTGCAGATGAATGCGGTGGTTGGGGATCTTGGGGGGAATACCCGCACCATTTGCGGATGGATTCGCGAGGCGAAGAAAGCCAAAGCCGATGTGGTTGTCTTTCCGGAGTTGGCCGTGTGTGGGTATCCTCCAGAAGATCTGCTCCTCATGCCGAAGTTTCTATTCGATATTAGTCGGATGCGGGACCGTATTACCAAAGTCACGACGGGGATTATGGCGGTAGTGGGAAGCGTGATTGCATCTGATCGTCCTGCTCAACATCCCCTCCGGAATCATGGACAGAATCGAAGGAAGCCTATGAATGCGGCGTGGGTCCTGGTCGATGGTCAGGTGAAAAGATCGTATGCCAAATGCAAGCTCCCCAACTATGGGGTGTTTGACGAAGAACGGTATTTTCAACCGGGACGAATCAGTCCGGTCTACTGCCTGGGCCCGTTACGAATTGGAATCAATATTTGTGAAGACATATGGTTTGCTGATGGTCCGGCCAGCCGGCAGGCAGCATGTGGGGGCGCTCACCTGGTTCTCAACATTAATGCCTCTCCTTATCAGGTCGGAAAAACCCACAGTCGTGAACGCATGTTAGCCATTCGGGCAAAAGCTAACAATGTAATGGTCAGTTATACCAATATGGTCGGAGGACAGGATGAATTGGTTTTTGATGGGAATAGCCTCGTCATGGATTCCACCGGTGCGGTCCTTGCGCGAGCCAAAGCCTTTGAAGAAGATTTCCTGCTGACCGACCTTCAGATTCCTTCAACACGAACGGGGAAATCAAAGGGGCCAGGAAAAGCATCTGAAGTTGATGGCGAAGATGTTCGGGTTCCGATGATCCGGATGGGATGGACGCCGAGGTGGCCGAAGTCCGGCGCTCCAGGTGTCAGAAGGCTCACACCGGTAATGGGTGAGTTAGAGGAGATATACCGGGCACTCGTGCTAGGAGTGCAAGATTATGTGCGGAAGAATGCCTTCTCAAATGTTCTTGTCGGTATCAGCGGAGGGATTGATTCGGCTTTGACTGCATTGATTGCCCGAGATGCCTTAGGCGCGTCCAATGTGATGGGTGTAATGATGCCATCCCCCTATACCTCTAAGGAAAGTCGTGTGGATGCTCGTCAGCTAGGAAAAAATTTGGGAATCGAGATGCGGCAACTTTCGATAACGAGAGTGTTCAAGGCTTTGCTTGGGGTGTTGAACAAGTCCTTTCAGGGTTCTCAGACTGATTCGACGGAAGAAAATTTGCAAGCTCGCATCAGAGGAACACTGCTGATGGCTCTTTCCAATAAATTCGGGTATTTAGTACTGACCACGGGAAATAAAAGCGAAATGAGTGTGGGATATGCCACGCTGTACGGCGATATGGCTGGTGGGTTTGCCGTGATCAAAGATATTCCCAAAACGAAGGTGTATGAGCTTTCTCGTTGGCGAAGTGAGTATAGGGGCTCAAATTTTGACCGGGTGATTATTCCTGAAAGAATTCAGGTGCGTGCTCCTTCCGCTGAGTTGAGGCCCGATCAGACGGATCAGGATACCCTCCCTCCCTATCCGGTCTTAGATGCAATTCTACAAGCCTATGTTGAGGACAATGAGTCAATGGGCAGAATTGTGAAGATGGGCTATGATTCTCATATTGTGCGAACGGTCATGGGGATGGTGGATCGGAGCGAATACAAGCGTCGACAAGCGCCAGTGGGCATTAAAATTACCTCGAGAGCGTTAGGAAAGGATCGGCGCATGCCGATTACGAACCGATATTTTTCTGGAGCTTAACCTGAATGTGTGACATGGTGAGTGCTGGCGGGAGTTGCCCTCGATGAATGAAGGGATACCTTTGCCCCCTACCGGTTTGACGGAACACAAGGACTCCTCTCTGGGGCTTCATGTTCTCCAGTCCCAGCGCGAGGCTCTTCGCCAACGCTTAATTGAAGGAGCGACCGGCAGTGAGATCACCCAGGCTTTTTCGGATTTCATGGATGCTTTACTGATCGCGCGATTTCGGGAGGTCATTCAGCAAGGCAATGCAGGTGTGCGAGCCGGCTGGCAGCAATGCTGTTTAGTGGCCATGGGGGGGTATGGGCGGCGGGAGTTAGCTCCCTATTCCGACATTGATGTGATGATTCTCACTCAGGGCAATCAAAGGGAAGTCGCTGAGGCCCTGTCTACCGGAGTCTTTCACCGGCTTTGGGATCTTGGGTTTCAAGTTGGGCATAGTGTGCGGTCCCTCGCAGAATGTCTGACGATTGCAGAAGCCGATCTGGCGGCCTGTACCTCACTGATGGAATCGCGATTTCTTATCGGCAGTGCTTTAGTGTTTCAGGAATTTCAACGGAAATTCGAACGTCGGATCATCAAGAAACGGGCGCAACGGTTTGTTCTGGATAAAATTCAAGAGCGTGAAAGAGAGTATGCCAAATTTGGTGAGACTGTCTTTATGCTGGAACCGAATATTAAAAAAAGTAAGGGTGGGCTTCGGGATCTGCATTTGCTGCAATGGGTTGGCCAGGCCCGATATGGAGCGGGGACGATTCAAGAACTCTCGAATCGGGGAATCATTGCTATTCAGGATTATCAGGTTCTGCAAGACGCACAGGAATTTCTCTGGCGGGTTCGGTGTTTTTTGCATTTTGAAGCGGGACGGGCTCAAGATATTCTCACGTTCGACGATCAGGTTCGGCTCTCTGCACTTTGGGGATTTGTGGATCATCCTCATTTGTTGGCCGTTGAGCAATTTATGCAAGTGTATTTCCGTCATACGACCGGGTTGTTTGACCGTGGGCGGCGGTTTCTTGATCAAGCCAGGGCGAAATCCTGGTTGGACCGGGTTCGCCAATGGTGGCCTCCTCCATTAATTGAAGGGCACTTCCGTATACTGGAAAATCGGTTGACAATTCAGACGGATAAGCTCCTTGAGGTGATGGAGAGCCCCATGTTGCTCCTGAGGTTATTTGTGATCTCCCATCGTCAAGCAGTCCCCATCGATTCGCGCATTCTCAATGAATTGTCCCAGCACATGGGAACCTTACCCAATGAGCGGTTTCATACCAAGCCGGTGAGTCGGCTTTTTCGACATATTCTGTCAAGTCCGGGTCGGATAGTTCAAACTCTTGAAGCCATGCATCAGGCTAGTCTACTGGAAAAGCTCGTGCCGGCTTTCTCCCGAGTACGTGGTCTCATGCAGTTCAATCAATATCATAAATACACGGTCGATGAGCATAGTCTGCTCGCAGTGAGGGAAGCGGAACGACTTCAAAATCACCAAGGGATCATAGGAGAGGTTTATCGAAACATCACCGATAAAGACATTTTGCATCTGGCCCTGTTGCTGCATGATTTAGGCAAAGGGCGTCCTGGGGATCATAGCGAAGTCGGTCAGGAGATTGCCCACCTTACAGCTGATCGGTTGGATTTATCTGAAAAGGAACGGCAGACTCTCGCTTTTCTGGTTCGCCATCACTTGCAGATGTCTCATACGGCTTTTCGCCGAGATCTCAACGATCCTAAAACCATTGTCACATTTGCCCGATTGGTAAAAACTGTCGGGATGATTCAAAAGCTGTTTATTCTGACTATTGCAGATATATCAGCGGTGGGACCTGAGGTGATGACGAAATGGAAAGAGTCCTTATTAGGGGAACTGTATTCGTTGACCTACGCCGAGCTTGCCGGGGATGCAGGTTCAACGAATTCCGGTGATGGGAGTAAGAATATTCCGCCCGAAGCTCGAGACAAACTTATCAGGATTTTAAGGGCTGATCAAAGCGAGGGCCATTCTCCTGAACCCGACTGGTCGGAATGGGTGAATGCCAAACTTCAACAACTCCCCAGCCGGTACGTTCTGTCGACCCCGGTTAACCAAATGGCGGCGTATCTCTTAGCCATTCGTGCTCTACCAGTCAAGCCGACTCATGTGGAAGCCAGATTCAATCAGGCATCAGGCGTTTCGGAGTATGTGCTGATCACCCGTGAACAGACCAAACCAGGTATTTTCATGCAAGTGGCCGGAGTGTTAGCCGCCATGGGTTTGCAGGTATTGGAAGCGCAAATTATGACACTGAAGGATGGCACGGTGTGGGATGTGTTCTCGGTACATGATTCAGATTATGAAGGGCCGCCATCTGCCGGGCGCCTAGAGGAGGTGGCAAAGGAAATTCAAGAGGTCGTGGAGGGAAGACAATCAGTTCATCAAATGGTTGAACGACGACGGCGCGTGGCCCTTGGTCGTCCCTTTCCTACGGGCCGGCATCTCACGGAAGTGCATATTGATCATGGGGTCTCAGATGCCTTTACGGTGATTGACCTCTTTGCCGATGACAAGCAAGGGTTGCTCTTTGTGATCGCCAAAACGCTGGTTCAATTGGGTCTTTCAATTCATATGGCCAGAATCGGGACCAGGTTAGATCAGGTGGCCGATGTTTTTTATGTGACCAATTTCCAGGGAGAAAAAATTCTTTCCGGTGAAGACTGTGAGCAAATTCAACAGATTCTTCACGCCGCGGTTGATCAATTTCTGGATGAATAGTTTAGGTCGTTCTTTCATAGATGAACCATTTGCCGGCGTGGTAAGTTATGGAGGAGAGCATTTGGCATAGATTAGGAATTTTTAGCCAAAAACCAGCCTTTAGTCATTAAGCATTGCCACGGAATCTTCAGAAGGTTTCAATACACTGGCGTTGACGGTTCGGTTCCCTGATCGTCAGGGTTGAATAAATAATTGGCGACACAGCCTTGTATCCTCCTCAAATCCCCCTGATTGAGAACCAGATTTAGCCCAAAGATTTGAAGCGTGCAAATGGACCATGGCGGATGAATGCAGAAGGAATTTCTCTACAGGAGAGGAAGTGTGTGAGGAAATCCCGCATAGTAAACAGCATAACAGATAGGCCATTGTGAAAAAAAAAGGGGGTCCCATCCATGAGATCAGAAGGTGGAAGCTTGGCTTTGATCCTGATCGGTAGTTATGTCACGAACGCTTTCGTGGCACCATGGGCAAAAGATGAGACTGATCGTATTCCAGGTATTGGCCCATTCCCTATGGGTGCCAGGTGACTGCAGTGGCTCAGTGGTTGCGATGAACTCACCCTCTCTGAAGAATAACCTATTTTCGCCAGGAGAGCATTAGAGGATCTCATGGATGAGGTGAGCGTGC
This sequence comes from Nitrospira sp. T9, assembly GCF_052156535.1. Lineage (NCBI taxonomy): Bacteria > Pseudomonadati > Nitrospirota > Nitrospiria > Nitrospirales > Nitrospiraceae > Nitrospira > Nitrospira sp. T9. The sequence goes on from NZ_JBQKUP010000032.1 coordinate 12,718, forward strand.
CGATGGCCTCTGGTTTTGACAGATTCCCTTAGGGCGGCTAGGGCCTGGGAAGTAATTGCAGATCCGCAATTCGTACAGCACCAAAAGGCTCCGGTTGGTGCAAGTGTACTGTTCTGGCATTGAGGACAACGTTGGAATGACATTGGTGATTCCTTTCTTAAGGTGATTCGTGTCAAAGGCCAGCATCAAAGAAAGTAGGGGACCCAGGAGTGCGGGTGGGCCCCCCACTAGCTTGGAGAGGGGAAGAGCCCTCTCCGGGATAGACTGACAGTTTGGTTAATGGAGACCTCCAGATAAATAAATATTGATGTCGTATCATAAAATCGTGGTTGGGTAATTGTGTCATCTGTCCGTCCTCATCCATGGCCTTCTACGAGGCTGCGCGAGTATCCCGAAGCTACCTTGAGAGGTGATTGAAGATTGACAAACAAAGAAGAGTTTTTGGACTGGGGAGTCGAGAAAATCATTCGTCCCGTGTTCGTTTGCATAAATCGGGTCACCACCACCACAACCGCTTGACCAACCAGAGTCGCACCGTGGTCGACGACGACCATTGTGCCATCATCTAGATGGGCAATGCCCTGCTCCTGCCCCTGACCCTCTTTATGAATGAAGACACGTATGGTTTCTCCAGGCAATACCAAAGGGCGTAATTGGTAGGTTAATTCGTTCACGTTGAGAGAAAGCACGCCTTGAACTGATGCGACTTTTGCCAAATTCCAATCGTTGGTCACGATCTTGGCACCACGGTTTTTGGCTATGGCGATGAGTTGATGGTCAACCGCTGATATGTCGGGTTCCCAATCCTCGATTATCATCACGTCCATATTTGGCAGTTCCTGCATTTGGGATAAGATATCCAACCCACGCTTCCCCTTAATTCGTTTAGAGGGGTGAGCGGAGTCGGCTAATGTTTGGAGTTCATGCAAAATACTTTTGGGAACCAGGAAAGGGCCTTCCAAAAAACCTGTGGTGCAGAGAGGTAGTATTCGGCCATCGATTATGGCGCTAGAATCCAGCAATTTTTGAACGGTGTTCGATGGGATTAGCGAATCGTGAGGAAAGGCCTCTTTTGGTAGGTCCGCTTTTGGGGTCAGCGACAGCATGTTGGAGATGTGAATACCGACCATCAGTCCGATGTAAGGACAGAAAAGAAAGACAGGCAGCCCGATCCACGGGGTAAGAGAAGACATCTCGAGCAGCCCTGTCCCCATTCCCATGATCAATGCAAATCCGATCCCCGCCAAGGCAACGATGAGGCCAAGACTACCACCAATCAAGGTAGAGCGGTGACATTCGGTTAAATGCCGTTCTAACCATAGAGCCAGGCAGCCGACTGACAAGCCTGTGGCTCCCCAGAGAACAATGTCTGGAAGGGCATCGGTCCACTGAGAGGAAGCCCGGCCAAGACCACCATACATTCCCACGCTTAGACACAAGAGGAGATACAGCCATTGGTGAATGGAAAGAGATTGGGTTTTTGAAACGGGGGATAACGCAGAGGCTGGCGCAATCATCTTAGTATTTCTCCTTCAAGGGTTGGTACAGAATTCCATTGTTGGGGGAGGAGTTTCAGCCTGTTGGAGCCTCAAATGATGAACAGTGTGGCAGAAGATGGTCGAAGGTAAGCTTCGGCTTAAGATCAGCGTGAGCAGATCTCCGACAGAAATCACTTTCTGCAACCTCCAGCACCGTGGTGATACCTCGGAGGTTCAGATCATGGAATAGTCGAAATTGTAGGCAGCAGCGATGGTCAAAAAATAATGTTTCGCATCGATGGGGCGGTAAGGAGGCTGAGAGATGCAGGGTCCGTACCAAGCGATTGAGAGGATCAGTCAAAAAGGGAAGACCAAAGTCTTGCGGAGGACGACCCCAGGAATTCACAAGAAAGGCGTTGTTCGGTACTAAGGCCGCGAGCACGATCCCTCCTGCCTGAAACCGGTTGACCTGTTGTTCCAGCAACCAGGCATCGGTTTCAGCAAAGGCAGGTAAGCAGCACAGCACAAATTGGGTCCCCTGAAACGCTGTCAGGGGAAGGTACTGCCATCTGCCATTCAGCAAACATGGGGTTTTCCACATTGGTGCGCGTGTTCCGATCTTCATGCGTTCCCTCCTTAGTAATCAGTAAAAACCTTCTGGGTTAGAGCAAATCAGGCATTGGGCAATGTTGCGTCAGGATATTCGTGAGCATTCGGGTTGGAGTGCCAAAATTGCATTCCTTTATTGATTTTTATGATTTTGATACCCATTATCATTATCATTTATGATACCTAAAAAGAAAAAGATTTGTCAATTTTGTTGATATTCATTTAAAAGGGAATCAATGAATAAAACCTCTTCGGCCAGATTTAACAAGTTGTAACGGCTGTCTTTCTCCATTCCAGCCCGACGGTTTCCCGCCCGTATTTTTTCCTCCCTCTTCTCAAATTTCATAATCGGATTTCGCTATCATTCCGTGCGAAACCTTGGTTGATTTCTGTCTGCGGGTAATCCCATCTTTGAACTGGTCTTTTTCCCTTGACCAAATAAAGAAGAGGGCAAAGGTTAAGTTGGCCTTGTTCAACGTTAGACCTCCGATTCCATGATTGGGGAGTCAAAAAACGGATTTTCTTGAGGGAACTCTTCCTGCATTTCCTGAACCGAGATACGGAGTAATGGCCTTCTATGTAGAAGTTACATTATCAGTGGCCTGGCAAATATCGGATCAACCACCCCCTCTCCATATTTAAACTCTCATAGTATGATGACCGGATGCCTGGGATGGCTGGTTCAGTCCTGTTCGCTCCATCTAAGGATTGAGTGGGACTGATTTTAGGAAAGTGAGACCATTGCGAATACCGAGCAAATGGTTTCCTGAAAAAATCTCGTTGAAAACTAGGGATAGACCGGGGGAAGGCCCCGGTTTCTCTCCACCCGATGGTTACCTCAATGATTGGTGAAGACCTGCTTGCATAAAAAGCTACCTCTTCTTTTTGGGATCGTTTGGTTGAGAGGAGACGTCCCGATCCTGGTCATACCTACAATGAAAACCCATTGTTCATCCATGCTGGCTTGACGTTCAATTTCCCCAATCCCTTGTACTGACCTGCATGACCACATAATAGGGTGAAGGAAAAATAATCAGGAATACCATCTTTCGTACGCTCATAGGCAATGAACATGAGGTCATTGGAAAGGGATCGCAAAGCATGGCATGAATCGGACATCCCGCTGGAACCTGGGCCATGATTTGGTCTTGGCAATCAAAACCGACCAAATTCATTAAACAGCCCCGCAGCCAAATTTTTCCCATTCTTCAATCCATTCCAAATGATCTTATTGGCTTATGAGCAGTATGATTCCGGGCCATGCCCACAGGCCAATGATGCTGAGAAAAACGAATCCCAAGGATACCGACAAACTGATGAACACGGGCCTTTCCCCTTCGATAATAAATGAATCCCGTTTCATGAGATGTTCCTTGAATTCCTTCACCAGATTAAGGGCCATCAAGTACGTTCTCTTTGAACGTACTTGATGGATGACGAATGTTTTTCTCAATGACAAGTAGTGGCTTTTGCGTCAGCGAGGTCGGGTGTTCTTCGAAACCCAGCGGTGTTTGATACCTGAGCCGCCATTCTGGTCAATTGCATGGCATAGGCGAGGAACTCTTCTTTCTCAAAATGAAGGGTGATCGACCCATAGGTGAGATGAATACGACTACAGTCACAGACGTTCAGCTTGAGTTGTTGACTTGATGGCATAAGTGTCTCCTGAGTGGTATGAGGTTAGTTTGCGAGTGAGTATCAGCAAAGGGTTGGGTTCAGATCCTGTTTGGCAAACATGAAATTGGTGATGGCAGGAGTATGGTTTCGTTCTTGAGCAGGCTGAAACGAAAAGTCCTGACATTGTTTCAACATGCCCAAAAGGAGGGTCATGCCATGCCAGTTGAACAAATGGTTCCGTCGGTCTCTGATTACTCCCTCTGGGTCGAAGATGAAGGTCTGGCATTGATTAAAGGGAGGTTTACTCCATAAGCCCAGGGTTCGACCTAAACGGTGTGTGGAGTCAATTAACAAAGGGATGGAAAGGATTTTGGTTGTGGGGAGGTGCGATCCGTGAAACGAGTGAGCGGGGTGTTGCATACCCAATAGGAGGGCGCCCTGTTTTTTGACGGTTCTGCGAAACTGATTGAGAAACACGGCATCGCAAAATTCAAGTTTGGGAAGGCAACACAATATGCCCCATTGTCCTTCTAGGCTGGCTAGATCCAAATCCATCATATTTCCCTTCAGCAGAGCAGGAACTCTCATGTGTGGCAGGGTGGAATGTCCTATGTTCATGGGAATAGCCTCCATTGTTGGTGTCCTCCGACTAAAAAGAAGAGGTTGGGCGCTCCGGAGGAGGAAAAGATCCCCCAACCTTTTTGGGCAAGTACTGGGTAGCTCGCTCGCCCTGGAATTTTGTTTGTATCTATGATTGTTGGCGTTCATTGGCATGTGGTCCGGGTTGGATTTCGTCGAATGGAAACAGATTGTTGTAATTGTGATTGCACAATTTAATGATAATGAAAATCATTTGTATTTTCAATATTAAATTGAAATAAATATTTGGCTATGCTCAAAAGGCAGAAAAGCCATGTTTTGAGTCTATAAACTAAATGGAGCGATTCTCTTTCAGTCAGAAGGTGTTTTCGTCTGGAACCTTCCAGGTCCGTCTGACTGAGAGGCATCAGGATGCCGACCCACAGAAATTATAAGGCTTTGTGCGGCGATAAACGGGCAATACGGGTTCTTCACCTGTTGCTGCAGGATTTGGCCAGATCCTTGCCGTATTTAGTCGCGCGCATACTTCGGGGGCCTTCCTGCCGAACCTAGGATTTGAAGGGGCCATTCCTCTTTTCATTTAATATAGAGGGCTCAGGAAGACGCATCGCATTCGTCAGCCCGCAACAAAACATGAGTTCGGTGAGAGGGATATTTAAGTTTGGTTTTTTACCGTGTCGCTTTGTATGTACTTGGCCGACTTCAACAAAACCCTGCCTTACGAGAAGGATCTTTCTTACACCCTCTTCTTCTCCCGGAATAGCTGGCCATTTGATGGTTAATGTTGCCAACATCGCGCCAACCCGTCGTCCATGCTTTCGAGCCTTTTCTCCCTAATGGACCGAACCTTCCTGAACGTATTGAAATCGGCCTTAAGGTGAAGGATATTCGGGCAATTTACTGAAAACCAAGTCACTTAAATGATGAAAATAGGACTGAATCGGATTGGGAAGAGGAAAGAACCAGGGCAAATCATCTTCAAAGGAAGTTCCTGCCGGTGTAGGGCTTTAGGTGATTTTTTGTTCTTGCCTTTCCGAGCGGTGGAAGCGATAGAAGCTTCCTGCAAGATGAAGTAGTCAAAAACAAGCCCACGGTGAATGATTCACCGTGGGCCTTAGGAAGTTCAGTTTCTTCCAGTTGGTAGAGTTCCGTTTGGAAGGCTTTGGTTGAGGCGATATGTTCCTCGTTTACTCGTAGTCTTCGTTTAACGATCGTAGGAATGCCGTTAAGGCCGGGATGTCTTCTTCAATTAAGACAATGCTTTTCAGTTGGGAATCGCCATTGCGAAGCATGCCTTTTCGCGCTAAATCGGAATTTGTAATATACCCTTGAATCACATCTTTAAGGGTATCGGCGATACCGGCGTGACCATATGGAGCCGAATGACTTAAATCCCGGAGGCCGGGAGTTTTGAAAGCCCCAATTGCTCTCGGGAGGAGTCGATCTGGTCGACAGGATTGGAAGCCACGAAATATCCCAAAGTGTTCATTGAGGGCGTCCTCGCAGAGGATTGACCAAATGGGTAGTTGAGATTCGGGGAAATCAGGATTCCAGAAAATATTCCAAATTCCCAGATCAGTCCATTGGGCATTGTCCGGCGAGGGAATAGCGCGGAATGGTTCTTGAGCATGAGGATGCTTTGCCGTGGCAGGCAGGTAGACTTCGATATTATTATTTCGTTGATGCAATCCTGGTATTTCCAACATGGAAAACGATTCGCGGCCGTGGATGCGTTCATACTCCGTTTGGGCAATTCCCGTGTTGTGAAAACGGAAGTCGGTAAAATTTGGTGGCGTATGACAGGCAATGCAATTCCCAATTCTTCCCTTGGCTTGGTCGCTGGGCCGAATGTGATGACCTTTATGACGATGCTTGTGTCGACCCGGTTGGGTGAAAAAGATTTTCAGCCCTGTTAATTCTTCAGGCCCAAAAGTGAACGGTTGATCATGGAATTGAAATTGGCCATCTGCCGTATGGGGATTCTTCTCAACGAATTGCAGAGTCGGGCCATCGGAAGAAGAGGTTGAGGGCCATCGGGAGTAATTGTCCGGATCGTATGATTCGAGAAATTTAATCTGTTGAAGCAATCGACGGGCATATGAACTGGGAGACTCCCACTTATCGGGTTGACGGGGCAAACTGTTAATTTCAAGAAAGACATCATAAGGAGAAAGATTGAAGCTTCCCTCGTCATCCTGTGAGAAAAGGAGTTGGTCCGTATAGGCGGCGATGAGTTGTGAAACGGCCTGGACAAGTTGTCGGTCGGTGGCTTGAGAAACCTCAACACGAAAATCTTCAGGAATCAGAAATTCTTGAGGAATAGCTGGGTCGGTTCCGGTGAACAGGACACGGTAGGACAGCCCACCAAACTCCTGTGCCAGATCTCCGGTTCCTGAGTCTTCTCGAATAATCCTGGCAATATGTGAGATGGCGGTTTCCTGTTCGTCGGGAAGCCATCCAAAGTTCCGTCCGGTGAGTGTGCCTTTAACCAAATCTACCATCGTTGGGAACTCAGCATCGGCATGAAGAAAAAACATTTGTCGAGGAAGAGCGGCATTGACGAGCGGTGGCGCGTTTCGGACCGCGGTGAGTTTTCCATCTTCCCGGGCTGGAATAGGACTCCGTCGTGCAAAATCCGAATAGGTATTCATTCCGTAGTTCGGAATATCGAGAAGTTCGTCTACAAAGTGGCAGCTCCGGCAGTTCATCGATTGACCCGTAAACGGGCCATCGGCAAATTGATCGGGTGGGAGTTTGGCATTCGCCACGTTGTCGAGGGCGGAATCACCTTGCGTCAAGGGATCATTCACATCGCCCCCGTCCTCCAGAAAAATTTTAAATAATTGAGCAAATCGGGTTTCCAGAAACAACCGTTCACCGTTGGTAACTTCCGGAGGATCTGCTTCTTCGGCTTCCTGGGCGAACACCAGAGGTGCATTGACGAAAAAGGATAGAGTTGAGGTGAGTACTGTAATACAAAAGACCTGAGCGAAAGAGAAAAGAATAGATTTTTTGACGTTCACGGGGGCACCTCGCTTTAAAATGAATGAATGGTCGGAGAAATCCTCTTTGATCTCCCTTATGGATTAATGGTGAACGTAACCTCACACGTCATGTGTTGAGGCGGAGCGAGGCGAGGGGGACAGGAGGAGGCCCACCCCCTCGCCTACATGAGGATGAATGTAAGGGTATTCATCCTCGGGATATTTTAAGAATCAGCCCAATACCATTCTTGAACACAAAAAAAGCCCATGAGCATACACTGGCAGCTCATGGGCTCTGGACTCAAAAAGTCTCGGGCCTTAGAAATATGGTGAGACGTACTTAGTCGTCAGACTCTGGCATCATCAGTGCTCTCATTGGCAAGGAATTCATTTATGCGGTGCGACGAACATCCATGGAAATCTACTGCCTATTGGAAAATATCCGGGCAACAAGTTAAGGCAAACATGGGCGACTTTTGGAAAATGAATCATTCCAAAAGTCAGTATTTATGGTTTTTCAGCCAAAAACCAGCCCTTGCTGTTCATGCATTGTGCCAAGGCATCATCAGTTATTCCTTTGCTGAATGGGTTCAATGAAGTCTCGGACTGTACCTCATTGATCAGGATTTCCCGACATGAGCGCAGATCCTGTTCGAATTCACCCTTGCCTGCGTCTGGTTTTGCCCAATACAAATCTGGTGCGCAAGCAGAAAGAAGCATGGAAAAGAGGATGATGCCTATCCATTTTCCAAATCCATGATAACAAGGAACCCTTGGCCATGCCGATGTAGGAGGTGGACGAAGGATCTGTTCCTCTCTCATGAAAGCTTGGCCGTCTGATTCGATTGAGTGAGAAGGTTCTTGTCGCATTCCATCATAAGATCCAGTAGCCGTTTTAAGCCAACTGGTGGCTGAAGTGACCCGCGTCTAGCCATGGTTCCTGGTAAAGAATGCTCCTCCAATCGGGAAAATGGCAAAAGTCAGTCATCCGACTCCGGCATCATAAAGGCGGATTTTTGCCACCACATTTCATACATGGGTATGACGAACATGATGAGAAATCCCACAACCATCAGGATGTCTCCGGTCAACATGGCGATGGTGAAGATTGGGGATACATAGGCAATCAGCCAAGGTGAAATCAAATCCAGGGTAACCCCGACAAAGGCCATCCATGTCGTAACCACTTTTAGTGTGGGGCTGACCATTGTGAGATAGAGCACATGGACCAAAATCATGAATGTGACCGGCATGGTAAACAGATGGAAATGTGTGGTCTCGGCCAGTTGACCAAACGGCATTGGTTCACCAAAAGTTGCATCCGATCCTCGGTAATGTTCGGCAAGACCTTTGAGACTTAATTCGGTCATGCTATGAGCCCAGAAAAAGGTGAATATAAATCCTACGAGCATGAGCAGGAGAAACCAGGTATAGACTAAGCGGATATGGCGGTCGGTATCACGAAGCCGGAAGCGGGCATTGAAATTTCGCATTCCATTCTTGCAGGAGGTTAGAACCCCAGCAGGGACTCCAAAAAGTTTTTGTCCGATCGGCTGGCAGTATTGATGGAAGAGCCTGGGCTCTGGGTGTGTAAGTAGAGTTCATGGGCCAGGACCAGGGCGCGTTTAACGCCGGCACTCATGGAACGCACCGACATGGTGGCGCCGGAAATGTTGATGATATCCCGGTTGATCCGAATGGGGTCCTCAACTGTTTTTCCTTGGTATTGGTAATTGAATCGTTTTTTTCCCACCTCGCTTCCCCGTGATTCTCGGTATACCAATACTTCCACGTTGGTAACTTCTCCATCGGGGTCAACGCCTACCATGTAGGTCATCGCCTTATGCTTACCAATTGTATTTTGGATGAAGGCCCATCCATCAATTTTTCCATTGGTCTCTCCAATGAAGCATTCAAAGGTCGATTCCGGAAATTGCCATCCAATTCGTTCCTCAATGAGTCGTTTCTGGTCTTGGGTGAGATTGATGACCTCCAATCGGATGGAATTGGATTCAGGAAATGTCAATTTTGCGGCTTCTTCCGGAGTCAGATAGATGTCCTCTTGAACCATTTCTTGGGGCGTGAGGTATCGGTTCAAATCCTGATCCCAAATTCGCTCCTCTTGGGCCTGAGTCATTGAGGTCAGGCCAAGAAAAAGTAGTGTGAGGATAATCAGGATTCGATGAAACATCCTTCAGCCTCAAGTTTTTCGGTTAAGTTGTTTAAAATGTGATTCACGGCTTGTTGTGAAGGTTCGACCGGATACCAATCATAAAGTCTGGCCCCGCCACGGAATCCCCAATGTTGCCGCCGTTCTGCAATTTGAAGGCGCACGGCATTGGAATCGAGGGACTTCATGGTCAGGGTCAGTTGCGATCGTTCTTTATCCCCCATGCCTTCACGTTGGAAAAGGCCATACTTGGCGCCTTCCACATATTCCACCCGCCATCCGGTTTCGATTACTCCGTTGGACTTGTCTTTCTTAGTTACCGGATAGGCCCTGAGGGTTTCCAGGGACGAATTCCATACGGAATCAATTGGACAGGCCATGTATCGATCGACAACCAGGTCCTGACCGGAAAGGAAGGCGCAGCTCAGAAAAAACATTGGGCATACAAAAATTGAGATTCCACGAATCAGGGAAGAAAGAGAAAGATTCCACATAAAAAACAATATGAAAGTATGATCGAGTTGGATGAATTAAAAAACGAGAATGATTTTCGATTTATTTGAATATGATTCTCATTATGATAAATAATTTCGAATTGTATCACCCGATGTTCAAGGCGGTCAACCGGTAGGGTCTTTGAATTCTGGTCTGATGTGGTCCATATATTTCGAGACTGGTTGAATATAAAAAACAGAGAGAAAAGGCTTAGCCTTTTCTCTCTGTTTTCCTGCCCCCCCCTTAAAGAGAACTCTTAGAAGTACGTGGCCCAGGATGCCACAAACGCCGTGTCGTGTATACGTTCATTCCCATCACGACCGACCGGAGTGTATTGGAAGTCGGCTTTAAAGACGGTATCCTCCGTGGGACGGAAGTTTAGGCCGAAGGTCCAGCGTTGCCATTCCCCCAATTTTCCGGCTTCGGTGTTGTCATTTAAGTCCTGTCCCAGATTCATTTGTTCCCAGCGGACTATAGCTGTGAAGGTAGAGACTTCCTGCTTGAAGTAGCTGGGGGCCATTCTGGTTAGCCATTCCGGAAGGAAATGGTAATTCCCTTGTAAATAATACCCCTGCATTCTGCGTGGATTGCCGTTCTGGGTTCCGTCTTGATTGATATTATTGTCCTTGACGTAAGCCCAGGCACTTTCTCCGATGAATTCAAAGGGGCCTCGTTGGAAGGTCCAATCCAGAGCCCAAATGGCCAATTGATTATCATCATTTGAGCCATAATTTCCATAAAATCCCGAACCACCGACTTCCACCCCCAAAACGGGGCTGAACGCGACACGTCCCATTAGGGATTTGCCGTTATTATTGTCAAAGTTGGTGTTGCTTGAGCGGGCCGAGCGGATTCCGTTGGTTTGGTTGATATTGGACGTGTTATTAGGATTTCCGTCTCCTCCAAAGGCATTGGTAAATCCATTGGTGACGTAGAATTCATAATCCAGCTTTGAGAGAGAGGTGGGATAGAACGTGCCGTAAGCTCCAACGCCAGGTTGGTGAAGCGTTGTTGGGATGATCCGTTGGTTGACGAGTGGGCGTTCGGTGAGATCACGGAGTGGGGCGTCATGCAGGAGGTTGAATTTTCCAAGTGGAACGAGGATGATGCCCGCCCGCAAGTTAATGGGTTCTTGTAAGAGATAGTCGATGGTGGCAAATTCCACCTTAATGTCGTTGGTTCCATGCTCGAATTCAATTTCCGCCGCGAATTTCACGCGCTCGCTGATATCCCCGTAAATGAAAGGTACCAATCGATGCTGATCGAAATAGCTGTTCCCTTGATTTTTGCGATTGAAGTACTCGATATCCATGTAACCGCCGACGATGGCTTTGGGAGAGGAGACAAAGGGACGGGCATAGATCAGACCTCCTGACCCTTGCATGGAGGAATCGGCTTTTTGACGCTTCCCTTTAAACGTGCCAAGGTCCTGAAGGTTTTTACCCGAATCTAGTGGGTCCGGGGCGGTTCCTGGTTGGGGCATCGGTGGCCTGGTTGCCTCTGGAGACCCTTGCCCTTTCAGATAGTCTTGGACCGCTTGTCGAACCGCTTCCTGTTGAGCCGGCGTCAGAGCTTCTTCGCCTGAGGCAGAGAAGGCCGGAAAAACTGAAAACACCGAGAGGCCCATTAGGACCCCGATAGCGAGCTTCTTCATGAATGAAAACCTCCTATATAATAGGATTGGGACGCGGAGGTCCTCAGGAAAAGGGTAGGGGACTCGGGGTCCTCGATGGAAGAAATCAGAAGGAACCGTAAATCGGAATGCAATGCATTTTCAGGAGTACCCTCACTCGAAAGGTCACCCCCTTCATTAGGGGTTCAGTAATGTAAAAGGAATGAAAACAAGACGCTTGCAGCGTTTGCATTTCAATTCCACTCCATCTTTTTTTAAGATGGCCATCAGTTGCCCGCAATGACAGCGTGCCTCTGAGCTGGTGGTGCATGGAGAAGCTATTTCTGTTCCTTGAATCATCTTGATGTTGAATGTAATTATTGTTAATTTTGAAATTGATAACTGTTATTAACAAGGCCCTTAATACCGCATGAGTCTGGCTTCTGTCAAGAAGGCCTTAATTTTTTCGTATTTTTTTATGTGTGCCAATTTGTGGAGAAGATAGGCGGTATGATGACGGGATGGCCATGCTGAATGTTCGTGCTTGTTGTCTGGCATTTTTAGGGATGCTTGTTGGAATGAGTATGGGATGCGCGTATCAGCTCCCGTCCCATCCCTCTCAAGAAGACCTCACAGAGCCCCTGGTTTTCGGACACATTCAGGTGTGGCAGAGAGAGCCGTCAGGAAGAATTTACCTCCCGGAATTAGCTTCACTTGAATTCAGTTCAATGGATGGTCAAAGGAGGTATCGTGTGGGAATTGAGGCGGCTTCCTCCTATTTTTTTCTGTCCTTGATGCCCGGGCGGTATCAAGTGACCCGGGTATTTATTCAGGAAGGCGTATTTCGATCCAGTGCGGACGTTCCGTTAACCTTTGAAGTTCCGGACCAGGGAGTAGTGTATCTCGGCGGTTGGCGATTCCAGGTCGATCCTCCGAATTATACAAGAGAGTTAGAGGTAACCATTGTTTCCGAATCAGTAAAAGCCATCGTGGAAATGACGGTTCGTTATCCATCTCTTTCTTCCAATGTGGTCCTGTCCTCCCTGGCGGAACCTCCCCTATTACGGGCACGATTGTTCGAAGTCACGCCCTATCCCAGATTCCGATACTTCAATCGCCATAATTCCACATAAATTCTTTCAACCTGAATTCCGGCTGTTCTGCCATCAACGTTATTGTTATAGATAGGAGATTTATCATGGGGCGAATGCAGAATATACTTGGACTCTGCTTTTTGATTCTCTTCCTGGCGGGCTGCCAGGGCACGCCTCATTTGGTGAAGCGCAGTCAGATGCTGATGGGAACCGTGGTGTTTGTCACTGCGGTTGGAGCAGATGAGAGGATTGCGCAGAGGGCGGTCAAAGCGGGACTTGATGAAATCCGGCGATTGGAAGAGTTGCTGAGCACCTGGATTCCAACCAGTGAATTATCACAGGTGAATGCTGCGGCGGGACGGAAATCAATACAGGTGAGTCAGGAAACCTTTGAAGTCCTCACGCGATCGCTTGAGGTGGCGAAACTCACGCAGGGAGGGTTCAATATCGCCCTTGGTCCAGCGGTGAACGCATGGGATGTCAGCGGGGAAGGACATCTTCCGTCTCAGGAAGATCTGGAAGCGCTTCGCCCGCAAATAGAATTATCAAACGTGCAATTGGATGAAACAACGCGAAGTGTATGGTTGAGGCGTCCTGGGATGTCTATTGATGTTGGGGGGATCGGGAAAGGGTATGCGGCCGATCTCGCTGCCCACGTGATGCGTTCGGCAGGAGCGACCGGAGGCGTGGTCGCTTTATCAGGGGATATTAAGACCTTCGGACGTATGCCGGATACCCAACGCTTTGTTTTTGGTATCCAGCATCCCCGAAAGGAGCAGGGCCAAGTTTTAGGGCGGATTGAGTTGGAAGATGAAGCGGTCTCCACTGCGGGAGATTATCAACGGTATTTTATGAAAGACGGAGTTCGCTTTCACCATATCCTTGATCCCAAGACCCTTCATCCGGCTCGAGGATGTCAAAGTGTCACGGTCATAGCCAAGGATGGTGTAATGGCCGATGGGTTGGACACCGGTATTTTTGTCATGGGTCCTGACAAGGGCATGGCCCTCATTGAGTCTCTGCCGGATGTTGAAGGGGTGATTGTCGATCAGATAGGCACCGTGTTTGTCTCATCGGGTCTGAAGAATCGCTTAAGCCTCGAGCCGTAACAAGGCTTTCAACACTCAATCAAAAAAAAGGAGGCAAGAAGCCTCCTTTTTTTTGAGCATAAATGTGGGCTGCTTAGCCTTGTTTGTCCTTGGAGTGGTGGGAATATCCGCCTGGATGACCTTTCGTCATCCCGCCATCTTGATGGGCATTGATGCGATCATGGACCGCTTTCATGCGGGAGCGTTGCTCGTCTGTTAATACGGCCTTGGCTTCCCGCCCGGCTTTTACTGATGCCAGGTAAAGGCCGGCACGAATCTCATAAAGACTCTTCAGCTTCGATTCAACAGCGCCCAAGTCCCCTTGGTCATTCCGCAACAATTCGTGCAAATCCAGGCTGGTCAGTTGCATGTCAGCTTTCATTTTAATTTTGCTTTTTTCAAAATCGGTTTTAATCGTCTGAAGTTTGGTGACCTGTTCCTCGGTAAGGGCCATGCCTTCTTTGAATTTCAAAATGTGTTCGATGAATTCAGAGGCACTTTGATGAGGGCCGTGTCCGGATTTGAGAGAGCTCCCTCCTGTGCCATACGACATGCTCGTGCCATGATGAGCCTGGCCATGACCATAGGTCCTTGCTCCGTGGGGGGATGTGCTATACCCGGATGGGTGGTGCGCATCTCCTGCATATCCCGTGGCCAGACCCATAGCAGGGAATCCCAGAATTAAGGACAAGACACCGGACCAAAGTGGGATCATTCGTGTGTGGTTCGTGTTGCCTGTAGTGGTCATGTGAACAGCCTCCTTTCGCGAAGAGAAAAACGCTATGTTGATAGAAAAAATGAGGGGACAATTCATCCTGATCTATGAATTTCCTGACTAATTCGTATTATACACTGGAATGCCGAAAATGTAGCACGTGAGCCTCTATCTTATCTCAAAAATTCAAGAGGTTACACAACCCCCATTGATTTGAGACGCTGTTTCGGGTGACAAGGAAGGGAGATGAGCCTGTGGATGAAGTAGTTTTTGGTTCGATAAGGGGTCGAACCAATGTCGATTTGAAAAGTATTCGTTATCAAAAGGAAAAATCTGTGGACGAAGGGAAAGAGAAAGCCAGCCTTATCAGGCATTTTGGCAGGTATTGCAGAGACCGTACAGTTCCAGCTTATGGGTTTGAATGGTAAAGCCGTTTTTTCTCGCCACCTCTTCTTGTAAATTTTCGATTTGGCAATTTTGAAATTCGACTATCTTTCCGCAGGAGGTGCAAATGAGGTGATCATGATGACCCTTATGAGACACATTATCGAATTGCGTTTGTGAGCCGAAATGGCGTTCCTGTGCCAGGTCCGTTTCACAGAATAATTTGAGCGTACGATAGATGGTGGCCAGGCCAATATGCGGGTCTTTTTTGGCGAGGATATGATATAACTGCTCGGCAGTGACATGCTCCATTTTCAGGAAGGTTGTCAGAATTAATTCGCGTTGACGAGTCAGTTTGAGGCTGTTTTTTTGGAGATGATGCTTGAGTGTTTCAAGTTCTTTGACCGGTTTAGGCATGGTGAAATCTTTCGTAAGATGAAGAAGGAATATATTAAACCCCAATCATCCTGGGTAATCAAGAATTATTTTTCCGTTTTGGTATTGGTGGAGAAATTTAGGGAGTACCTATGAGAAAACCCTCAGAAGTGACCGGTGACCGCGCTTTGCTGATTTATACGTTGCATTTGACCGAATCGATGGGTCTGATGAGTGACGTGAAACTTCAACAATTATTATTCCTCTGTGAATTGCAAATGTTGGGGAAAGGATTGAAAGGGTTGCATTTTGAATTTGTCCGATTTCCCTATGGGGCCTTTAGCAAAGATGTGGATAATGATTTGCTCTTCTTGCGTAGAAAGGAACGGATAGAGAATTTTGATGTCACGGAACAGGCTGAGGGGGTTGTAGGCTTGGTTGAGAAGATCATGAAGGAACCCGAAGCCAATCAACTGGTTATGGAAATTATTCACACGGTGGTTGAGAAATATGGGCCTATGGATACCAGCGCCATCATGAGTGCCGTGGAGGCAGTGGAATTAGGTCCTGCTGATAATCCGGAGCAAAAACTTGCCATCCGGGATATTTCCTTCCACACCATTATGCTGGTGCCCTCCCGGATTGAAGCGACCGAAGCCATCACGCTTTCACCCGCACAGGTAAAATCCTTAAATACGGCGATGGGGTATTAAGGCCTCATCGACATCCGGATGACGGTGTATCCTGGCTGTGCCGCTTATTGAGGGTAAGGAGACCATGAGAGGCCCGAGGCCGAACATGGGTCCGGCCTCGGTCTTCTTGTGAATTGAAAATGCTGTGGTTACTTGCTAGGAGAGGCTTCTTCAGGCGAAGCGGTTGAGCCAACCGTAAAGGTTTCCCGCAACGCTTCCAGTCTGACCTTCCCCACGCCTTTCACCTTCCCCAGATCATCGAATGATTTAAAGGCGCCATGATCATTTTTGTAGGCGAGGATATTGTGGGCGATATCCTGTCCCACGCCCTTGACGGCTTCGAGTTGTTCAAGACTGGCAGTGTTAATGTCAATCTTGTTCACGGTAGCTTCTGCCCAGGACATAGGGAACAACAGGCCAACCGACAGAACCAGAGCAAACATGAAGACCGAAACTGGTTGTAAATGAAGCCTCACGGCACACACTCCTTTCAAAATGGTTGAAACGTGTCGTTGCCGTTCTTCCCTTTCAAAGGGAGAAGGCCACGAATGAATGAGTGAGGCTAGGGAGCGGTACGATTGAAGGGCAATCTGTCGAAGGTGGTATCTTGGAAGTGTGAAAAGCCCAATAAATGTGAAAATTTACTGAGGGGAAGACGAAGGAACGGTTGTCGGAAATTGATACAAGGTGCCGAATTTCTGTCTGAGGTCTTGAATAAAGGGTTCAGGAGTCAGGGCCTGCCCCGTCACACGGGTGAGTAAATCGGTTGCCGTATACTGTCGTCCCCAACGATGGACTTTATCATTCAGCCAGCCTTTCAATGGAAGCAAGTTACCTTGACTGATGGATTGGTCGAGATCCGGGAGATCCTTGTGGGCCTGCCGAAATAGCATGGCCGCATACAGATTCCCAAGTGTGTAGGTGGGGAAATAGCCAAACGCCCCAAAGGACCAGTGCACGTCCTGCAGCACACCTTCTGCATCGGAGGAAGGCACGATCCCCAGGTAGTCCTGAATTTTGGCGTTCCAGATTTCCGGCAGATCATCAACATGCAAACGGCCTTCAATAATTTCCAGCTCAATTTCAAATCGCACCATGATATGCAGGTTGTACGTCAGTTCATCGGCTTCGACCCGGACAAACGACGGGGCCACCCGGTTGATCGCCAGGTAGAAATCTTCCGCACTGACTTGCCCCAACTGTGCCGGAAAAACCTCCTGAAGTTTCGGGTAAAAATATTGCCAGAAGGGCCGGGATCGCCCCACGCAATTTTCCCATAATCGGGATTGGCTTTCATGAATACCCAGAGAAATGGCTTCACCTAATGGAGTGCCATATTGTTTTGCGGGTAACCCTTGTTCGTATAGGCCATGTCCTCCTTCGTGAATACAGCTAAAGAGACAGGAGGGGAGATCCGTTTCGAAGACGCGCGTGGTCACCCGCACATCGGTTGGATGGAACGCCGTCGTAAACGGATGCTCCGATAAATCCAGGCGTCCGCGTTGAAAATCATAGCCCATGTGCTTGAGCACAAGCCGGCCAAAGTCCATTTGTGGGGTTTGCTCATACGATTGCGTCAGGAGGTGGGTATTGGGTTGGACAGGGGACTGTCGAATGTGGTCCAGCAGGCGAATCAGCTCCGTCCGCAAGGTGGCAAAGAGTGGACGTAATTGAGCCACGGTCGATCCCGGTTCGTAGGTGTCGAGTAAGGCGTTATAGGGAGAATCCACGTAACCCAAATAGTCCGCCTCTTGTTGCTTCAGGTGCACGATTCGTTGCAGATTCGGCAAAAACCGTTGGAAGTCATTCGTCTTTCTGGCTTCCGCCCATACTTGTTGCGCTAAAGAGCATTCCCGCTCAAGCTGGTTGACGAAGGCCGACGGCAATTTTTTCGCACGGGAAAAGTCCCGCCAGGTCTCGCGAAGGAGAGCGTGTGAGGGTTCGTCCAAGGCAGACGCGTGCTGAGAATGAATCGTGCCGGTGGGGAGATCCACAAACGTTCCAAGCAGGGATTCCATCTCAGGCGAAACAAATTGATCATGGGCCAGCGTTTGAAGAGTGGCCAGTTGTTCCGCGCGAACCGCTCCACCTCCTGGAGGCATATAGGTTTCCTGATCCCAGGAGAGCACGGCTGCGGCATCATGCAGGTGATGGATCTGTCGCAAGGTCTGTTTCAGGGGATCAAGGGCAGCGTCAGCGGACATGAGCGTTTCCTCAAAGAGTGGTAAAAGGTTCAGCGGATAACCGGACCACTGTAAGGCAGCTCTCAAGAAATTGGCAAGAAGCATCTGCCGATGAACGAAAAGAACCGGCCGGGCGTGGAAGCCTGTGACCATTGGCCCGGACACAGAAAGACGAACCAAGCAATAGTGAGAGAAAAAATAAGAGAATGGACGGGATGGCTTGCGGCAGGAGGATGAAGGGAAGGACAATGTGGGTCATTGAAGATCAATCGTATGGCGATGAGTTGACTGCAAAGGGGGAACAACATGAAATCCTTGGTGCTGCCGGACATTGAAGCCTATGCCGAAGCGCACTCCTTGCCGGAATCGGAGGTGTGTCGGCGACTTCGGGAGGAAACCTATCGAAACATGGACTGCCCCCAGATGGTGGTCGGTCCATTGGAAGGCGCATTTTTAAAGGTCATGGCATTGAGTGTGGGAGCCAGGCGGGTGCTGGAAATCGGCACCTTTACCGGTTACAGCGCCCTCTGTATGGCGGAATGTCTTCCGGATGATGGCATGGTGATCACGTGCGATATCGATCCTGAGTCCACGGACATGGCCAAGCGGTATTGGGCTCAGAGCCCTCATGGGACGAAGATTCATCTTCGCCTCGGTCCCGCCTTGGAAACGATGGCGACAATGACTGGAAAGTTTGACCTGATCTTCATCGATGCCGACAAGGCCAACTATGTAAATTATTTTCGTCAGGCATTAGAGTTAATATCGGATAACGGCGTCATACTTATTGATAATGTGTTGTGGAATGGAGATGTGCTGATACATCCTGCTCCGGATAGCCATACGGCCGCCATTCAAGAACTCAATCGAGTGGTGCATGCCGAGCCGCGGGTCTCAGCGGCCCTGTTGACCATTCGCGATGGGATTTTCTTGATTAAGCCGCAATCCTTCCCAAGGGGAAACAACCAAGCGCAACAGCAAGTCCAACAATGACATATTTCCCAGAAATGCTTCTCGCACTGACGGGTTTTTCAGCGAGCCCGATTGAGCGGCAAACACGCAGCACAAGGTAAATCAGACAAACATGGGTAAAGCCAACCTTGGCCATGCAAGACATCCGATTGTGGAACCTCAAGACCAGTGGCAACCCCGGCAGGTTTTGCTCTTTAGCGGTCATATGATTGATGCTCCGGGAAGACAGCCTCCGCGTTTCCCAAGAGATAAAGAAGCCGTGGCGGCACAGAAAATCGCCGAAGTCTTAGACCAACTGGGCGCAGGCTCTGATGATCTTGCGCTCACGCAAGGCGCTTGTGGCGGCGATCTCCTGTTCACAGAGGCCTGTCAGCATCGCAAGGTGATCGTCCAGTGGATGCAACCGTTTCACGAGTCGGAGTTTATTCAAAAGTCTGTCATCTGTAGGGATGAAACCTGGCGCGATCGGTATGTGGCCGCCAAAGCCAAGCTCACAACCGCAATCCGCTCGGCCCCCGAACACCTTGGCTCACTATCCGAAGGTGTCGATCCGTATGAACGGTGCAATCTCTGGCTGCTTCACACCGCATTGGGGTATGGGGTGGAGAAGGTGCACTTCATCTGTTTGTGGAATGGCGGCGGAGGTGATGGAAAGGGCGGTACCGCGCATATGTATGCGGAAGTGAAACGCCGATCCGGAAACGTCACATGGATTGACACCCGGACTCTTTAAACGAGGGTTCCTCATGTGATCGTAGCGGAGAACAGTGAGACTAAAAAACGCTGGTTCAACTGCACGAATACTCCGGAGGCAACATGAATGGGGAAATGGCGAATACAAAGATAATCGACCGGTTTAAAAACTCCTAACCTTTGGCAGGAGTAGAATTTTGTAATGATCACCTAATACGTGCAGGCAATAAAATGAATCACAGAATCAAGGAACCATGGGATGTGTGGGCAAGATCAAAATGATGAAGAGGGCGTGCCTGCAAAATCCAATACATTTTTGCTTTACATTTACACAAAGCCAAACATTCAGGGCTGTACTCACATTTCATTAACCGGGAATTCGTTGATTAACCGAGACATGCCGGGTTTCGCCCCGGCAGGCGAGCCACTTTTCTTTCGGGAAAAGTGGCCAAAACCATTGACGCCCCGTCTGGCCTTAGGAGAGCGAACGGACGCCAATCTTAAGAGGGCGGTCCAACTCGCAGGGCTCAAACAAGGCCCGCCCGCTGAGGAGAGCGTCCCTCCCTTGGGCCAGCCGACAGGCGTCGGTCAGCAACGAAAGCCCCGCCAAGTGTGTGTCACGTTCAGACCAAGGTCTAAAAAAATTGTCATCCTGAGTGGAACGAAGGATCTAGCAGAGCAGTGGGATTTTCGACCTGGGCACCGATCCTCCTTTGTGGACTTTAGGTTGAGGACCGGCTGTCCATCCAATAACCCCCGCCAATGTCTGAATAGTGGAGTGTAGATCTTTCTTTCATAACGGTTTCTAGCGTCCCTTTCGAATTGTTTTGTCTCCGGCCGCTGGCTTGGCAAACTCGAACTTCAACTCATTGATGCGTGCCAGGTAGTCGCTGACGTCGTGGTCGCCGCACCGTTGATTGCGGGTCAACTTGAGCCCGCGTGCGGCATAGGCGCGCCCCGCTCCCGCTCCACAGAGGTGAATCACGGCAGCCAGATCCTGCTTCCGCTGGAGCGTGACCTTGCCGATCCGCTTCGGTCCTAACGTCTGAGTGACTTGGCGATCAAGCAGCGCCGCAGTCAACTCAATGGCATGACTCGGCAGGATGCGGGTATAAAGGCTGTTGAACCAGCACGATTTCCAATCGTGCCACGGGCCGTCCTCGACCACCTCGTGATCGTGGATGCAATAGCGCCTCGCCTCGCTAAAGGTCCCGTCGGTAATCTGGTACATTCCAACCGCACTCGACGCCGGTTTAAACAGCTCTAAAGGATTCCACGTCAATTGCCACCGCCAGTAGGTCCGCGCCACAGGATTCCCCCCGCCCTCGACCTGCGCCAGCGCGGCCAGAAACTCCGGTGTGATGACCGCAGTCGCATGCTCCCGAAAAAGCGATTCGTATTCCTTCCAGGTCTGGACCGGGCTCTTGTTGAGTGATTGGTCTAAGGGAAAGAAGATTTCGGTGGGTTTATTGAACGTATGAAAAGCCCAGTTGAGGCCAAGCCACAGGAGAAAAAGGAGGGTCGGGATCAGGACCACCCGAACGATCGGATGGGAGGCCAGCACCCTCCTCATGACCGCACGGCTCACCCGCCACCCCTGGTACACGAAACCCCAGAGCAGAGTAAATGTGAGCCCACGCTTGCGCCTCGTTCGTGGGTGAGATTGTTTGGAAGTCGGTCGTTTGCGCCTCAACGCCATAGATTCACTATAACCGATAACGGTGGAGGTTTTTTCTGGGCGATCTTTCTCCGCGAGACCAGTCAAACATTATCTTTTATCGTAGAGCCTCCACGATAAAGCTGAGGCTTCAGCCACCCACCTTGCCCAATATGAGTGGAGATTCAGTTATCCTTCGATATCCCCGCAAAACACACCTGTCTTGGTTTTTACTTTCTCCTATGATAGCTGTAGCCTTTTCCAGCATCCTGTTTCATTGTCCTTGGCAGGGCGGCTCTAAATCCCGCAATAGGAATTGTGTATGATTGCAGGATATGACACTTAAACTGTTGTGGAGATAAGGTATGGAGAAAAAAGCTGAAAGTATTAAAAGGTTCTTTGGGAGGTTTGAGCGACGCATTGTTGCTGCTACTTGTTTTGCCGCTCTGTTACTGGCGGTGATGTTGCACAATGTAGGTGGAGGAAAGTGGACTGATTGGTTTGAGCCGAGAGCAGTTTTGTCACTACTTGGCATGGTAGTCGGATTTTTGTATCTGCATTGGCAACTTGAGTTACAAAATGAAAATACGATTAAGGCCAATAGGAAACAGGCTGCGGACAAGTTAAGGTTAGAGGTATATGAAAAAATAGCCAATCGTCTTGAGGCCACCCATGTACCACTCGCAAGATTTATTAATTCCCCGGTACTCTTTGTAATGGGTTTGAAATCGTTAAATGAATTAAATGCATTGGGGTCTCGTCCAGGTGATATGCCAGAGAGCTCCTTTCCGAAACAGGATCTTCTGGCGATTTCGAATGACCTTGAGAATACGATTCGCTCGCTTATCGCGGTAATTGAAATTTATGAAGTGGCAATGAGTGATTTTGGGATCTTCAAAGAGAAGTTAAGTGAACAATTGACGCTTGCCACCACCGAAGCCAGAAAATTTTTCTTTCAGACCCTCTCGTATGTAAAAGTAGATGGCTTTGGACCAGCTGTGTGGCCTCCTGACTCTCAATACTTAGATAAGGCAGTAAAGACTATCACAGCCTCGGGTTTTGACCTTATGGGTACAGTGGAGGATCTTCGGGTAGAAGCCTTAAACCATTTGGTGAGTCCTCTTTTCCATGGCAAAAAAGCCACCCCTCGGATGCCTGGTGACCCTACGATTCAAGTAACATCAATTAGCTCCGCCAGTGCAAGCCAGGATAACCTTTAATCCGCATGCGTCTTCCGACAAAAGACAAAGTTATCTCACCAAATTCCTGAAACTCTTCTCTTTTTTTGGGCTTGAGGTCAGTTCTCCCAACTCAATATCTAAAAATTTCGTCGCGGGCGGTGGCGATCTCATTTCCCTTTTTAATTCGTTAAGCCTATCGGTTTGCCGTGACGGCGAGGCGGAATTCTAACGCGTGGAGGAGGGCATCGAGGCATTTGAGTGCAGGATTGCCCCGTTCGGAGAGGATCTTGTACAAGCTTTCGCGGTTGAGTTTAGTCTTTTCGGCGAGTTGGGCCACCCAACCTTGAGCTTCGGCCACCTTCCTTTACGCCAGCAGGAACAATTCGGAAT
Organism: Nitrospira sp. T9; assembly: GCF_052156535.1. Taxonomy (NCBI): domain Bacteria; kingdom Pseudomonadati; phylum Nitrospirota; class Nitrospiria; order Nitrospirales; family Nitrospiraceae; genus Nitrospira; species Nitrospira sp. T9. The sequence continues at coordinate 35,707 of NZ_JBQKUP010000032.1, forward strand.
CGCCCTCCTCCAGCGCCGCGTTCAGGTATTCTTCCGCCTCACCGGCATCACGCAGACTTTCAATCAGATCTGGTTGATCGGCATTGATCTTTTTCACCTCTGCTCCGACGCCTGCCGTCTGGCCCAAGGAAGGGACGCTCTCCCCAGTGGGCGGGCCTTGTTTGAGCCCTGCGAGTTGGACCGCCCTCTTAAGACTGGCGTCCGGTCGCTCTCCTAAGGCCAGACGGGGCGTCAATGGTTTTGGGCCCTTTTGCCGAAACAAAAGGGCCTCGCCTGCCGGGGCGAAACCCGGCAACACCGAACATCACGTTGACACGAGAATGGGGGACACACCTGGATGCGTTCACCTGTCTAAACGTTTTAGGGGGGGAACACCCAAGAGGAATTCTTGACGATTTAAAACGCGAATGCGAGTTTGGCTGGGCTCCGATCTTTCGTTTCACTCAAGATGACAATTTTTCTTGGATACGCTTTTCCAGCAACTTGTTAGGGTTGGTAACTCTCAGCGAACTACCGGCAATTCAATGTTGGAGGGGCGATCGAGTGTGTGCCAGACTTCCCATGTGGGTGCCGGGCCATCCAAATTCTGAAAATGATCCTTGTCGGCTCCTGCCAGGGCGATGCGAATGCGATGCCCTTTTTTGAATTGATAGGACGTGGGAAGCAACTCGACTAGTAGTGGCTCTACGTCACCTGGAACGAGCGGGGCGGCGTCCGCACGGCGAAACGTGTGAACGGGGAGGGGACCTGTCGAAGTGAAGATGGTGTCGCTTGGTTGCCATTGCCGATGGATGGCCCGCAACTCGCCTTCGGTGACGTAGTGCACGTCCCCTTCGGGTGAAACATCTTCCAGGTAGACGAAAAGATTCGTGTCTTGAGTGGTGGAAGAAAGGTAGACGGTGGCCACCGGATGGCCGGTGACTTCGAGGGCGTCTGAAAGCGGCTCCGAGGTATAGAGCAACAAATCTTGGTCTTGTTCTTTCCGGTCGGGGTAGGGATCTTTCAGCGAAATACCCACCAGAGTGTTCCACCGGGAATGTTTGCCGGTTCCCGTGGTGAGATCTACCTGGTATCGATCTGGAATGTTTTCTGCCGAAGGAGCATTCATCGAGAGCCCACCTTCGTTCTGGAAATACATCGAAAGTGGAAAGGAGTCAGGTGGCCAGCGAGTCGATGCTTTCCATCGTTCCTCGCCCATGGTGTAGTAGCGGATCGGTGGATCATTCGCGTTTTCCGTGGCCACGCCCTTCAGATGAATATCGAAAAATTTCAGCAGTTCAGCCGCATGGTCGAATGTCGCCGGTCCCAGCGCATAGGGGCTGATCCGGCGTTTCCCTCCGTGGTCCCATGGCCCGAGCATGAGCCGATGCGACGGCTGTTGGTAGTGGAGGTACCGTTTGATGGCGGCCAGTTGATATCCCCCGTCGAACCACCCGCTGTAGCTGTAGATGGCTGCGCCTGATTTGGCAATGTCGTTGGCATAGGTTTGCGTGCTGAGCGCGTCGATGTTGGCGGCCTGTCTCGATGGTGGAGGGTCATCTCGAAAGACAATTTCCGAGGCTTCCCGGTACGGACTCCAATTCTTCTCGTGGTCCTGCAGAGCGAGGGACAAGAGATCAAGGCTCGTATCGCCATCCACCGGCCGCACTCCACGAATAAAGAGATTCGCGATGACGCCTCCGTGGGGTAATTGATTGTGGTCAAGCCGATGAGTAATCGCACTCCAGGTTTCGGTAAACCAGTTGAGATGGATGCCACCTGGAAAAATAATTTCTGAATAGAGATCGAATCCTGAATACATCGGGGCAATCGCTTTGACGGCCGGATGCTGATTGACGAGTAACATTTCAGCGGTTCCGCCACTATAGGAAATACCCATGGCCCCGACCTTTCCGTTCGACCAGGGTTGGGCGATGATCCAGTCCACAATTTCCGCGCCGTCTTTGATTTCCTCAGGGGAATAGGCGATCGGTCTGGTTCCGAATGACGCGCCGGAGCCGCGCACATCCACATCGACCCACGCATAGCCCTGTTGAAGGAATCGTTTGGCATAGGACCCGATGAGCCCACGTGGACCGTCATCTTTGACGGCGGAGACCAACCAGCGATATTCGATCGCCCGCCAATACCGGGTTTGGTGTAAGAGGGTGGGAACGGTGTGCCCTGGCGTAAGGTCGGCGGGGAGATAGACATCCACCGCAAGCTTGACCCCGTCCCGCATCGTGAGATACTGCGAGGTACGGTGAAATGTCCCGTTGGATTCTGCGCTGCTGATAGTAGAGGATGATGGCCTGCCATCGGGTAGAGCGGCATGTTCAACGGTATTGTTGGCGCAACTCGTCAGCCACGGGAAAGTGAACCATAGCAAGATGAGAAGTGCCCACCCCTGAACGGAGAGTCCGAACAGAGGGAATCGAAAGAAGCGGTTGGTAGATAGGAAGTTGGGATCGTTTCGTCTAAACATATGGAGATGGATGGGTTGCTTCACACAGGAGGGCTGATGGTTGAGCGAGCAGTGATGAAGCTTATGTTGGATGATACAAAATTTATGGTTCTGGCCTTATAGCTTTAGAATGTGTATCTGGATTCCCTCTTGGAGTTTGCCAGTAAAACGCGTTGTGAAGAGCGCATCGCACTTGTTTACTCCCGTGTCTAATGCGATTTTCTGCGTTGCCGGGTTTCGCCCCGGCAGGCGACCTACTTTTGTTTTGGCAAAAGTAGGCAAAACCATGGACGCCCCGTCTGGCCTTAGGAGAGCGACCGGACGCCAATCTTAAGAGGGCGGTCCAACTCGCAGGGCTCAAACAAGGCCCGCCCACTGAGGAGAGCGTCCCTCCCTGAGGGCCAGACGGCAGGCGTCGGACATGAGAGGGGGCTGTTGAAAAAAGCCGCCAGCGGCGTTCTTGCCATTTTCCCGTGCTCACGTACTGGAAGTACGCTCTGCGCGCAAAAATGACTGCGGCCTTGCTGGACGAACTTTTTTGAACCGCCCCGAGGCCTCTAATATGCAACGCGACTGCGAGTCAATATGCCCTTGGAAATTATCATTCAAAACTTCCGTGAGGCAAACCTTTCAGGGGATCACATGAGAGAGTGAGGAGCCATATATTCTGCATGATCCCTACTGTACCCATCGACACCGGATTGCATAATGACAAAACGGAAGGATAAATGTTCCGGTGGAATCGCCAATGGCTTCATGATAGCAAGAGTGTGAAGAGAAGGAGAAGGTGATGGCTTCAGCATTTGCACATGTGGTGGTGGCGTATGCCATAGGCAAAAGTCTGAGGACTCCATTCCACACCGCAAGGTTTTGGTGGTTCACGATGGCCTGTTGTCTTTTTCCGGATGTGGATGTGCTGGGACTGGCACTCGGGATTCCGTATGAGCATATGTTGGGGCATCGTGGATTCACCCATTCCATTGTCTTTGCCATGCTGGTGGGTTTGGTGGTGCCCCGGTGGGTCACTCTAACTCTTGCGTTTGGGACCGGACCGTATTGGGTGTTTGCCGTGTATTTCTGTCTCGTTACCCTGTCCCATGGGTTTCTGGATGCCCTGACCAATGGGGGGCTCGGCATTGCCTTTTTTGCGCCATTCGACTCGACCAGATATTTCTTTCCCTTGAGACCGATAGTCGTTTCGCCGATTGGGCTCTCGGCCTTTTTATCCCAGGAGGGAATGGGCGTGCTTCTCAGTGAACTGGTGTGGATTGGCATACCGGTTGGGATCTGGTTGTTGTGCCTACGCGTCATCAGGAAGCCGGAAGGGAAAGGCATCCCATGAGACACCAGAGGCCGGACTTTTATCCGGGCTATCAGGTAACATTGCGCGTTCTCTCGCCCAAAATGTTATTCGTATAATTTCAGGTCCGATGGCATCATCCTCAAAAAAAGTTATCTACGCGGCCTTAATTGGGAATAGTCTCATTGCGGTCACCAAATTCGCCGCTTCGGCGATGACCGGCAGTTCCGTGATGCTGGCCGAGGGCATCCATTCTTTGGTGGATACCGGCAATCAAGGTCTGCTGCTCTATGGACTCCACCGCGCCAAACGACCGGCTGATGAGCGCTACCCGTTCGGGTATGGCAAGGAAATCTATTTTTGGAGTTTTGCAGTGGCCATTCTGGTCTTTGCCTTGGGCGCGGGAATTTCCCTCTATGAGGGCGTGTTGCACATCCTCCATCCGAAACCGATTATCAACCCCATGGTCAACTATATCGTCTTGAGTCTCTCCCTCGTCTTTGAGGGTGCCGCCTGGTACATGGCCTTCCGTGAATTTTCCCGTGCCAAGGGAAAGTGGTCGTATTTGCAAGCGGTCCAACGGGGAAAGGACCCGACCATCTTTATGGTGCTCTTCGAAGATTCGGCGGCGGTGCTGGGGTTGGCGGTGGCCTTTATTGGCATCTGGTTGGGACAGGTGACCGGTATTGTTTATATTGACGGCATTGCAACCTGTATCATCGGGTTGATTTTGGCGGGGATCGCCATGTGGCTTGCGTACGAAACCAAGGGATTGTTGATTGGCGAAAGCGCTAATAAGGAAGTGGTTCAGAGCATTCGTGACATGGCCAATCAGCTTCCCGGCGTGGAGCATGTGAATGAAGTCCTAACCATGCACATGGGACCGAATTTTATTTTGGTGAATCTGAGTGTGGACTTTCGAGACGGGGTCACGTCCGAAGAGGTGGAACGCGGCGTGGCCACATTGGATAAGGATATTAAGGTGAAGCATCCCCTGGTGAAACGGGTGTTTGTGGAGGCCGAAGCCAGACGGGTCCTCAAAAGTCCGGAATAATGCATCACGGTCTTTGCGTTGATGAGGTTCAACGGGATGCTTAAGGCCTAAGAAAAGGGATAGACGATCGCGATGGGTGAAACCCGGGTTGATTTGCTTCATCTGCTTGAAGATTTGCGGGATGCCTATCCGGGCGCGCTCGAAGACACCATTCTTACCGAAATCATTGCGAATGCTCTGGATTCAGGAGCCAGCCGGATTGTGATGGAAGTGAATCCGTCCGCGGGAACGTTGATGGTAAGAGATAACGGGTCGGGCATGCAACGGAAAGACTTAGCCCGCTATCATGACATTGCCTCCAGCACTAAACGACGGGGACAGGGGATTGGCTTTGCCGGTGTGGGTATTAAGCTGGGGTTGTTGGTGTGCCAGGAAGTCCTGACGGAAACCAAGCGAGGACACACGCATGTGTCGACCACATGGCATTTGTCGTCACGGCATCGGGCTCCCTGGAAATGGGTCCCTCCGATCGGCATGGTGATCCAACAAGGCACTGCTGTTCGTCTGAAACTCCACAATATTCTCTCTCCACTCCTGGATCAGGCATTTATTGAGGCGGCCATCTCAAGACATTTCCAACCGTTGCTGGATCCCACGTTTTCCACCATCCTGAATGCTCACTACCCCCACGGGGTGACGTTTGAAATCAATGGGGTGGATCTGCCGCCTCAACGCTTTGAGGCGCCGCTGCATGCGCCTTTGGAAATTCGCTTGGCGCGCAAACGGAAACCCTCTGCGGTGGGATATCTGGTGCGAACGGGAAATTCTTTGCCCGACGATCTCCAAGGATTGGCCATTAGCACCTTTGGCAAAGTCATCAAGTCCGGGTGGGATTGGTTGGGGATTACCCCGCAGGCACGGGAACACATTTCCGGACTGATTGAGGTGCCTGGTCTGGCGGCCAGCCTCACATTGAATAAGGGGGATTTCATTCGTGTGGGAGCACGAGGCGCGACATATTTGGCCTATCGGAAAGCCATCCAGGAAGCCGTTCAGCGTCAACTTTCAGAATGGGGCGTGGTGGATAGTCCGGTCGAGGAAACGCCACCCCGCCAAATCAGACCGCTGGAACGGGATCTTGAGCGCGTGCTGGAAGATCTCTCCGACCTCTTTCCGCTCCTGGGATCGTTGGTCGAACATCGGAAGGGCGGGCAGAAGCGGTTACCGTTGGGAACGCCGGGCCCCTACGAGGCTATGCGGGCGGTGTTGGTTCCCGGAGAAGTCCCGCAGGATCAGGAAACGGAACCAGAACTCGTCGTTCAACCTCCCGGCATTGAACTCCCAGGTGGGGAGACCCCACGTGAGCCTCGCGAGCCGGGAGAAGATGCCTCGGTTGTGTCTGACTTTCTGCTGCCGGACCGGGGCAGCCGAAGGGCTCCGGCCCGGTTTGGGCTTGGTATTCAATTTGAAGACCGGGTAGATGATCAAGAAATCGGGCGGTTAGTGGAGTCAACGGTGTGGGTGAATCGTGCCCATCCTGCCTATCAACGGGCCGTGGCGACGCGGTCGGTCGGCTATCATATTGCCCTGGCGGTGGGGATGGCCTTGGCACCGCTGGCAGTGGAAGCTTCAAGCGAGCATGCCTTTCTCACGGCCTTTCTCTCCTGTTGGGGCGAGGCCGGTCTTCCCAAGAAATCGAAGCCACGCAAGCGGTAAGATTTCGTCGGAAATAGAGAATGGAATTGTTGAATAGTTAAATTTCCATCAGTTTGAATTCCAACATATTATTGCGAGGCAATCGAGAGCAATGAGAGAGGGTTAGGTGGAAGGATGCTTAATCCTGATCGGTATTCTCGATTTCCAACACGACCGGGCAATGATCGGAGAGAAAGCGGTAGGCGAGCGGATAGTTTCCTCGTATGCGTTCACAGCCTGCCACGGCGCAATAGCCGGTCACCTGGACTGTGGTGACGGTCACTTCCTGCATCTCTTGAGGCACGAGTACATGATCCAGCCAGCCACCGCGTCCGCGAAAATAGTGGGAGCATTGCGGATGTAAGGTCAGATCAACAAACCCGGGTTTTTCCTTGGCAACTTTCCTACGCAAGTTTTTCAGTTCGGAGTTCCTTGATTGCCAATCGCCGGCACCCATCGTATTGAAGTCCCCGAGTATGACCACATCCCGATCGCGACCGAGGAGGGGACCGATCGCTTCATCAATCCCGTTCAACGCGTGATGCCGATCCTCCACGGCAAACACCGTGGGACCGGATTTTAAATGCAGTCCAATCAGATGAAAATCTACGCCATGGGGTTCTCTGGCTTGTACCCACGCATATTGCCCCGGGCGTAATCCGAAGGTGCAGGCGTTATTAGCCGATTTTGCCCTCGCGTTAAACTGCCACAAGCTTTCAAATTGCGACAAGGACACGCGGGCGTCGTTCCACAAGAGGCCGACATGATGGTCCTCGGGCCGGCCGCATGGTTGGCGATACCACCGCCATGTGTCCCCCGTCTGTTGATTCAGCGAAGCGATGATCCTGTCCCAGGCTTTGGTGGCCTCCGGGGTCGCCAGACTTTCCTGGACCGCGAGAATATCAATTTGCATCCAACGGATCGCACAGATCAGCCAGTCGATGTCGGTCGGATCGGCATGATTCTCCTTGTGATCTGTGGGCTGACCGATGGGAAACCATCGAATATTCCATGTAGCCAGCCGGATCTTGGCAGAAGATTGCGCAGCCATACGGCTGCCTTGCTTGATGGCGGTCTCGCACTGATCCCGGCTGGCCCATACTTCGTGCTCTTCTCCCTCAGCGGTCAGGGGAAGGCCGAGTTTGGCAGGTGGTTTCGGCGTCAGTGAACCGGCTTTGAGATATTTTTTATGCACCCAGGCCGTTTCCCCATCTGGTAGGCGAAGGGAAAGCCATTGTCCATTCTGTGCAGTCTCCTCAATGGTAGCGCTGGTGCCCGTCGGGACATGCTTCAGATAGCTCGGGGCCGGGTTGCGATGGAGAGGCACTCCGATTGGTTTAATGGCTTCAAGAATCACCGATTGCCCAACCTCAAAATCTTGGGCGAAAGTGATGGTCCAGCCACACATGGTGAACCAACATACAAAGCCGAATGTAGAGAAAAGTTTATGCATGTCCTCTACTTACCAAAACTTGGGATAGAATACCAATCGGGGCCCCGGAGTGCCTGTCATGCGGGAATAGGCCCTGAGCCGACTTCCTTCTCGTTGCCTCCCGGTCAAACCCACCATATTTATCGGGCATAGACTTGCTGCTTTTTCGGTATTGTCCGGGCGTCCCCTGCATCATACCGGGATGGCATGCTTGAATGCCCAAGCGAGGTTAATATCTCGGGCCGGCAGGCGCCGGGGCGGGAGAACAGGGACGCCGTCCGCTTCAAGTATGCGATAATGAATACAACATCCAGACCGTAACCCCATGCACGTATTTGAGGAGTCAGCCTGATGAGCCATTCTTCCATTAACCTCGACATCGCCAACCGCATTCCCTTGCAACCCATCGCCGAAGTGGCCCGGGAAAAACTTCAACTGGATGCGAGTCAAATCGAATTGTATGGGCGGTATAAGGCCAAAATTCCCTTAGCGTCCCTCTCGCCATTTCCTAACAAGCCGGAGAGTAAGCTTATTTTGGTGACCGCCATGAGTCCGACGACGGCTGGAGAAGGCAAGACCACGACACTCATCGGTCTGGTAGACGGCTTGAATAAGATCGGCAAACGGGCTGTGGCGGCCGTTCGAGAGCCAAGCCTGGGGCCCTGTTTCGGAATGAAGGGCGGCGGATGCGGGGGAGGGTATGCTCAGGTGGTTCCCATGACCGACATCAATTTGCATTTCACGGGGGACTTTCATGCGATCACATCTGCGCACAATATGTTGGCGGCCCTGGTAGACAATCATTTGTATTGGGGGCATAACCCCCAGATTGATCCGCGTCGGGTGACGTGGGGTCGGGTGCTGGATGTGAATGATCGCTCACTGCGATCCGTAGTCACGGGACTTGGGGGAAAATCCAACGGGTTTACCAGAGAAGCACGGTTTGACATCACCGCAGCCTCGGAGGTCATGGCGATTCTGTGTTTGGCAACCGACCTCCAGGATCTTCAGCAACGTTTAGGTCATATCAAAGTGGGGAGAACGGCCAACAAGGAAATGGTCTTTGCGAAAGATATCCAGGCGGAGGGAGCCATGACCGTGTTACTCAAGGAGGCTCTCAATCCCAATCTTGTGCAGACCCTGGAGCATAATCCGGCCCTGGTTCATGGCGGTCCGTTCGGGAACATTGCCCATGGATGTAGTTCCGTCGTGGCGACCAAGGCGGCTCTCACACTCGCGGACTATGTGGTGACAGAAGGAGGGTTTGGTGCCGATCTCGGGGCCGAGAAGTTTTTTAACATTAAATGTCGACGATCCGGTCTCACGCCGGCATGTGCCGTGGTGGTCGGGACGATCAAGGCGTTAAAACTTCATGGTGGAGCCAAGGAAAACGAACTCGAACAGGAAGATCTGGACGCGCTCCGGCAGGGGTTGCCGAATTTATTACGCCATTTGGAAAATGTGAAGAAATTCGGGGTGCCCACGGTTGTAGCCATTAACCAATTCACGAGTGATACCAAGCGGGAGTTGGAACTTGTGGAGCAGGCGTGCGCGGATCATGGGGTCAAAATGGCTCTGGCGAATCATTGGGCTGAAGGCGGAGCCGGTGCGATGTCCCTGGCCGAAACCGTTCGTGAGGTCATAGAAAAGGAGCCCGCCGACTTTCGCGTGCTGTATCCTGATGCGATGCCACTGGCAGAAAAAGTGCGAATTATCGCCAAAGAGATTTACCGGGCCGAGGATGTAGAGATTCCGCCGGCTGTCCATGCCCGTTTTGCTGAACTCGAAAAAAACGGGTTTGGGCATTTCCCCATTTGTATGGCGAAGACGCAGTACAGCTTTTCCACCGACCCTGCCAAAAAAGGAGCCCCGACCGGGTTTACGCTTCCGGTTCGCGAGGTTCGCCTCGCGATGGGCGCAGGATTTGTGGTGGTCATTACCGGGGATATGATGACGATGCCCGGCCTTCCGCGTGTCCCGGCGGCTCAATCGATCGGCATCGACGCAAAAGGGAATATTGTGGGGTTGTTTTAGGAAGGAGCACGGGAACGTGACTGGCCGCAGGGGGTGTGCCGATCGAGGAGATCAGTTGCCCATCCGGGCGAGCAGGGAGGCCCGCTCTTCGTCGCTGACGCAATTGTCAATCCACGGATAGAGGATTTTTTCTTCCTTCACATTGTGTGCAGTTAACACCTGAAGTAAACCTTCTTCCGCTTCCTCAGTGGTAAGGTCTCCCTCTGCAACTTTTGCCTGAATCTGTTCCAGAAAGTCCTTGATCTGCCGATGCTCATTTCGCATAACTCCGGTCGGCCCATGGTCTCTGACCATTTCCGCTTGAGCCTCAAATACCGGAAAAAGAATCTCCTCCTCCTCCCACCTGATATGCCGGTGCAGTCCGGTTAACAATTCTTGAAACAGTAATCGGGATTTTTGAGAATCCTGCTTCTTGAATGCTTGAAACCGGGTGAATATGTCATCCAGGCGGTCATGATCATGTCCCATAAACTCCGCAATTGTGGTTGTGGTCATACGTCCTCCTCTCTTGAAGGCGGTTTGTCCCGGATGTTCTTGGATGATCCTGGACTGACCAGCACAAGAGCGTCAAGAGGATCCACGGCGTTGCCCTTAGGCCGCCGCGTAAATCTTTTTTCTTATACCATGGTTGTGTACTGAAGAGCGGACTCCACTGCTCGATTGTTTTCGGATTGTGTCATCTTGTCTGGTTTTAGAATGACCAGTATAATGGTTAGATATCGAACTATTTGGAGGGGAGGATTTCTGATGCCGCATGTGGATCAATATGTGTCAGTGACGCAGGCAAAGGCGCAACTCCTTGAACTGATCCGTCAACTACAAAAGCGTCAGGATACGGTTGGCATTACACGAGACGGAGTGCCGACGGCCGTGCTTCTCAGCATGGAGCATTTCGAAGGATTGATGGAAACTCTGGACATTTTGAGTGATCCGAGGACCATGCGCCCGCTTCGGAAGTCACTCAAGCAGGCTCAATCCGGTCGTTGGGAAACACATGAATCCGTCTTTGCCGGCAAGAGTGGATGACGCCCTATCGTGTTCGGTATACCCCGGAGGCCGGGGGCCGCATCCGCAAACTGCATCCTGAGGTTAAGCAGGAAATCCGTGATGCAATTCGAACATTGCAGGATGCACCCTTAACCGGGCATTCTCTCCAGCAAGAACTCTTCGGCTATCGATCATACCGTGTGCGGTCCTACCGAATAATTTATCGACTCAATGACGACGAACGAACTATTGACGTGATTTTCATTGGACAGCGTCGGAATGTCTACGAAGAGCTTCTCTCGCTGGTTCGCCGTCCTTCCTTTGGGAATTGAGTTCACACCAATTTACTTGCCCGGGAAAACTGCGGGAGTTGAGAGATTGTCGAGTCATGTCGTGTGATCCATACCTGCCCCTCCTGTTTGCCTTGTGATACATTGTCATGATGCAAGCGACCAATACCTTTTCTCTCAAATCCGATTACACACCCAAAGGTGATCAAGGGAATGCGATTGCTGCGTTGACTGATGGCATAGAGCAAGGGCTTAAGCATCAAGTGTTGTTGGGGGTCACGGGTTCGGGGAAAACCTTCACCATGGCCAATGTGATCGTCAACGTGCAAAAACCTACACTGGTTGTGGTCCACAATAAGACGTTGGCGGCTCAGTTGTATCAGGAGTTTAAATCATTTTTTCCTGACAATGCGGTCGAATATTTTGTGAGCTATTACGACTACTATCAGCCGGAAGCCTATATTCCGACTACGGATACCTATATCGCCAAAGACTCCGCCATCAACGACACCATTGACCAGATGCGCCATGCGGCTACGACGGAGCTCCTGCAACGCAATGACATTATTATCGTGGCGTCCGTGTCGTGTATTTATGGTCTGGGATCGCCTGAGGTCTATCACGACATGTTGTTATATCTGGAGCCGGGTATGGAGATTCGCCGGGAGCGCATTCTGGCCAAGCTGGTGGATATTCAATATTCGCGGAATGATCTCGAGTTGCAACGTGGGATGTTTCGGGCTCGGGGGGATGTCATTGAGATCTATCCCGCTTCGTCCGATTCGAATACGGTCCGGGTGGAATTGTTCGGCGACGAAGTGGAAGCCCTGTATGAAATCGATCCGTTGACCGGCCAGTCGTTGCGGAAGCTGCCGAAAATTGCCATCTACCCTAAGAGCCACTATGTGATTGCGCCCGATCGCTATGAACAGGCCATTACCGGCATTGAAACAGAACTGGAAGAACGCATTGCCTATTTTCGCCGGACAAATCAATTGCTTGAAGCGCAACGGATTGAGCAACGGACGAGATTTGACCTGGAGATGATTCGAACGATGGGGTATTGCCATGGGATTGAGAACTATTCCCGTCACCTGAGCGGACGGGCGCCGGGCGAGCCGCCGCCGACCCTGTTGGATTATTTCCCCAAGGACTTTTTGCTGATTGTGGACGAATCGCATGCCACCGTTCCGCAATTTGGCGGGATGTACGAGGGAGATCGTTCACGCAAAAACACCTTGGTCGAGTACGGGTTTCGCTTGCCCTCGGCGATGGATAACCGGCCCCTTAAATTTCCCGAATTTGAAAGGTGCATGAATCAGGTGGTGTATGTCTCCGCCACTCCGGGACCGTATGAACTGAAACATGCCGGCAAGGCGCTGGTTGAGCAAATCATTCGACCCACAGGCCTGATTGATCCCGTGATGGACGTGAAGCCGGCGAAGGGCCAGGTCGAACAGTTGCTCGGGGAAATCCGGCTGCGAGTGGCAAAGGGGCAGCGGGTGCTGGTGACGACGTTGACCAAGCGCATGGCGGAAGATCTGACCGAGTATTATCACGACCAGGGGTTAAAGGTGCGCTATCTGCATTCGGATATTAAAACGCTCGAGCGGGCGGACATCATCAGGGATTTGCGTAAGGGTGTGTTTGATGTGCTGGTCGGCATTAATTTATTGCGTGAAGGGTTGGACTTGCCGGAAGTCAGTTTAGTGGCGGTGCTGGATGCGGATAAGGAAGGTTTCCTCCGGGGATATCGTGCCTTAGTACAGACAGCCGGGCGCGCGGCACGGCATCGCGAAGGCACTGTGATTTTGTATGGGGATGTGGTCACGGATTCGATGCGGAGGGCGTTGGACGAAACCGGCCGCAGACGAACCATTCAATTGGCATACAACGCCGAGCATGGGATCACGCCGGAAACGATCAAAAAACGCATCCACGATTTGGAGTACCAATTGGCAGAAGCCGATTATGTGGATGTGTCACTGGCGGCAGAGGCGGTTGCGGCGTACGGGGGCGAAAAAGATTTAGAACAGAATATCGCCGCATTGGAAAAAGATATGAAGGCGGCGGCCAAGGCTTTGGAATTCGAACGAGCCGCCCAGTTGCGGGATACTCTCCGTGTTCTCCGCCAAAAGCAGATCCAGGTCGGAATTTAAATCAACATCACCGCCTTCTTTCATTTTCTACTATTGAAATCCGGGATAGTGACCCGCTCCATTTCCTATTCCGTTACCCTGTCGGAAGCAAGTGGTGATCTATCCGCAACGAGCCCACCAGGGATTCACCATGCAGACGGTTGGAAATGACTATGCTGGAAAGAGTGTGTTTCGAGAGATACGGTCCGAGCGTTTGAATTCCTCTATATGTGTTTATAAACGTAGGCCCCGAGGAACATTCCCAACACGGTGAGGAGGTTCATTTTCAAGAGGAAACCGAGTGTGAATTTTATCAAGACCAAATTGACGGTCACGGGTGGGTCTAAGCCTAAGTTTAACGCCTGCATGAAAATATTTTGCACGGTGCCCTGAGGAGCCACGACCAGAAGAATTTCCCCTAAAATACTGCCTAACAGCCCGCCAATAAAAATAAATAAGAGTAAGTAGCTTCCACTCTTTTTTAACACCCGTTGCCTCCCGGCGCATTGTTGGGGATCAGGGACTTGTGTGTATGTGAACGCTGGAATGTATCAGAAATTTGCACGAAATGATGGCTGGAATGGCCCAAGAATATGCTTAGGGTAAACTGCTGAATACCTTACAAGAAACATGGAATTGAGTCAAGAAATAGCCGGGCGCAAAAGGTCTGTGGCCTCATGAGAGCGTTTAGGGTGAAGCGGGCGCGACAGGGTGAGGAGCAATGGTAAATCGCATGGTGCCTAACTTATTGACGTCATTGGCGATATACCCCACGAAGATTTCGACGCGGTATTGGCCTGGTTGCCAGGTCCCGTCCGGTGGGAAAAATTTCAGAAAGCCGCTCTCGTCTTCCGTGGCCAGATCGACGATATCCTCGTCGAGCCATTGAGGAGCATTCATCCCGGTCTCTGAGTCAGAGAACAGACGGCCAATGATTTGATAGGACGACAAATGTTCATGGACGGTAAACACCAGGTATACTGATGTGACGTTTGGCAGGAATGTCTCGGTTGGCCTGACGGGGATATGTGTATGACCGCCCCTGGTGGTCGGTTTGACCTCGAAACTTTCTGCGAAATCTAATCCCAGAAATACTCCCCCTGGTTTTTTGTCTAATGAGGGAATAAGAGGAGATTGGGAGTAATTATCATAAAGGGATGGAACATCAGAAAAGTGATCGGGCGGAGTATCATATTGGGAAAACCCGTGTTGTGTATCTTTCGGTTGAAATACGGAAGGGGAGTCGGTTTGAACGGGAGAATCACTGCCCAAAGCTGGGCCGAGCATCGTCAAGAGCATGATTGATATCAAGATTCCCCACAGGAGGTTGCGTGGCATGACGGACAAAGCAGGTTTCATACAGGTCTTTGTGTAGAGTGTGCGTGACCAGACAATCGTGATTTCCAAAACTCTTTTCCCGCTTTTTTTAAGAATCCACGTTCTCTACCTTCGATGGCGTCATTGAGTCAAGGAGTTTCGATCTTGTCTTGCAGCACCATGAGGTGTTTGTTAAGATTCCGGCCGGTTCTACGCATTTTCATCTACTTTGTTGCCACTGGCATTTTCATTCATTCTTTCTAAGGAATATAGGTTAGAACTATGGGTGCTTCACCAAGTATGGATCCCGATGCATTGCCGCAACTCGTAGGAGATTTTCAACCGGTCGATATGTGGCAAGCCCACATTAATCGTCTTTTTTACGGATTGAGGGGAAGTCGTGTTCGGGAATATTACCAAACAGTGGCTGCGGCCGATTTCCGGTTGGGCTTTGCCTTGGCCGAGGACTATTGGCGTCGGTGTGGACAACGAGCGAAAACTCCAAGTGCCGATCAAGCGACCACACCATTGACCGTGATGGAATGGGGCGCCGGGAATGGGAATCTCGCGGCGTGTTTCTTGGATCGTCTCCAGGAGTTGGATCAGGAAAAACGGATATTTCCGAGAATCACCTATCGTTGTATAGAGCGCGAGCCGGTTTTGTTGGAGCAGGCCAAAGACAACACGGATCTGGCCAAGCATCGTGACCGGGTCACATTTGACCTTGTGTCTATCGAGGATCTTGCTGACTTTCCGGATGGGAGTATTGATCGGATTATCTGCAATGAACTCTGGAGCGAGTTGCCAACCAAGCTCATTCTGCGAAAAGGCGGTGAGATCCATGAGGAACAGCTTCGTCCCAATCTGAACGAAAAGCGGTTGGCGGATTTCCCAGATTGGCCAAAGTTTATTGAGGCCTTTGGTCAGCAGGATATTGAATCTCTCACCGGGTTACCCTCGTTTCTCGAAGATCTTGTCTGGGAGCGGGAATATCGCCTCATCGAGACCAAGGACTTTCCCTTTCGCCGGACGGTCGCAGAGTTTCTCAAACAGATCGATGAAGAAGTCCTCGTACCCTACAACGTGGGTGCCTGTCAGAGCCTTAAGGAAGCCAAACGATTGTTGGCCCCGAACGCGATCGGATTTAGCGGTTTTGACGCAGGAACGGTCGATCCGCATGTGCTGAATGACCCGGAAAAGCCCTGTTATACGGTGCAGGGTGGCCAATTCAGCTTTATGGTCAATTTTCAGTTGATGCAAGACGTGGCCAGGCATTTGAATATTCACACGGGCGTGATTGAATCTCAACGGGATTTTGTGGGACGGAGTTTGTCAACCAATGTGATCACGGTCATGGATCTGCTGGCATCACATCCTTCGCCGCCGGAAGGCCAGGCCTGGCAATTGGATGCGTTGATTCTTCGAACCCTTGATGTATTGAACCGCACGTACCGGAGTCCATACCAACGTCATATCGAATTTCCGCTTTCCGAAAGTACTCCCGCTCACGAACGCGCCGAACTAGAAAAACTGGTGCAATCGTTACCTCTTCATGGTGTGCCGGATACCATCGCCTATCTCACGGAATCGGAAATTTGGAAGGCCATGCCCGATTTGGAAAAATTGGGGTACGATTCAGAAGGCATCAAAGGCATGTTGGAACTTCCCCTACAGCCGGTGGACTACATTCACATGTTTTTTGCCTTGAAGGATTCATAGTCATCCTGACGGTTGCGGGATGCGTTTTGTCGTGTGCCAATGATTAGGGCAGAACGCGCGTCATAATGATTGTGTAATTGGAAGTCTCTCGACGGAGGAGTGGATCCTGTGAAGGCAAAACCTCAATCTGAAAAAAGTCTTTGCCTACGCAAGAAATTGGCAATCAGGTAGATTTTTTGAAAAGGGTTGTGTATACTGCGGCGGATTTTTCTAAAAACGTAGACACTCATTCACAATAAAACGAGGTTGCTGTGTTTGGATCGTTTGGATGGATGGAGCTTATGCTCATCCTCATCATTGTGCTCATCATTTTTGGTGCAGGGAAAATCCCGCAGCTTGGTGAGGGTTTAGGTAAAGCAATTAAGGGATTTAAAAAGTCTGTTGCCGAAGCGGATGCGTTGGATGTGACCCCGAATGAGCAAGGCGAAGGCGGGCAGGCCCCACCGCCCCAATCGGAACAATTGTCGAGCCAACACCAGACAGCAGAGGTTCCCCCGCCGCCCCCGGCGCAAGGGGTGCCGCAGCCAACGGAATCCACGCAATCCAAACAGGGATAATTTGCGGGTGAGATTGACACGGTGAAGACCGCACACCGAAGAGACAGGCAGCATGGACCCAAGCCTGATCAACGCTCAAGGTATATGTTCAGCCGGCAAATTATAGAGGAGTGGGAAGATGTTCGGTTTAGGAGCGATGGAAATTTTGATCATCCTCGTCATCGCGTTCCTGCTCTTTGGTCCTAAGGAATTACCGGAAATCGGCAAGCAGGTCGGAAGAGCGGTCAAAGGGTTTAAGGAAACAACGGAAGATCTTCGGCAATCGGTTGAGCCGGAAATCAATATGATTACGCAGGAATTCAAATCTGTCGAACAAGATTTGGAATCGTCAATCAAAGAGGCCGAAGCAGAGATCAAAGGGGCGACAGAACAAGCCACCGAGTCCGGTGGATCCAAAATGGGGTAGCCAGGGGAGGTGCGACTCCGTGAGGACATTGACTGCTGGATCGTTTCGTTGACACCCAAGCTTTATTTCGATTTTTAAAATTTATCTGTCATTACGAAATCCTTCCGGACGGTCATCAGACTGTTCATTGTGCGCACTGCGGGCGGGTCTACGGTTCTCTTCTGTCGTGTTGTTTTTGCAACTATCGTAGCATTCAAGCGATGGGGCAATATACCAAAATCATCGAGAAAGTCAGCGAAAAGGCATTACTTTTTAATGATTTACGACAAATAATGTGACTTGGCATCTAAATGGCAAACAACAAGTGAACGGATGAGTCGAAGAACAAGGCATCCATTGGGTTCGAGAATACATGTCAGTGCTTGAGATGGCAAAAGTTACGCAGTCAAGACGGAAGCGGATGAGAGAAACCAACAGCTCTGGATGGAAATGGGGTACAGGGCGTTGGATCTTGAATCCACAGGGCTATTCACCAACAGGAGGAGTGCAATGAGGACTTTTTATCGATCCTTTACCAGGTTGACAGCAGCGGCTTTGATTGTCGCCATGTCCGCAGCACCAGGGTTGGCCGCCAAGACCACTCCGGCGACCGACAAAAACACCAACGTGCCTGCCGTGCCACGGGCCATTCCAGATCTGGTGCCCTACGGCAAGTTTGATCCACCCAAAGGGGTGTTTGATCCCAGCAAATTGACGATTTCCGGCGACATGCGTGTTCGGCCGGAGTTCCGGACGAATGGGAACTTTAGCAACAATGGCGATTCCAATGCCTACTTCACGCAGCAACTCATCCGGTTGGGATTTAATTACGATGTTTCCCCGGATGTCGTGTTTTTTCTCCAACCTCAGGTGTCCAATAATTTCGGTGCGATGCCGAACCCCGATAATGTGGGTGGAGCAGGAAACCCCAATAGTCCGAATGCTGATTTATTTCTTCGCCAAGGGTTCATGTTGGTCAGAAATTTCTTAATGCCAAATTTGACATTGAAAGCTGGTCGACAACTCATGGTGTGGGGAAATCACCGGATCTTCGGTCACTTTGACTGGAACAACGTCGGTTTCTCTTTCGATGGTGTGACGATGCGATACAACCATGCTACCGTGCCGGTGGAATTGGGCTGGTTGCGCGTAGCGGAAGGCAATTGCGTGCAAAATGCAGGCGGATGTACAACCGGGAAGGCCAGTAAGGGTGATGGCGACATTTTGTTCTTACGTCTCCCGATGAAGTTCGGGTCTGTTGCAGTCGAACCCGCCTATATCTATGAAGACGGTGGTGCAACCACGGGAGCCGGTTCACCGGCCTTCGGTACCGGTGGACAGCAATCTAATCAGGAACGAAGCACCGTCGGTGGCCGTGTCGCGTTCAAAGAGGGAATGTTTGATCTTACGGGAGAAGGTTATTGGCAATTTGGAGAAATCGGGCCTGTCGGCGGAGCGAGTCAGACTCGTATCAATGCCTTGGCCGGACATTTGGACGGTGGTATTACCTTGCCGGTTCCAATGCAGCCCCGTATCGGTGCGGAAATCAACTACGCCACCGGTAGCAGCAATAAGGATGGTGGCCATACCTTCAGCCAATTGTTTCCGACGAACCACATTCATTTCGGGTACATGGACTTGATGTCCTGGCAAAATATGTTGACTTATGGCGGAAACTTGCAATTGCGTCCGACGCCGGAAAGCCATTTCGAAATTGCCGGGCATATCATGCGGTTGGCGAACAAGAGGGACAACTGGTACACGGCTTCTCAGGCCACCTTCTTTAGCACTCCTGCAGGCAATGACGAAAAGTCCCTGGGTGGTGAAATCGATGTGGTTTACACCTTATTCTTCCAAAACAATAGGGTGGGATGGCAATTGGGCTACGGCCACTTCTTCACCGGAGATTATTTGAAGAAGAACGGGTTTGGTACGGCTGATCAGAACTGGGGCTACACCCAACTCTGGATCAACTTCTAAGAGTCATTTTTTTAATAAGGGGATATAACCCTCCCCGTTATCCTGAGCGCCCCGGTTGGTATTTTCCCAACCGGGGCGTTTTTTTTCTTTGTCCTCCCTCGGTGGCTGACAGGGTTTGGTTTCTATCAGGCAGCCGAGGTCTTGTCTCTCGGAAAGAAACCCCATAATCTTTGTCACTCAGATCCAGTACCGGTCTTCACTTTTTCGAAATCCGGTATCCTAATACCACTCTCGGCCGGTTTATTTCAGCAGACATCATGGTCCTAACCATCCGCAATCGTTCAATACCGGCATTCGAATGCGAGCAAAAATCCCTTTCTTTTTGACGATCCATCCATTAAGAATCATTGGGGTCGATAGGTGTTGTTTTGGCCGCAGTTACGCTCCAAGGGTTTGATCTCCTTTTGAGGACGCGTTCTCTCACAGTTAAAAGCCGGTCGTTCTTACCTTCCTGTGTTTGAGACCTCTGTTTCATCTCAAATTCTGTTTCTTTGCCAGATTCGTGGAACAGTATTCTGTATCACAAGATCTCGTCAGCGCGGCGACGAACAGTTCGATAATATTATAAGTCTTTGAAAAGCTTAAGACATATTGTGTTCTTTCTCACTGGCATTAGGCTTGTATTGATCAGAAATGTAAGGAACCCCTCTCCACACAATTTTATCGGAAAGGCTCATAACACGATGCTAACTCATAAAATTTCTTTGACTTTCCTTCTGGGAGGATTGGGTGTTTTGAGCAGTGCTATTTTTGGGATTGTACCGACGACTTTTGGCGCCACGACTCCCATTCCCTCTTTATATGAACCGACATCATTGTCCAGTCTGGAGGCTTTGCCTCATAGGTGGTCTATGAAAGTGTGGGACGGGATCGGACAGCTTCAGGTGGTGCAGGAAGATCATCGAAAAGTCTTGCGTCTTGAAACCGAGCAGGGATGTATTAGTCTGTTCCGTTCGCTGACGGTCAATCTTGAAGCAAGTCCTGTCGTATCCTGGGAATGGAACGTGGCTCCGCTGCCTACGGCCACAGCGAGTAGCCAATCTTCACGAGATGATCACGGGGTCGCCTTATACTTGGTATTTTCATCAAAGGAAGCGCCAAGCAGGAAAACCATTCTTGGATATATTTGGGACAAAGCTCGTCCGGTCGGGACAACCCTTGTGCGGCCCAAAGATCCCCGTCAGTTCATTATGTGGTCGTGCGCAGCGGGCCTTCCCAGCTAGGAAGGTGGGTAACAGAAGAACGGAATGTGCTTGCCGATTATCGCAGTATCTTTGGAGAGGAGCCCTCAATTTTAGAGGGCATGTCCTTAGTGGTGGATTCGGATCAGACAGGATCAAAATCTGCCAGTCTATTCGGCCCAACCGCCTTTCATTCCAAGTTCAAATCAGGCAGGGAGATACTGGATCAGAAGGATGAACAGTCTCAGGGGACTTCAAAGGTTAAACTGCTTGGGGCTCTTCTGATGTATTTGGGATTGAAGCACTCACAAGGGGACAACTAATGTTTCTTGATCATTCATATGAAATCCCATCCCGGTCTTTCTGTCCATTTGATGATTTGACGGGATTAAAATGTGTTTTACCCCACCACCAATGTATAAATCGGTTGTATCCCCTCAAACAAATTACCGTGGCTGGGATTCAAAAATTTTGGGGAACGATTGTTGGCTACCTGGAGGATGGTTTTCTGGGTCCTGGTTGAATTTCAGTGCGGATGGTATGGGTTCCAGGCGGCAGGCCTTCAGAGAGGATAATTCCGATGATCAACTCACCTTGGACGTGTTCGGTCACCTGACCCAATCGTCCCCGTATTTCGGCTGTCCGCTTTTCCCCCGGCTTAAATGATCCTAGGGGGACGGGAAGAGGGGCTACCCGTTTAAAAGCCTCAACCAAGGTAGGGGTCCCCCGTAACTCCACATAGGCAGATGGAATGGATGTTTCGCTGGTATTGGTCGTTTCAATTAAAAGGATGATGGCCTCTCCGCCCTCCAACACCAGATTGCGGTTGGCATCAATTAATTTGGTTCTAAATTGAACCGATGGGCTTGCAACGGGTGGGGCCGTGGGCGGCCCGCCTACAGCGGGACCTTGAAGAGCCGGAGCAGGGGAACCTGGTTGCGGGGCGACGGGTTGCTGACCGGTATTGAGTTGGACCAATTGGGGGAGAACTCCTATCATCTGTTTAGCCAGAGTTTCAGCGGCGTCTGCTACCGTTCCGTCAATTTGATCGGTGTGGCATGAAACGGATTGGCTGGTGAGTTCCGGCACCCATAGCCTGACTTTCTGGTGGTAGGTCAGGGGACTCTGGGCAAGGGAGGTGCCGTTCGCATCTTCATAGACGGCGTGGAGGTTCAGATCTACAAAGACATCGTACCGATCTTCTTGTCCCGAACGGGTTACTGGATCAAACCCAAACTCCTGGAGATTCAGGATGATTCGATAGCCATCGGGAGAAACGCCTTGCGCCTCTCCGACTGGGGGTTCGGCTCTCACGCCATTGAATCGTTCTTGGCCGACCTGGAGAAAGGTTTTGGATATGATCTCCCCTACTGGAATAGTATAAGGTAACCCACACCCGCCCACAGTCTGAGTATAGGTCAGAAGGTTGGGTGCAAAGGCGTAGGTGATCGTGACAGGAATTCTTGGTTCGTGTTGATCTTCGTGAGTCAGTCGGGGAAGGGAGACTTTGTCGCAGGCGGTAAGAACGGACAGGACAACTACAAGTAAAACGTAATGGAAATTTTTTTTAAGCAGTGGGCACACCGCCTTACCCTACCCCAAGATCCTGAAAGATGGCAACTGGATCCCCTGTTTTTCCAAAGATTTTCCTCTTGCTTTGCTAGGTCCGAATCTTAGCGGGTATCCGGTTGGCACGGTAAACCATAAATGGGCTTCGAGGGAAAGACACTGAAAACCATGAGAGACAGAGGGGAAGATCTGGGAACCAACAGTATGGATAATCCAGAGAGGACAAGGGATCCCGGTCTTCAGCTTGGCAGCTTTTGACAGATATCATCTTCACGGTTTCTCCCTTTCTTGACGATCCTTGATTCAAGGGAAGAGAATTTGACATTAAGACGTCCATTTTTTTTCTTTACCAATGGAGGCTTCATTATGTGGCGTCACATCTGGTTGATTGTCGGGTTCCTTTCTGCTTTTTTTCCCCTTGGCTGTTCGTTGGATAACACTCCCAAGCGGTTGCCGGCTTACCTGCCCCAAGCCACCGGTCTGTCAGGCGGGAGCGTGGCAACAATGGCGCTTCCAGCCGAAGGAGTGACCGCCGTCTTGGTCGTCCTGAACGATTCGGGATTTGAAAAATCAGCTCCTGAACTTCGCCGAGGGACGTTGGAAAATCTCGGAGAACATTTGAAGGCGGAACTGCATAAACAATTACCGATTCAAATTCATTCCGTGGTGTATCCGGATGATGTGAAACCCAAGGGCTCTGTGGACCCATTTATTCAATTGGGGAAGGAGCAGAAGGTGCCCTACCTGCTGTTGGCGGTATTATCCAGTTCCGAGTATGAGGTCTTTGATCATTTTCCTCTGGGCGGGGTGCAACAGCCGACGGGTATGCGGGGTGGGGGAATGCCAGGGTACCGTGCGGAAAATTATGCCCGTCTGGAACTTGCTTTGCTGGATGTCCGGACGGGTCAATCGGTGGTCACTACTGATGGCCAAGCGTGGGCGACTCTTGAACGGCTGGTTGTCCCGATTGAATCGAATGTCTATCCCGTAGTCCGACGAGCTCAGACCCAACCCCCCATTTATCCCAATTCAGAGGGTGAAGAGTATGAGACGCTTCGATGGGTTTCCGGGCAGGATGCCATTGCCCAGGCGGTGATGCATTTAGAAATATTATGGAGGAAGAATCAGGTGGCTTAAATCGATGGCCCTTTCAACAATGTTGTTTATATGTGTGTTGGTTTCTATGCTGGCGGGGTGTGGGGCCGGTTCCACACCCCGTCTGATGGATCTTGTCGGAAAGGAGGCATTTGAATCACAGGAATTATCTCACAAGAATGGTGAGTGGCCCCGGGTCCCTACCATTGGTCTGGTCGTGCATGCAGATGCCACGGCGCAAAATGCCGCGCCGGTGATCATTGCCGAGTATCTTGAGACGCTTACTCGACGCACCGAAGATTTTCTTAAACGGCGTTGTTCTTTTCAGAACATTATGACTGTTCCACGGTTGTCTCAGCCGGTAAACTTTTCCCAAGAATTGAAAGTCCAAGGCCAACACTTTCACGTCCCTTATGAAATTGTCGTGGTGTTCTCAAGTCGTGAGAACACTGGTCCCGTAAAAATTGGAGAAGCGACGATGATGAATCAAATGGGCGGGATGGTCATTGAAAATTCAGCAATAGCTGAGGTGGGTATTCTTCGCCTATCGGATTTTCAAATGGTCTATTGGACGCAGGGGTCGGCATCTGAAATTTTAGAACAACTGGATGTTCCTATTGGGAAAAATCGCCCTTCCCCGATGGAGGCTCGGGACATATTAAGAGCCCGAGCCGGGCAACAGGCTCTCGACCGGGCACTGGAACACGTAGGGGCCGAATGTGAGCCTGCGGTGTGACCACGATTGTCTCTTACCGATAGTTTTCAAATTGCAGATCGAGTCCGAAGTCCTGTTCTTTGAGATGTTTCATGACGGCTTGCAGTTCGTCTTTGCTTTTGCTTTGGATTCTGACTTGTTCCCCTTGAATTTGTCCCTGGGCCTTGAATTTGGCCTCTTTAATCGATTTCGTGATGGCTTTAGCCTTGTCTTCGGGAAGCCCGCTCTGAATGGTGATGGTTTGGCGTACGGTTCCGCCTAAGGCTTCTTCCACTTTCCCATACGTCAGCCCTTTCAAGGACACATTACGTTTGACGCATTTGGACTTAAGGATATCCAAGACCGCGTTGAGTTTGTAGTCATCATCCGAAATCACCACTAATTGTTTGTCCTTCTCTTTTAACGTCAATTCGGTTTTGGATCCTTTAAAATCAAAGCGTTGTCCGACTTCTTTTTCTGTTTGATCCACCACATTTTTCATTTCCTGCATGTCGATGCGAGAAATGACGTCGAAGGAATAGTTGTCCGCCATAAGCCTCCTTTCAAGGTGTTGTGACAGGCCCCTGGATTAGCAGCACCGTCCTGCAGGAAGTTGAATGCCTTCGCCTTCAATCACTTCGGTGCTGTTCAGTGGTTGTTTGTGTATAAGATACCCGTACCATTTTCTGGCGCTGTCTGTGAGGACAATGAGTGCGAGTATGGCCACCAGGCCCACGAGGGAGGCATTGATGGCCATGGTCAGGCTTTGCGACCCGTCTGTTGAGAGCGCCCGACTGATAAAGATGACCAGGAGTTCATAGCATCCGGCCAGCGTGATCACGCCAACAAACACCATCGGGATCACTGTCACCCACAGATAGGATGTTTTGTTCATCTTAATGAGCACGGTCGTGGCAATACAGAGCGCGAGCATACCGAGTAATTGATTGGCTGCGCCAAACATAGGCCAGATGGTCGCAATGGATCCGGTGCCAATGAGATACCCCCACCCCCCAACCACGAACAGACTGGCGCCTAATACGCCGGGCCACCAATTGATCTGTTTGAGCGGGGCGTAGAATCGTCCCCCTAATTCCTGAACCAGGTACCGGGCGACCCGTGTCCCAGCATCAATGGTGGTCAAAATGAACAGGGCTTCGAACAAGAGTGCGAATTGATACCAGTAGGCCATGAGCCCGGACATCCCCGGCAAGCTTGAAAAAATCGAGGCCATGCCAACGGCCAGGGATACCGCACCTCCCGGACGGCCCGATACATCTACCTCAACAAGCGTGGAGAGTTCCGTAATGTGGGCGGTTGGAAATCCCATAGTTTGCAGGGTGTCTGCGGACAGGCTGGTGTTGATGGCAAAATAATCTCCGGGAACGAGAAGGCAGGCGGCGATGAGCGCCACAACTCCGACAAAGCTTTCCAGAAGCATGGCACCGTAGCCGACGATGGCCTGAGTTTCCCGACTGATCAACTTGGGCGTTGTCCCTGAAGAGACCAGGGAATGAAAGCCGGAAATGGCCCCACAGGCAATGGTGATAAAGAGAAACGGAAACAGCGTTCCTGGAATGATCGGTCCATTGCCCGCCGTAAATATGGTGGTGCGAGGCATTTCAATGGTGGGCGCGAGCACTATGACGCCGACGGCCAGAAGGGCGATCACACCCAATTTCATAAATGTTGAGAGATAATCCCGGGGCACTAATAACATCCAGACGGGGAGGACTGAGGCAAGAAATCCATATGCCGCAAGGCTCCATGTGAGCGTGGTGCGGTCCCATAAAAACCATTCAGCCCATTCTGATTGTGCCACGGTTCGGCCGACGAGAATGGCCACTATCAAGAGTCCTAACCCGATCAGCGTCATTTCCCCGACTTGTCCCTGGCGAAATTTTTGAAGGTAGAGTCCCATGAGCAGGGCGATGGGAATGGTCATGACGATGGTAAAAGTGCCCCAGGCATTGTGATAAAGCGCATTGACAACTGCCAGGCCTAATCCGGCTAGCGCGACGACCACGATAAAGAGCACGGCAATCGCCGTGGCCATCCCGGTGATGGGACCTAATTCAGCATGGGCGATCTCCGGGAGTGAACGGCCATTTCGCCGCATGGAGGCGACAAGGATTATAAAATCCTGAACTGCGCCTGCCAGAACCGCGCCAATGACAATCCATAAAAACCCCGGGAGGAAGCCAAATTGTGCCGCCAATACGGGACCGAGTAATGGGCCGGCTCCGGCGATAGCCGCAAAATGATGGCCGAAGAGAATGTATTTGTTGGCGGGATAGAAATTGGTGCCGTCCTCCAGCCGGTGGGCGGGAGTGCGACGTCGATCGTCCAGATTCATGACTCGCTGTGCCAAAAATCGGCCATAGAACCGGTAGGCCAACACGTAGAAGCAGGAGGCGGCGACCACGAGCCAGAGTCCGTTCACCTTTTCGTGAGGATTGACTAGGCCTACGACATGACCGAAGGCGACGGCACAGAGTCCGGCGAGTCCGAGCCATCCGATCTTGTTCCATACAGACATGCGGGCCATCCTATCAACGGGAGAAAAGGGTGTAAACGGGTGTTGACTGAGAGAGGTTCAGGTCGACGTGTGGTTAGGTCGGGGTGTTTTCATGAAACACAAACGGCAGTTTGCCTGCTTTTTCTCGCATGGCGTTGATGGCGTTAAGAATCTGGGGTTGCCGAATGAGTTTTTGTTCGACACGGTGTTTTCCCGGAAAATCCAGAAACAAGATACCCAGAACCATTGTGAGAATCCCTTGTCCTGGTAAAACCAGCATGGCAATTCCGGCTACCAGAAAAATGAGTCCCAGGCCGTTTTTTAACATCAACCCAATGGCGCGAATAATTGGATGATGATTGGCAAACCACTTGCGGTGGCCGTGATTGTCGAAGTAATCAGGGGGCAGGCGAATTAACATAGCAGGGATCGCAATAAGGGTTCCGACAAACGCAATCAGGGAAAGAGTGATCATGCCGACCCAGATTTCCCTGGGAACCCAAGACTCGGCAAATTGAATTAATTGATCAATCATGGTTGGTCATGATGCCTTAAAAATATTACGCCATCACGCGGTGGAAGTGATAGGAAAGGGTCCAATTGTACTCTGAAAAATATACACTTTATAATTGCTTAATGGTGCTGGTGGTTTTCAAAGCCAATGATTGAGTGAGGCATGATGGTACAGTATTGGTTGTTTAAATCAGAGCCGACAACATTTTCCATTGATGATCTGGTTCACTCTCCCCGTAAGACCACATGTTGGGAAGGCGTACGTAATTACCAGGCTAGGAATTTCCTTAAATCCATGAATGTTGGGGATTTGGGATTTTTTTACCATAGCAATGCTGACCCTCCAGCTATAGTTGGAATCGTTAAAGTGGTTAGGGCCGCTTATCCCGACTCTTTTGCATTCGATTCAAGGAGCCGATATTTCGATCCGCGTAGTGCTCCGGATTCGCCCCGTTGGTTCCTTGTTGATGTCCAGTTCGTCAAAAAGTTTCCTCAGGCCTTGCATTTGGATCAATTGCGGGCCGTTAAGGGATTAGAAAAAATGGAACTGCTTCGTAAAGGTTCCAGGCTCTCGATTCAACCAGTGCGTCCGGATGAATGGCAACGGGTGTTGGATTTTGCTCAAAATACTACAAAATATTCGTCCACCCCAAAGTAGACCACCAGGATTTTCCCAAACGTTGGTACATTCTTTTTCCACTTTCTCCCTGGTTAAAGTGAAAAATTCACTTTGGGAAACACCTGTAAAAACGGGTGGATGGTGACTTCCTGAAAAACCCCATGAAGGGCATAGGGATCATTCTTGGCAAATGCTTGGACTTCTTCGAGTGATTCTGCTTCAACCACGATTAAGCTTCCTATTTTATCGGTCAGAGGCCCAGCCAAAATAACTTTGCCTTGTTGCGCCCACGCCTCAAGTCGTTTGAGGTGGGCTTCTCGATAGAGGGGGCGTTTTTGTGCGCCTTCAGGACCATCTTTACCCAAAATGACGAATTTCATTCTTTCTCCTCGTTCCTTTTCCGAAGTCGAATCAATGGCCTTTTTTCGGCAACGGGCATGACTTTTCGATCATATCAGAAGGCAGTCGTATGGATATGTTGCGTCGGAAGCTCCGGTTGTCCGGAGAGTGTGATTAAAACGAATAGGCGAATGTGCGGCAGGTCTAGGGATTCGGGTCTTCTAAAGGTTGTCTGTTCGCATACCCGCTGTCAATATCATGCCACCAGCGAACCTGTTTTTCTCCGGACTTCCAACACAAAAATACCAGACGGTCATCAAGCAAAAATGGGAAATCACATAATCCAATTTCGACATCTTTGATCACCACGCCGAGTTCCTGAATGGCATGCAGGCTGCCATTGATGTCTTGTAACCCTTTGATATATTGGACGCCCATGACCGTTCCTCCTCCAGAGGATGCTTGAGCGCTGGCTTTTTTGACTTCTTCCCTCGTGTCCATAAGTATTTGCCGTCCTGCCTTAATATTGTCCCAAAATTGTTCCAGCTCCGGTATTAATCCGTTGGCTTCGGAGAGGGTGAAAATCCGTTCGCTGGAAAAGGGAAAACCTGAATCAGACATGGGAGAGGACCCTTCCTTGTTGACTTTCAATTACCATTATGATGGTTTAACATAATGAGATTAAGGGTGCCAACCATAAGAGAGTGGGCTAACTTTTCGATGATTGGTTTGGGGAAAATTTGAGTTTCGTGTCGCAACTTCCGAAAGGAGCCTATTGACAAGTTGTTCAATAGTGAGATAAATAATTACTTAAGACCTGCCCATTTGATAGCAAAATCCATTTCCGCCAATTAACTTCTCGGACTTCACGTATTATTTCAAATCGTAGATAGGACAACACGGTGGTTTTGACAAGTGTGGTTCTTCAGTTTCTCTAAACATTCTTCCTAAAATACACAATACCGGTCTAAATTTTTAACTTTATTAAAGTCTGGTACGGTTCCCTTTTCGGGGATCGCCAAAGTTCCCAGCGCATAACCCAGATGAAAATGTTCGTATCCTTTCCACCCCTCGTAACAGGCTAAGCCCACGAGAAAACCCTTCCGGCCAATGAATGGAGTAACCTAATGTATCTTGCCGAATTGAAGCAAAAGTCCATTGGAGAATTAAATGAAATCGCGCGTGATCTTAAAATTGATGGCGCGCCAAATTTGCGAAAGCAAGAGCTGATTTTCTCTATTCTTCAAGGGCAGAGCGACAAGAACGGAGTCATTTTCGGAGAGGGAGTCCTTGAGACTCTATCAGATGGATTTGGATTTCTCCGGGCCCCTGATTCCAACTACCTACCAGGACCCGATGATATTTATATTTCTCCGTCTCAAATTCGACGATTTAATTTGCGAACCGGTGATATTGTCTCAGGGCAGATTCGTCCACCGAAGGACGGAGAGCGGTATTTCGCGCTCTTAAAAGTCGAAAAAATTAATTATGATGAGCCTGAGGTGCAGCGGGATAAAATTCTGTTCGATAATCTTACTCCGCTGTATCCTGAAGAGCGGATCAACCTTGAATTTGATCCTGAAGAGTATTGCACGAGAGTGATGGAGCTCACGACCCCCATTGGCAAAGGGCAACGGGGATTGATCGTGGCGGCACCCAGAACGGGAAAGACCATGCTCTTGCAGGCGGTGGCGCGGGCCATTATTGCGAATCATCCTGAAATTGTCTTGATTGTCCTTCTAATTGATGAACGACCAGAAGAAGTCACCGATTGGCAGCGCCAAGTTAAAGCCGCCGAAGTCATTAGTTCCACCTTTGATGAGCCTCCTCAGCGGCATGCCCAAGTGGCAGAGATTGTCATGGAAAAAGCCAAGCGGTTGGTCGAACATAAACGGGATGTGGTGATTTTGTTAGACAGTGTGACTCGATTGGCGCGCGCCTATAATACGATTTCCCCCCCCAGTGGTAAGGTGTTATCCGGAGGTTTGGATTCCAATGCCCTGCAACGACCGAAGCGGTTTTTTGGTGCCGCCAGAAATATCGAATTTGGTGGAAGTTTGACGATTCTGGCCACAGCATTGGTTGATACCGGAAGTCGAATGGACGATGTTATTTTTGAAGAGTTTAAGGGCACGGGCAATATGGAGGTGCACTTGGATCGTCGGTTAGCGGATAAACGCCTCTTCCCGGCCATCGATATCAGTCAATCCGGCACGAGGAAAGAGGAGTTGCTGGTTGATCGCGACCGTCTGAACAAAATGTGGATCCTCCGAAAGGTGTTAAGCCCTCTCGGGACCATGGAGGCGATGGAATTTCTCATGGATAAAATTGGCGGAACCAAGAGTAATAATGAGTTCTTGCAATCTATGAATCGATAATTCACAATAGAGGTTTGGCATTGAGGGCTTTTCATATTTAGATGTTGAATCGAGAGATGGCGTAGAAGGAGGTAGTATGAAAAAGGGCATTCACCCGGCTTATGAATTTGCAAATGTGAGTTGTGCGTGCGGTATGACCTACCAAACCCGGACGACCGTGGGAGACTTAAAGGTTGATATCTGTTCCAGTTGCCATCCGTTTTTCACGGGTACTCAGAAAATTGTGGATGCCGAAGGACGGGTGGAACGTTTCAATAAAAAATACGCCAAAACGGCGAAGCCCAAAGCCAAAGCGTAAAGACCGTTTTCTCTTTCTCCTCCATTGTCCTGCCTAAACATTCCCCAGGGGATGATGTCTGTGCATGGTGCTGAAGCAGTCCTGGCTGTTGCTTTTCTCGATTTGCGGACTAGAAGACCAGGTTTCCCAGCAACGGCTCCCCTGAGTGTTGACACGGTTCCCCTCCGTTCAATCCCCTCTTTCTATGAAAATTTTCGTATGAGGCTAGCGGGTAATGGTTGTCTAGGATAAAGGGTACATGTCGTGTTATTTAATTTCCTGTTAAACTAGATCAATGGCACCAATTACTAAGACAGAGCTGAAAGAGGGCGGTTTATTTAGCAAATGGGAGGCCATTGCGAATAAATATGACACGCTCAACGATCAGTTGTCAGATCCTGCCGTCTTGTCTCAACCGACTCTTCTGGTTGCCCTCAATAAAGAGCGATCAGAGATAGAGCCCATTGCACAGTTGTTTGGCGGGTACCGACGGGTAGTCGAGGAGATTGCCCAGACTCGCCTGATGACAGAAGATCTGCAATTAGACCCCGATATGCGCCGGTTGGCCGGTGAAGAATTGCAAAGCCTGGAAAGTCAACGTGAGGCCATGGAGACCCAGGTCATTGAATTGCTCTGCCCGGCTGATGAAGGTGATAATAAAAATTCGTTCATTGAAATTCGCGCAGGGACGGGTGGAAGTGAGGCCGCACTCTTTGCCGGCGATCTCCTTCGAATGTACACGAAGTTTGCCGAGGCTAAGGGGTTGCGGGTCGAATTAATGGAATTCCAGGAAACCGGTCTTGGTGGGGTCAAAGAGGCGGTTTTGCTGGTTGAAGGCAAGGGAGCCTTTGGAAATTTTAAGTATGAAAGTGGAGTGCACCGGGTGCAGCGTGTCCCGACGACAGAGGCTAATGGACGAATTCATACCTCCACGGCTACGGTTGCGGTGATGCCGGAGGTTGAAGAGGTGGAGGTGCACATTGATCCGAAAGATTTACGGATTGACACCTATTGTTCATCAGGAGCTGGTGGACAGAGTGTGAATACGACCTATTCTGCGATCCGGATTACTCATATTCCGACAGGAGTGGTCGTGACATGTCAGGACGAGCGATCCCAACTAAAAAATCGAACGAAGGCCATGCGAACCCTTCGAACACGAATCGGTGATGCCGAGCGCGAAAAACAAGAAGCCTCTATTGCGCAACAACGCCGTTCCCAAGTCGGGACAGGGGAGCGGAGTGAAAAAATCCGCACGTATAATTTTCCACAAAATCGAGTGACCGACCATCGAATCGGGCTGACGTTGCACAAATTGGATCGAGTGATGGAAGGCGATCTTGACGGGTTAATCGCCGGCCTCAAAGCCCAATGATGTCTTTCGTGTAGCGCCATTCCGTTTCTTTCAACGATTCAACGCGCATGTGCTTTTTGAGGCTCAGATGCCCTGCTTCACTTCCTATTCACAGTTATATCGTGGTGCGGTTGAGACGCTGATTCAAGCGGGGATTGCCAACGCCCGCCATGAAGCGTTGTGGATTCTCGAGGAGGCTCTTGGTATTACGCGATTGCAACTGCATGGGAATCCAGACGCTCCCGTTGATGCGGAAGTCTGTCAGCGGGCTGTGGCCTTGTTTCAGCGCCGTGCCTTACATGAACCACTTCAATATGTATTAGGGAATCAAGATTTTTTTGGGTTGGATTTTCTCGTCCAACCCGGGGTGCTCATTCCAAGACCTGAGACCGAATTGCTGGTGGAGGAGGCGATTGGACTTCTAGGGGCTGATGTGCGTCCGGTGATTCTGGATGTCGGGACGGGTTCTGGATGTCTGGCGATCAGTCTAGCGGTCAACCTTCCTGCAGCGGTGATTATCGCATCAGATAAGTCAGTCTCCGCGCTACATCTTGCGCAGGTCAATGCCATGCGCCATGGAGTTGCGCAACGAATTCTATGGGTGGCTGGTGACCTGCTTTCCCACTTGTTATCCGGAAATTTAGCAGGTAAAGTGACCGCCATTATTGCTAACCTGCCGTATATCTCCCATGCGGAATGGGAACACCTTTCTCCAGATGTCAAAGACTTTGAACCACGGCTGGCGTTGGATGGAGGGCCGGACGGACTCGATGTGTACCGGCGATTATTGGATGAATCGCCGGGTCTTGTTTCCTCAAAGGGATATGTCCTGATGGAAGTGGGAGTTGGTCAGGCTGACCTTCTGTGCCGGGACCCTTCCTTGACGAATGCGTTTAAGATGGTAAAGGTCCTGCCGGATTCCCAAGGCATTCCACGAGTGGTATGCGTGCAACGGCATCTTGTGTAGACAGGGAATATTGTCAGTGGATCAAATTCGAATCACCGGTGGATTGCCATTAAAGGGGTCCGTGGAAATCGGCGGAGCCAAGAATGCCGCCTTGCCTATTTTGGCAGCGACATTGTTAGGGGGCGGGGAATGCGTCATTGACCATGTTCCACATGTTCGTGATGTGATGACTATGGGGAAATTACTGGCCCTGTTGGGAGTGACGGTTCAAGAGGAAGGCCCCAGGGTCAGACTGGATGCAGCTCAGGTGCATTCGATTGAAGCGCCGTATGATTTAGTCAAAACGATGCGAGCGTCTATTTTAGCCTTAGGCCCTTTACTCGCTCGGCTGGGAGAAGCCAAAGTTTCTCTGCCGGGCGGATGTGCGATCGGCACCAGACCGGTCAATCTTCACCTCAAAGGATTGGAGATGATGGGGGCTGAAATTCAAGTAGAGCATGGATATATCCATGCGAAAGCCGGTCGTCTTAAAGGAGCAAGGATTGACTTGGATTTCCCGACGGTCACGGGCACGGAAAACCTGATCATGGCGGCTTGCCTGGCACAAGGGACCACGAGTTTGCATAATGTCGCACGGGAACCGGAAATCACGGACCTCTGTGCATTCTTAACCAAGCGGGGTGCCAAAATTCATGGGATGGGAACGGACACCATTACAATTGAAGGGGTGAAGGAACTTCATGGGGCAGGGCATTGGGTGATCCCTGATCGAGTTGAAGCCGGCACCTATTTAATGGCCGGAGCTATTACCGGTGGGGATGTGATGGTAAAGGGGTGCGTATCAGATCATTTAGGAAGCGTCCTGAAAAAAGTTCAGGAAATGGGTGCTGAGTTAACCGAAAGTCATGACGGTGTGCGAATCCGCCGGTCGGGTTCGCTCAAAGCGGTGGAAATTAAGACGCTCCCCTATCCAGGCTTCCCGACCGATCTTCAAGCCCAAATGATGGCGTTGATGTCGGTGGCAGAAGGCGTGAGCGTGATCTCCGAAACAATTTTTGAAGGGCGATTTTTGCACGTTCCGGAACTTCACCGGATGGGAGCGTCGATTGAGATTGATGGCCCACATGCCGTGGTCAAAGGTGTGCCGTTGCTCACCGGTGCACCCGTCATGGCTTCGGATTTACGCGCCAGTGCAGGCTTGGTCCTGGCCGGGTTAGCGGCTGATGGCGAAACGATTGTGTCCCGCGTTTATCATTTAGACCGCGGCTATGAACGGCTGGAAGAAAAATTTCAAGCCCTGGGTGCGAGGATTGTTCGCGTGCGTGAGGTGGTATGAGCGAAGGGATTACCATTGCCCTTTCCAAGGGTAAACTTCTTGATCCGACTCTTGAATTGTTCCGCCAGGCAGGCTATTCGGGATATCATGTCCGAGCGAACGACCGTCGATTAATTTTGGAATTTCCGGAGCATGGGCACCGGGTCTTAATTGTTCGCCCAAGTGATGTGCCGGCCTATGTTGAATATGGCGCAGCGGATTTAGGGGTGGTTGGGAAAGATGTTCTGTTGGAACAGAGTCCGGATGTGTATGAACCGGTTGACTTGAACTTGGGAGTCTGCCGGTTGGTGGTCGCCAGGCCGAACGGGCCACAGCTTGGGCAACGGATGTCCTCCAAGCTTCGGGTGGCAACCAAATACCCCACGATCACCGAACGGTATTTTAACCAGCAAGGGTTGCCTGTGGAATTGATTAAGCTCTACGGATCGATCGAGTTGGCTCCATTGGTCGGATTGGCCGATCGGATTGTCGATCTGGTTGAGACGGGAAACACTCTGAAAGCCAATAATCTGGTCGAGGATGAAGTGATCGCCTGGTCATCTGCCCGGTTGATTGTGAACCGGGCAAGCTTAAAAATGAAACATGCTGTGATTACCGAACTGATTGCCCGGGTGAAGAAAATTCTTTCTCGTTCCCGCTCCCCAAAAAAGGTTCATGCATGAAAATTGTTTCCCACAAGGATCAAGAGTTCTCGAAATCGGTGAATCGTGTCTGTCAGCGGGCCGCTCAACAAAACGACAAGGTTGAAAAAGCCGTCAGGAACATATTGGATGCTGTTCGGCAAGAGGGCGATCAGGCACTCCAGCGATTGACCTGGAAATTCGATCATGTCCGAATCAGTCCTGACAGTCTTCGTGTGACGTCAAAAGACGTCGAGCGTGCCTACGCTGAACTACCGTCCTCAGATATTAAAGCCCTGAAATATGCGGCGAATCGTATTCGGACCTTTCATCGTCGACAACGAAGGAAATCCTGGGTCTATCGTCAACAGGGGATTCAATTAGGCCAACGGATCACGCCGTTAGATACCGTCGGTGTGTATGTTCCAGGCGGAAAAGCCCTGTATCCATCATCGGTGCTCATGAATGCCATCCCCGCGAAAGTGGCTGGGGTGAAGCGAGTCGTCATGTGTACGCCGACTCCGAATGGCATCATCCACCCCGCGTTGTTAGTGGCGGCGGATGTCGCTGGAGTGGATGAAATCTATCGGGTCGGTGGAGCCCAAGCCATTGGGGCCTTGGCTTTCGGCACCTCGACAATCCGGCCCGTAGATAAAATTGTCGGTCCCGGGAATATGTATGTGGCCACGGCCAAACGCCTGGTCTACGGCCAGGTCGACATTGATATGATTGCGGGTCCGAGTGAGTTGCTGGTCATTGCCGACTCCGCCAGTAACCCGCTGCATGTGGCGGCTGATCTGCTTTGTGAAGCCGAGCATGATGAGGAAGCCTGTGTCTATCTGGTGACGACTTCTTTGACTCTTGCCAGGCGGGTTGTGACTGAAGTGACCCGCCAACTCGCACAGTTGGGACGCCAGGCGATTGCGTCCCGATCAATTCAAAATCATGCCCTGGCATTTGTTGTGCGAACCTTTGATGAGGCCTTTGAATTAGCCAATCGGATTGCGCCTGAGCATTTATCATTAAATATGGATCGGGCGGGAGACTATGTGTCACGTATACGTCATGCGGGTGCCATTTTTGTTGGCCGCTATACCCCTCCCGCGGTGGTGGATTATGTGGCAGGGCCCAATCATGTATTACCAACTGGTGGAAGTGCCAGATTTTTTTCGTGTTTGGGTGTGGATGAGTACATGAAAACCAGCAATGTGGTGGCCTATTCGAAGGCCGCGTTGCGCAAAGCCCATGCTCCAGTGATGCGGCTGTCTCTGCTGGAAGGCCTGGATGCACATGGGCGATCAATGGAGAGTCGATGGACATGAACGAACATCTTGTTCCCAGAACGGCTTCTCAAGAACGGAAGACCGCGGAAACGGCCATTCGAGTGGAATGGGGCCTCGACGGGTGCGGCAACAATCAGATTAAGACCTCGATCCCGTTTTTGGATCACATGCTGAATTTATTCGGTAAACATGGATTTTTTGATCTGACAGTGGAAGCGAAAGGGGATATCGAGATTGATGACCATCACACGATCGAAGACGTGGGGATTGTCATGGGGCAGGTCTTAACACAGGCTCTCGGGACCAAAGAGGGCCTCACCCGATTCGGGTGTGCGACGGTTCCGTTGGATGAAACGCTGGCTCAGGTGACCGTAGATCTGAGTGGCCGGCCGTACCTTGTATACAATGTGGTGTTACCCACGCGATATATTAAGTCGTTTGATTTAGGATTGTTTGAAGATTTTTTTCAGGCATTCGTGAGTCAGGGAGGGTTAAACCTTCATGTGAATGTGCTGTATGGAAGAAATCCTCATCACATCATGGAAGCGATTTTTAAGGCGTTTGCGAAAGCCTTGGATCAAGCGGTTAGGCGGGAAGAACGAATTAAGGGAGTGCTCTCCACCAAAGGGTCGCTCTAAATGGTGAGAATCAGTGGGCGGAGAGAGAGGAAAACAGCCAGGACATGATTGCCATTATTGATTATGGGATGGGAAATCTTCGGAGCGTGCAGAAAGGGTTTGAATGTGTGGGCCATGAAGCGGTCGTGACTCGAGACCTTCCCGTGATTGACCAGGCCAGTCATGTCGTGTTGCCGGGTGTAGGCGCGTTTGGGGATTGCATGGATAACCTGGTTCGCTTTGAGTTGATGGATGTCATATACCGTTCCATAGCTTCGGGAAAACCTTTTCTCGGCATTTGTTTAGGGTATCAATTGCTGTTTTCGGAGAGCGAAGAATTTGGCTATCATCAAGGGTTAGGGATTCTGGCCGGGAAGGTGAAAGCGATTCCCCGTCCGTCCGAGGATGGAGAGACGTCGTTTAAAATTCCTCATATGGGTTGGAATACGATTCAGGTCAACACGGTTGCTCCGCCTTTACGTGGCATTGCCTCCGACTCCTATGTGTATTTCGTGCATTCCTACTATGTGGAACCGATGGATTGTGCTCTCGTCAGTACCCAAACCGACTATGGAATTTCTTTTGCGAGTAGTGTCTGGAAAGACAATGTGTTTGCGACTCAATGGCATCCCGAGAAAAGTCAGGCCGTCGGGTTGCAGGTCTTAAAGAATTTTGGTGATTGGCAATGAGGGGAATGTGTCTTGCGATCAATGGGCGGTCGAGACCGTTGCCTGCCCGGTTCCTGGTCATGAGCCTTATCGGGTGGTGGTGTTTCGGTGTAGGCTGTGTTCCCCCTAAAGTTCAAATTCAGGCCGCTCCACAATTTGACCCCTCCCGTATATCCAGTCTCGCCATCCTTCCTTTTCAGACCATCAAAACGCCTCAATTGGCGAGTAGCTCACGGGGAGGCATAAGGGATCCGGAAGAAATTCGTACACAATTTCGGTTGCCGGGGACTGATCAGGCGGATGGGACAGAATTCAGAAAAGTTCGTTATGTAGTGCCTGAAACGGCCGCACATCGAATTACCTTACAGGTGGCTTCTGTGTTGGCCGGCCGGCCTTCCTTGCGGGTGATCGGTCCAGAGGAGTCTTCTGCCGTGATAGGTAAGGAAAGCCCGGAAGCGGAATCCTCCTTCTCCGTCCTGGCCCAAGAGGTTGGAACGCGCTTGAAGGTGGATGGAATTGTGACGGGGCTCGTCCGGACATACCGTGAGCGAGAAGGGAGCAAGCTTGGAGCCAAGCCGGCTGCAGTAGGGTTTGAAGTGTACCTCCTGAGACCGTCCGATGGTATGGTCTTGTGGACCGGGGAATTTTTTGAGGAACAAAAACCACTTAACCAGGATGTAGTAGGATTTTTTGAAAAGGGTGGAGGGTTTGTGACTGCCGATACACTTGCTGAATTGGGTGTCAACAAAGTGATGAAGGCCTTCCCCGTCGGCTTGGGCGAACAGGGGCCTCCTCTTCCTGCTCCATCCTTGAAGGAGAATCCCTAACTGATGCTACTGATTCCTGCAATTGATCTGAAGGACGGGAAATGTGTCCGCTTGCGACAGGGCGAGATGGATCAGGTCACCAGGTATTCCGATGATCCCGCGGCGATGGCGGAACATTGGCAGAGTCTTGGGGCCCGCTACCTTCATGTGGTGGATTTAGACGGGGCGGTGACTGGAACACCTCAGCATCTCTCACACATTGAAGCCATTACCAAACGGTTAGGCATTCCGGTGCAGGTCGGTGGGGGCATACGAAACACGTCAACCATTCGCGCCTACTTGTCCTGTGGAGTGGACCGGGTGGTAATTGGAACAGCGGCCTTACAGGATGCGGATTTTTTGGCCGCAGCCGCGAAAGAATTTCCTGATAAAATTTTAATCGGGATTGATGTCAAACAGGGTTTAGTCGCGGTGCATGGGTGGAAGACCGTGTCCAGTCTGACTCCACGACAGGTCTTTGAATCAGTAAAAGATTTGCCCTTGGGAGGCATGGTCTTTACGGACATATCCCGGGACGGCATGTTGGCAGGACCAAATATTTCAGCTCTGCGAGAAGCTGCGGACATTTCGCCGTTTCCCGTCATTGCCTCCGGTGGAGTCACGGTCCTGAAAGATGTGCAGACCATTCAGGCCCTCGGA
Organism: Nitrospira sp. T9; assembly: GCF_052156535.1. Classification (NCBI taxonomy): domain Bacteria; kingdom Pseudomonadati; phylum Nitrospirota; class Nitrospiria; order Nitrospirales; family Nitrospiraceae; genus Nitrospira; species Nitrospira sp. T9. The sequence goes on from NZ_JBQKUP010000032.1 coordinate 74,412, forward strand.
AGCAAAATTTCAGGAATCATTATCGGAAAGGCCTTATATGAAGGCACCTTGGACTTGAAATCAGCTCTTGAAATGGTGGCCTTAGCAGAAGCGTCCCAAACATCATGCTGACGAAGAGAATCATACCCTGCCTGGATGTTAAAGACGGGCGAGTGGTGAAAGGCGTCTCGTTCGTGAATTTACGCGATGCGGGAGATCCGGTTCACATTGCGCAGGTGTATGATCGAGAAGGTGCGGACGAGCTGTGCTTTCTGGATATTACCGCTTCACATGAAAAACGGGATACGATTTTAGATGTGGTGATTCGGACGGCTGAGCAGGTGTTTATGCCACTTACGGTTGGGGGAGGGATACGGACCATTGAGGATATTCGCCGGTTATTAGAAGCGGGAGCCGACAAAGTCAGCATTAATACGGCTGCTGTGGAACATCCCGACTTCGTAAAAGCCGCTGCCAATCGTTTCGGCTCGCAATGTATCGTTGTGGCTATTGATGCGAAACGGGCAATGACATGTGAAGGGGGTGAACCCGGGTGGGAAGTGTTTACCCATGGTGGGCGGAACTCGACCGGCCTGGACGCCGTTGAGTGGGCGAAACGGATGAAGGAGTATGGCGCCGGAGAGATTCTTTTGACCAGTATGGATCAGGATGGAAAGCAGGACGGATATGATTTGGCCTTAACGGCGGCTATTTCCGAGTCCGTCTCTATTCCCGTCATTGCCTCCGGAGGGGCTGGCACGCTTCAGCACCTGTATGAGGCGTTCCATGTGGGGAAAGCAGATGCGGTGCTGGCGGCATCAATTTTCCATTATCAAACCTATTCCATCGGGCAAGCCAAATCGTATTTGGCTCAACAGGGTATCCCTGTGCGCCCGGTAACCGTGCCGGTTTCAATTTCATAACAACCAATGAGCGAAATTTCTTCGATAAGCACATTGCGATTTGATGAACAAGGATTGCTCCCCTGTGTTGTGCAGGATTGGCTGGACGGGACCGTCTTGATGGTGGGATTCATGAACCAACAAGCGTGGGAGATGACTTGCGATTCCCAACGGGTGCATTTCTGGAGTCGATCTCGAAAACGGTTATGGAAAAAAGGTGAGACGTCCGGACATGAATTGCTTGTAAAGGAAATGTTTGTGGATTGTGATCGGGATACGATTTTGGTGAAAGCCCAGCCCATTGGACCGACGTGTCATACCGGAACCCGTTCATGTTTTTTTTCTCCCCTACCTTCTTCGACTTCTGAAGAGCCAGCCACTCTCTTCTCCGGTACGGCCTGGGGGGGGATTACCCGGCGTCTGTATGAAATGGTAGGCGATCGGAAGGCCCACCCGAGCCCTGATTCCTATGTGTCCAAATTAATGGAGGGAGGCCTCGATCGTATGTTGAAAAAGGTGGCGGAAGAAGCCGGCGAAGTCCTTCTCGCTGGGAAAAATGGCGATCGGGAAGAAATTATTTACGAAATGGCTGATTTGTGGTTTCATACCCTCATCATGCTCGGGCATTTTTCCATTCCTCCCGAAGACGTCTATCAAGAGCTTGGCAAGCGGTTTGGGAAATCAGGAATTCGACAGCCAGAAGGAGGCTCTCCACGTGGGTGATTGTCTTTTTTGTCAAATCGTCAAGGGGGCTATTCCCGCCGACACACTGTATGAGGATGAACACACGTTCGTGTTTAACGATATCAATCCTCAAGCGCAGGTGCATATGTTGGTGATTCCCAAGCGGCACGTGGTGTCTTTGGATGATACCAAAGAGACGGATGCCGGCTTGTTAGGTCACCTGATGGTGGTCTGTGCCAAGATGGCCAGGCAGCGGGACATTGCCGGTGGTGGATATCGGGTCGTTGCGAATACCGGACGGGAAGCCGGGCAGAGTGTCTTTCATTTGCACTTTCACGTCATGGGCGGGCGAACATTTGCGTGGCCTCCAGGGTAAAGCTGGTTTGCCGGGGACAAAGCGCCCAGAAATTATTTGGTATCCGAAGGGAACGACATTCGTGATGTGTCCCTAACGTAGTTCGTGGTGAGAAGTGAGATGACCGGCGAAAAACGAGGAGTTCCTCCAGAGATTCTTCAACAAATTCGAGATCGCATTGATATTATTGATCTCATTTCCACCTACGTGAGTCTCTCCAAGGCCGGGCAAAACTTTAAAGGGCTGTGCCCCTTCCATTCAGAAAAAACTCCCTCATTTTCGGTCAACCCCGTTCGACAAATGTTTTATTGTTTTGGCTGCAGTGTCGGCGGAGATGCCTTTACCTTTTTGATGAAACAGGAAGGCATGGATTTCATGGAGGCTCTGCGTGAGTTAAGCCAACGGACAGGGGTGCCTCTGCCTGAACGCCGGGAATCAGCGGGGAAGACCACATCAGGCTTATCTCGTGAACGGTATTTTCATCTGTATCAATTGGCCGCATCCTGGTATCACCGTAATCTTCAGGAAAATCCTGCAGGTCAAGTCGCCCGGGATTATTTGGATCAGCGGGGGATTACCAGGGAATCCTGGAACACATTCCAGTTGGGATTCGTTCCGGAAGGATGGAATGGCCTTTCCAAATGGTTGGAACAGCAGTCTGTCACGCCGGAAGAACTCATACAGGCCGGGTTGGTCGTGCGGAAAGAGTCTGAGGATGGCACCAGAATATCCACCTACGATCGCTTTCGTGATCGGGTGATGTTTCCCATTACTGATCCACGTGGGCAGGTGGTGGGATTTGGGGGTCGGATCCTGAAAGATGGGGCCTCTCCCAAATATCTCAATTCACCCGAAACCGACTTATTCTTTAAGGGGAGATCCCTCTATGGAATGGACAAGGCCAGGCAGTCAGCCACCGCTGCGGGGAGGTTTTACTTGGTAGAAGGATATTTTGATGTCATTGCTCTGCATCAAAACGGGATTGAAAATGCCGTGGCACCATTGGGAACGGCGTTAACCTCCGATCATGTCCAGATTCTCCGCCGATTGGCCCCGTCGGTGATGCTCGTCTTTGATGGAGATGCTGCAGGGATCGGCGCGGCCTTACGGACGCTTGATTTGTTTATGAATTCCGGCATTGAAGTCCGAGTGCTGCTGCTCCCTGCTGGGGAAGATCCGGACTCATTTATTCGGAAAAACGGGGTGCCGGCGTTTCGTGAGTTGGAGGGGAAAGCCGCCACGTTACTGGATTTTGCCATCATGTCTGTGTTGAATAAAGCCAAAAATGATTCTATTCAGGATCGAGTCAAGCGGGCGGATGACATTCTTGCGATTCTTCATAAGACTAAAAATCCCATAGAAAAAGAAGAATATCTGAAAGTGGTCTCAGAACGATTGGGTATTCGACCGGAATTACTCCGTAAACGTCTCCCGACTATTTCCCGGACGATGAGTGTGGCCCCGTCGGCTAAGGGGAAGGAGCAAGCTGCCACCATTCTGGTCATTCCTCAGGGCAAGCCAGAGGAACGGGATCTTATTGTGTTATTACTCCAAGGTCGCCTGGAACCGCATCAGATTCGTCAACTCGATGAGGGTGTATTTACTGTCCCGCTGTATCGCCATATTCTTGGCAAGGCCTTTCAGCATACGGATGAGGAAGGGCACTTGAACCTCGATGCATTGCATGCGGAATTCAGTCAGGATCCGGCTTATGAACCGGTCATTTCCCGGTTGAGCGTGGGGGAATACAATTGTGACGAAGTGTCTATTCATGTCACCGGATGCCTCCGTGTTTTAAAGAAAAACCAGATCCAACGCCTCATGGACGAGGTGATTAGTCAACTTAAGGTTGCACAACGGGAGGGACGCCAGGACCTGGTCGATGCTTTGGTCGCGGAGTCCAATGAGCTTCGTCAGAAAAAGGCCCTATTAACGGCTTCCACCTGAGTTTCCCTCCTGCGAGGGAATAAAATTCGCAAGGGGGAGTTTTTCCTGAGCGCCATTTATGGTAAAAGGGTGTGTGCGCCGTGATGATCTCGGGCCCATAGCTCAGTTGGTTAGAGCGGCTGACTCATAATCAGTTGGTCCCAGGTTCAAGTCCTGGTGGGCCCACCACGAGACAGGGCCGGACTTGAGTAACCGGTGAGCAAACATGTTCTAGGATATTGAGGACTTTGTGAATTTGCAGTTGCAATACCTGATTAATCTTCAAAAATTTGATCTTCGAATTTTTCAGATTCAAGACCAGTTGCGGAAAGCTCCAGAGCTTATCAAATCCGCTGAAACTCCGCTCCAAGATATTCTTGCCAAACTGCAAGTCCTTAAAAATACCGGTGAATCTCTCGTCAAACAACGACGAAGCTCTGAACGGGAACTCGCTACTCAAGAAGAACAACTCCAGAAAATCAGAAATCGGCTTTCTGAATTAAAAACGAACAAAGAATACCAGGCGCATCTGTTTGAAATAGAGTTAGCTCGGAAGAAAAAAGACTCGATTGAGGAGAATGTGCTGGAAATCATGGAGCGGGTGGAACAGAACGAGCAGGCCCTTAAAGAGCTGGAGGAGGAATCCACAGAAGCCCAGAAAGTTTTTGATAGCGAAAAGGCGAGGCTGGAGACTCATTTTGCCAATTTGGCGAATGAATTAGCCGATTTGGACCGTCAGCAAACAACTCTTTCCCAACTGGTGGATAAGCCACTCCTGGTTCGATACAACCGATTAAAAACCTTGAGAAAAGGATATGCCGTCGCCCAGCTTCGTGACGGTGCCTGTGGAGGATGTCAGCTTCAGCTTCCTCCTCAACTGGTTGCAGAGGTGAAGCGCGGTGACGAACTATTGGATTGTTCCTATTGCCACCGCATTCTCTATTTGGCTCGGCATCTCGAAGAGGAAACGACCGAATAGCTTTTCTCCATGTAACGCGCCTCTTGCTTTCATTATTTTCTCAACCTACGATAGTTACTGATGGTGCGAGTGGGCCGGGTGGCCGCTCACGGAACTTTTCGTGAGAGGAAAGTCCGGACTCCAAAGGGCAAGGTGCTGGGTAACGCCCAGGCGGAGCAATCCGACACCAGCGCCACAGAAAATATACCGCCAATGGCAAATTCCTCGGTTTTTGCCAGGTAAGGGTGAAATGGTGGGGTAAGAGCCCACCGCGCCTGTGGTGACACAGGTGGCAGGGTAAGCGTCACCTGGAGCAAAACCAAATAGGGGGACGATTCCCGGTTTGTCGAAGGAAGCGATTTCTTCTCGGATCGGGAGAGAGACCGGCCCGGTCGAGGTTCTCGGGTAGGTTGCTTGAAGCCTAGGGTAACCTAGGTTCCAGAGAAATGGTCACCACTGGATGAAACTCGTTTCATCTAGTACAGAATCCGGCTTACAGGCCCACTCCTTCACCATCTTTACTGATTATGTTTTTGGCCAAAATTATGGTGGTTTCTCCTCACGTGGGGTCGAGGAGTTTTCCGGGAGATCCCCTAAGGGAGGCAAAACTTACAGTCGGATCCACGTACTGTTCTGGGAGCTGATAGCATTCAGAGGGTTGAGAATAACTTCCTGGTTTGACTCGTCTTTTCCCCATTGATAGAATGCCGGGTCCATCGCTTCCGTGTTTATCATACAAAGGCCTAACGCACATCCTGAATTACTGCGTCCCCATCGTCTAGCCTGGCCTAGGACGCCGGCCTTTCAAGCCGGCAACACGGGTTCGAATCCCGTTGGGGACGCCATAGCTTAAGCCGTTGAAGGTTTCTTCAACGGCTTTTTTTTTTAATTATTTTAATCAGTGAAGGTGATTGATGACAGAGTATGTAGCGGGTCATGAAGGAAATCGACTGAGGCCTCTTCACTCGTTCAGTGAAGTTCGATATGGTAAGCATAACAGTCGTACTTTTTTCGGGCCTGTCGAATTTTACTCTACTATTTGAGAGAGGGATTCTTTTGATTGCCACCTCATGTTGTAAACGAGCATCATCACCAGAGTCGTCATTCAATCCGGCCGTATGGTATTTGACCGGCCGAGGTATCGCTGAAAGTACTTAAATGTGTTTGATGATCAGTTCCGATTCCAGTGGCTGTTTGACAAAGGAATGTGACGCGTGTTGCGGACCAAAATTTAATAATTCAAATTTCTGGCGAGGTGTTATGACGCACACATGGTTATTGGGCATAATGGCGGTATTCTTCATGTTCAATGGTCTGAGCCAGCCCACCTTGGCTCAAGAATCCAATGCAGGAAACTCTTGGCTGGATGCTCCGGTGCAGGATGATGGACCGCCGGGTTCAATGATACTGATTCCTGAAGGGGAATTTCTCATGGGAGATAATGACGGTCCTCGAAACGAACGTCCTGAACATACCGTGTGGCTGGATGCCTATTCTATCGATCGGTACGAAGTGACCATGGCGGAATACCAGAAATTATTGGATGAAGACTACAGCATTGAACCTCCACCGCTGTGGGATGATGGTATTGCCACTGGAGAATTTGGGGTTCGACCGGCCGTGGGCATTTCCTGGAACGATGCCCAACGGTACTGTCAGTGGGTGGGAAAACGCCTGCCGACGGAGGCAGAATGGGAGAAAGCCGCTCGGGGTACAGATGGGCGAAGGTATCCATGGGGTCATATGCAGCCATTTGTGGATATTGCCAACTATAATCAGGGGACGACGGGCTGGGTAAGTTATAAATTGACGCTTTCTCCGGTCACCAGTGGGACCAGGGGCATGAGTATTCGTCACGGGTTAAAACAGGGCGGAAAAAGCGCCTACGGCTTGTACCATATGGCAGGGAATGCGGCTGAATGGGTCAATGATTGGTATGAACGTTTTTATTATGAAGACAGCCCTAAAAAGAATCCTCAAGGGCCGGCGGAAGGCGATTATAAAGTATTACGCGGGGGCTCGTGGGAAGATCAGCCGGTAAACTTGCGGGTAACCGCCCGCTCAAAAGGGGAAGTTGATTTTCAGGACCTGACAACAGGATTTCGTTGTGCCAAGGATGCGAAGTGACGGTGCGGCTACTCCTAAGAGTGGCCACACTCGGTCAAACTCTACAGTGGGGTATGGATGAGATCACGATTTGATTCGATGGGTTGGAGTGGAGCAGAAGGCGACCGTTTTTGCCCATAGAGCCAACGAGCCGTTGTACCCCCAATATTACGAATGGTATAAGGTGCACCGCTGGGAATAAGAACTTCTTTTCCCACAGATGTCTGAACCCGCTCTCCTGCGATTTCTAATTCCAATTCTCCTGACATTGCCATAAATATTTCTTCCATATCCTGGGTGGCGGCTCTCCATTCACGTCCGGCATGATCAATCCACACCCCACAGGAAAATCCGCGAGCATGCCAGTTTTTTGCAACGATTGCACGGTCAATGATAGGACGGCTTTCCATGATAGGCCTCTTAAAGAATAAAAACCTTATAAAAAATTCCGATGAATACGCTGATGCCCGCCGAAATTTAGGCATCGACTCCTTTTGAGGAAGAAGGGCGGAGAGGAACAAGGCTGGCAGGGAAATACGCCAGTCACTCTTACTGAAGGAAAGTCAGAGAAAGGCACCAGCAGTGCATTCATGGGGGTAGAGATAAGAGAATGCAAGGGAGTTAAATTTTCTATGAATGCGACCTCTTATATAGAGGGGAGATACCTCTGTCAATGTCACAATTTGTGGAAAAGATGTGAACGGTGGTGGATAATTTCACTATGAAGTCACAATGTCCTTTGTGAAAAGGGAATTCACTATGTGAATTCTGGGGATAAATATTTTTTTGAAGACTTTGCAATATGTGAATGAGGCAAGCCAAATAATACGTATGGTTAAGGTAGGAGGTAGGCGGTGTCCAGGTTTATTGGTTCGCACCAGCGTGACATCTGCAAAAATCGAAAAAAAGGTGGCTGATTTCCTAATTCTAACAACAGATTCTCTGGTGTGGAGCCCTGTCCTTCGCGTATATTTTTACGCGACTATGGTTCGCATCAGGAATTAACTCTTAGTACACCAACATGATTGACGGATTGAACTATTACCAAATTCTGGGGATTCCTGAAGATGCACTCCTGAAGGAAGTTCAGAGCGCATGGCGGAAGTTTGTCAAAGAAAATCATGAGGATGTCGTCCCACAAGCAGAACGACAGGCCGCCAAGGAAAGGATGTTCAGGATCAACGAAGCCTATGCCGTGCTCAGTCACGAAGAAAAACGGGCTGATTACGATAACGGGTATATGCTGAACGGCGGGTCAAAAATTGAACTCGTCAGAAGCCGGGTCCGAAGAGCCAAAGACATCATTCTCCGAGATCGATCGCTCATTACCAGAGAAGAGATAAAGCTGATTGAATCCATTATCGATTATCTTGATAGAATTACCCAGGAAAGGTGTTTTGTCTGGATGGCCGATATCTTATGCGAACATCCGGCAATGGCCAAACATGTGGTGACGTCGGCGTTTGATGAGCAACTGTTGGGGGTCAATACCCATTTACTCGACAAGCTCTTAGAAAAAGCGCCGTACGCTATGACATGGGAAAAAATCTACCTTTATGGAGAAGAGATTCTCGGGATTGCCGGGAAGGCAAACAAAGAACGAAATTACAACCAACTCGCCCGTATCTTGTGTCACCGGCTTGATTTGGCGAAACACTTTGTGTACCCGTCATTTCAGGAGCAAGCCTCCGGTTGTGAAAGTTGCCTGCTGCCAACATTACTGAAATTGGCCCCAAACGAAATCACGCAGGACCATTTTAATGATTACATTGATACCGTTCACGGCATGCGGTGGATTGTTTACGGCCAGCTGAGAAGCTATAACGAGCAGGCCGTTTCATGGATACTGAAGGCCCGACCCGATCTCGTCAGAAAGCCGGAAGAGAAACCCGCCCCGAAGGAGTTGCCACTTCCCTTGCGGTCGTGATCCTTAGGCGTGCCCGCTATTTGCTTTTTAGCAAGGGGCAGTAATTCATGCGAAGACTCTTGTCAGGCACTAAAATGTGTAATCTCGCAACGTTTTCGTAATCCCAAGAGACTTAGCTAGAGGTGAATTTTGGGTTATGCCCGAATCCTTCTATATTGCTCAGGCATAACGCAAGAAAAATTGGTTGTACCAAAAAACCTAATGTGCTCTAATTTTCCCTGCTTAGTGGATTGTCATCAAGCGAAAGTTTTTTCCCACATTTGCAGATCTTCATGGTACCCAGTGGTTTTCCATTTAAGTCTTTAAACCTCCTCCCTGGATTGGAGGCAGACTTATCATAGATTAAATAAAACTCATAACCACAGTAACAACGAAATAATTTCTTTTCTGACATAGCGCTCAATTCCATTATAGAGATCCTCACGAGATAAATGCTTTTTACGAACACCCGTTGGTGGATCCGCAGTTATCACACTTCAAGCAGGTTCCGTTCCTTACCATCTTAAATTGCTTGCATTCCGGACAGGGGTCGCCTTCATAGCCTTTTTGCCGGGCTTCCTGTACTTCCGTGATAGTGAGGGTCTCGCGCTTCATTTCCACTTTTCTGGCGACTTTCCCATGCTCTCCGTTCTTTCCTACCCCGTTTCCTACGGGCTTCCGGGAGGGAAACACCTCAGGACTGATCGAGGTTGAGCTGAGTGAGCGTGGGTCCACTAAGCCTTCTTCGCCATCATCCGGCATATCCGTTTCCTTCTTAAGGGCATCCACGCGAAGATCTTCAGGGGCGACTTGTTCCAAATCATGCCGGTCCAGGTAGGTGATCGCCAGTTCGCGGAAAATGTAGTCGATGATCGATGTGGACATTTTGATATGGTCATTGAGCTTGACCGGTCCGTTTGGCTCAAATCGAGTGAACACAAATGCGTCCACATATTCCTCAAGAGGTACGCCATGTTGGAATCCCAGGGAAATCGCAATGGCGAAACAGTTCATCAGACTTCGAAATGCGGCCCCCTCTTTATGCATATCCAGGAATATTTCGCCCAGAGTGCCATCTTCATATTCGCCGGTTCTGAGATAGATTTTGTGACCACCGACAATCGCCTTTTGGGTATACCCGCCTCGACGGGTCGGTAGGGGGCGGCGTTTCGCCAGGTAACGGACCAGCACCCGGGAAGCCGCTTGTTTTGCCACGGAGGCGATGTGCTCATTTTGGGCGGATAAATCGCCCCATTCACTCACAGTATTGAGCGGTTGGCTCAGTTTCGATCCATCCCGGTACAGGGCCACGGCTTTGACCATGGAAGTCCAGGACAGCATATAGGCCTCTTTCACGGAGTCCACGGATGCCTCTGCCGGCATATTGATGGTTTTGCTAATGGCTCCGCTGATGAAAGGCTGGGCGGCTGCCATCATCCGGATGTGTGCCGGAGGAGAAATAAATCGTTGTCCTATCCGTCCGCACCGGTTGGCACAATCAAATACTGACAAATGCTCAGGTTTGAGATGGGGTGCGCCTTCGACGGTCATGGTGCCACAGCAAAAGTCCGTTGCCGCAAGAATTTCTTCCTGAGTAAAACCTAGGATTTTGAGAATATTTAATTGAGGACTCTGAAGCTGCGATTCGGTCAAACTTAATTTTTCTCGACAAAATTCCTCGGTGAGGGTCCATTTGTTAAACGCAAAATGAATATCAAAGGCTCCGTCCAGCGTGGCCTCCATGCGTTCAAGCACCTCGCGGTCGAATCCCTTGGCCAGCAACGTGTCATGGTTGATATAGGGGGCCTGTTTGAGCGTTCGGGTTCCCGTCGCATAGGTGATGATATCCTGAATCTGGCTGGAGCTATATCCAAGATGCCGTAATGCGGGTGGAAGACTTTGATTGATGATTTTAAAATAGCCACCGCCGGCCAGTTTTTTGAATTTGACCAGGGCGAAATCCGGCTCGATCCCGGTCGTATCGCAATCCATAACTAAGCCGATCGTGCCGGTCGGTGCGATGACCGTGGCTTGTGCGTTTCGATACCCGTACTGTTCCCCTAGTGCCAATGCCCGGTCCCAGGATGTTTGTGCGGCTTGCAAGAGGGTGTGGGGACAGTGGTCCGGTTGAATGCCCACCGGGGGAATTGTGAGCTCTTCATATTCATCCGCCGAAGCATTGTAGGCCGCTCGGCGATGGTTTCGCATAACTCGAAGCATGGCTTCGGCATTACGTGGATAGGCATTAAAGTGCCCCAATTCTTTGGCCATTTCTGCGGAGGTGGCATAGGCCTCCCCGGTCATCAGGGACGTAATGGCGCCAGTCCAGGCTAAGGCCTGTGGCGAATCATAGGGAATCCCGATTTTCATCAGAATGGAGCCCAAGTTGGCATAGCCAAGGCCGAGGGTTCTATAGGCAAAGCTTTTTTCAGCAATTGCACGACCCGGAAATCCAGCCATCAGCACGCTGATTTCCAGGACAATCGTCCATAACCGGACCGCATGTCGAAAGCCGTCAATATCAAATTGTCCTTCCGATGAGAGAAATCGTCCTAAATTGAGAGAGGCCAGATTGCATGCGGTATCATCTAAAAACATGTATTCGCTGCAAGGATTCGAGGCATTAATCCGACCATCCTGGGGGCAGGTGTGCCACTCATTAATGGTGGTATCGTATTGCACGCCGGGATCGGCGCAAATCCAGGCCGCCCAGGCGATTCGATCCCATAATTCCTTTGCCGGCATGGTTTTGCAGACCGCACCGTCGGTGCGTCTGGTCAACTTCCAATCCCCGCCTGCCTGAAGGGTCTCAAAAAACTCATTGGGAATTCGGATGCTATTATTCGAGTTTTGCCCGGAGACCGTCTGATAGGCTTTGCTATCCCAATTGGTGTCATATTCATGAAACACAAAATGGGTAAATCCTTCCTGAGCGTAGCTGAACATCCGGTGAATATAGGGTTCAGGCACAGCGGCTTCCCGTGCGGCTTGGATCGCCTCACGCAAGGAATGGTTATCTCGGGGATTGGTATCGACCTGAGTAGTCCCGTCCTGACGTGGGACGTGACAGGCCTTTAAAATGGCATTCAGATGACGCGCGCAGACTTTCGATCCGGTGACCATGGCCGCCACTTTTTGTTCTTCTATGACTTTCCAATCAATAAATTCTTCAATGTCGGGATGATCTAAATCCAGGCACACCATTTTCGCGGCGCGGCGGGTTGTGCCTCCCGATTTAATGGCACCAGCAGCCCGATCGCCGATTTTGAGAAAGGACATGAGTCCTGACGAGCGGCCGCCTCCCGATAACGATTCTCCATCGGCCCGTAACTTGGAGAAATTGGTGCCGGTTCCCGACCCGTATTTGAAAAGGCGGGCTTCCCGAACCCACAGATCCATAATCCCGCCTTCATTCACCAAATCATCAGAGATCGATTGGATAAAGCAGGCATGGACTTGAGGGCGTTCATACGCATTGCGGGCTTGTTTGACCCGATGGGTATTCGGATCTACGTAGAAATGTCCTTGTGAGGGTCCAGACAGGCCGTAGGCAAAGTGCAGGCCGGTATTGAACCATTGGGGAGAGTTCGGAGCGGCCATTTGCCAGGCCAACATGTAGCTGAGTTCGTCTTTAAAGGTTTCCGCATCCTCAGGGGTATCAAAATAGTGATGGGTCTTGCCCCATTCCGTCCAACAACCGGCTAGTCGATGGAACACCTGCCGGGCATCCCGTTCACCTCCCAGCAGGGGGCCGCCTTTGTCATTAAGGAGTGGTTGTCCTTGGTCGTCAAATTGGGGAACTCCGGCTTTGCGAAAATATTTTTGGGCTAAAATATCGACCGCTAATTGAGACCAATGTTCCGGGGCCAGAATGTTGTCTTGATGGAACACGGCCGAGCCATCCGGATTGCGAATTTCTGATGATCGGTGTGAAAAGGGAATGGTTTGATACGGGCTTTCACCGGTTTTTGTGAATCGACGGTCAATTTTCATGTAGGACTCCTTTGGAAGAGACTGCAAACCTGAGGGGTAATTCTTCGGTCATTTTTTCCGCCTCATCTGGCGTCCCTGCCTTCCAAGAGAGCACATTGGAATTGTGCCTCTCTACTGCCTGGTATTCTCTCAGGGAACCTGGAGGTCATACAACAAGCAGTGCAACTAGAAGCCATCAATGCAGCGTAGCGTCGAATGACTGGCCTCTAGCAGGAAAGAATGGGCGTATGCCAAATGCCTGCACACATCAGAAAAATAGGAAAAAATAAAACCGGAAGAAATAATTGGTATAAACCAATGGCCCACAATCTATAGCGGATCGAAAAAAATGTCAATACTAAATGTTGTGACTGGTGCCTCATAAATGGGGATTTCTGTGCAGAACATGTGAGTTCAAAAAACCTAATATTTCGTGCGGAGTTCTGAATGAATTTTCATGGTTATCAACAGGCTGAAATTTTCACCCAACAAGTTATGCACACGCATACGACCCAAGAAGAAAAAAATATTGGAAAAATTTCAGGTTGCCGTTTGAAATTTTCACGACAATTTCTAAAACAATGAATGATCTGAAAATTTATAGAGGAAAAATCTGTTCAGTGTGTCGGTGTGAAAGACGTCAGGAGGGAATCGATAGTATGTCCCTTGGAGAATTTTTTGATTTGCGAAGGTATCTTATGCCACGTTAGGACTTGTCGCAGGTGGACCGGATAGGGTCCCTAAGGAGACCGGGAAAACTATTTTTTGAAGAAGGAGCCAAATCATGTATGTGTGGAGTAAACCCTTGGTTCTTGGATTAGTGCTGGCGTTGGTCTTGTTGGAGGGAATGTTTTTCTTCCTGATCGGCGGGGAGGGGGAAAGCCAGTTGCATGTCCGAACGACTCAATGGATTACGGCCAATTATGTGTTGCTCATGATTTGGATCTTTGTCTGGATGTATGATCAAGCCAGGGTGAGAGGAAAAAATGTGTGGTTGTGGATCGTGCCCTATGTCTTATTTCCGCTTCCGACGCTGGCATTTTTTATTTTCAGGCTTCAGCGACGGATTGTCTGAGTCGATTTACCCGATAATCACACGGGCCTTGGCATAACGATAGGGTTTGCTAACCGCCGTTTTCACGGCAAATAACCCGATCATTAACGGCCCAAACCGGCCCAATAGCATGGACAGCATAATCATCACTTTTCCAAAGTCGGTAAAGAGAGCCGATAAGCTCAGTGTTTCGCCGTTTCCTAATGACATACCCACAATGCCCATGGCTGAAGTGATTTCAAACATCAGAAATAAAAACGGTTGTGATTCGGTGGAATCCAACAGGAGGGTCATGGCGGTAATCATGACAATGGCCAGGACGGTGAAGCAAAGGGCTCGGGTAATGAGGTCCTGGGGTATTCGCCGGTTAAAGACCTCGACGTCTCTATCTCGACGAAGCATGTTTAAGATCGTCAGAAATACGATAGCGGCAGTGGTCGTTTTGAGGCCTCCCGCCATACTCCCTGGCGATCCTCCGATGGCCATCAATAATAACAGGAAATAGAGGGTGGCATCGCGCATGTCGACGATATCGATGGAGGTGAATCCTGCGGTACGGGAAACGGAGTGAAAATAGGAAATTGTCAGCTTTTTCCCAATGGAGGCAGATTGGAATGTGGAGGGATTGTTCCACTCCAATATGGTAATGCCTATTGTTCCCCCCACGATAAGCAGGGCGGTGGTGACCAGCACCAATTTGGTATGGGTCTGTAGACGAAAGCGTTGCCCACGAAGATTGCCCAGAAGATCTTCAAAGACAAAAAACCCGATGCTTCCGAAGATCACCAAAATGGTAATGATTCCATTGATCGTCCAATCTGTTTGAAAGGACTTAAAGCTATCAGAAAAAAGGGCAAACCCGGCATTATTGAAGGCCGAGATGGCATGGAATATCCCGTAATAGGCAGCGGTCCCCCAAGGGAAATCGACAGAGAAGCGAAGCGTGAGCAACACCGCGCCAAGGCCCTCTAACCCGAAAGTAATCATGGCGACCAGCTTCACGAACCGGACCAATCCCTGTAAATCCATTGTATTCATGGATTCGCTGAGCATCATGCGGTCTCGCAACCCAAGGCGACGCCCTAAAATGAGTAAGATCATCGTGGCCATCAAGGCGTATCCTAATCCTCCAATCTGAATCAATCCGAGAACCACGCCTTGCCCAAACAAGGTGAAATCCTGAGGAGTATCCACGACGATGAGACCCGTCACGCAGACCGCAGAGGTTGCCGTAAAGAGCGCGTCAAGGAATGAAATGTTCACTCCGGGATGAGTGGCGAATGGAAGCATGAGCAGGCAGGCACCGAAGAGAATGAGCCCGAGGGCGGCTAATGCCACAATCTGGCCCGGTAGTAACCGAAAGCCGACAAAACGAGCTATCAGGAGTCTTCCGAAACCGTCAGTCATTGCTTGAGGGGAGAGGGTTCGATTGAACGTGAATCAGGACAGGCAGATAGGGTCATGGTGTTCGAACCAACCGGACTGCCAAGCTGTGGTCCATATCCAAGCACAGGCCTTTTGTTATAAAAAATAGAAGTGGGCGGGAGACAAGATTGAAAGACGATAGATAATTGTAGGGCAATCCCCGAATGTGCCCGGCTGCATCTAGGATTTAAAAATATTAGCATGTTCGATCGGCAATGGAAACCTGGTTTCCCCTGCCTTGTTGTGTGGAAAGGCCTTCTTTATAATGCTTTGCCTATGAATTCCGAGGATTTTCAACAACCCCAACCACGTGTCACGTTGTATACGTTAGGGTGTCGACTCAACCAGGCTGAAACGGCTCTACTTAAAGACGGGTTTCAGCAAAGCGGGTTTATCCCGGTCGAGTTTGGCCAGGAAACGGATGTTTTTGTGATCAATACCTGCACCGTCACCGAAGGGGCTGAGGTGGATTGTCGACGAATCGTTCGCCAGGTCCTCCGTCATTCCCCCCATGCCTTTGTCGCCGTCACCGGGTGTTATGCCCAGACCGGCTTGGAAATGCTTCGTCGCATGGCCGATATTGACCTCATTGTCGGCAATCAATTCAAAATGAAGCTGCCTGAGATCATTCCGCCTTTTTCACAGCTTAAAAAACAACCTGTGCCACTGGTGCATCATGGACGGATTGATCCTAAGAATTTTTCGATAGAAGGCGTTGGAGCCTATACGACGACTCGTGCAAATCTAAAAATTCAGGACGGGTGTCAGTTTATGTGTTCGTTTTGCCTAATTCCCTTTGCCAGAGGCCGGGAGCGGAGTCGGTTTCTAGAGGATGCGGTTTGTGAGGCCGAGCTGTTGGTGGAAAGGGGGCATCGGGAGTTAGTGCTGACGGGGGTGAACATCGGGCAATACCGTGATGGAGCTGCCGATCTCCTGGCGCTCATTCAACGCTTTGAAGCTATTAAAGGCCTGGAGCGGATCCGTATTTCCTCTATTGAACCCACCACGGTTCCTGAGAGTCTCCTGGACTATATGAGTAGTTCCGCAAAGCTGTGCCGGCATTTACATGTTCCCTTGCAGAGTGGTGACGATCGTATCTTGCAGGCCATGAATCGCCGGTATTCCGTGCGAGAGTACCAGGAGGCCATGGATTCAGCGCTGAAACGAATTCCAGACCTGTGTTTCGGCACGGATATGCTGGTGGGATTTCCTGGGGAGGGCCCACGAGAATTTGCGAATACGGAAGCGGTGGTCAGGGATTTTCCTTTTGCGTATTTGCATGTGTTTAGTTACTCGCCTCGGCCCGGTACGGCTTCCACCAAATTACCCCATCCCGTGTCTCCCGTTACGACGAAAGAGCGGAGTCGATCTTTGCGGGAAATGTCCGATCACAAGCGAATGGCGTTCCAACAGCGGTTTCTAGGGCGACGAGTCTCGGTGTTATTTGAAGCAGCGGAAGCCGACGGGTATTGGCCGGGGCTCACGGATAATTTTCTTCGTGTCACCGTTCGTTCTCCACATCCGCTACGGAATACTATTCAGCCGGTTGTCGTGACCGGCATGATGTCGGATACGACGTTGGGGCTGCTGGAGGCAATTTCTGAAAGTCCTCCGCCGGCACAGGATCTTTTTCCTGCTTCTTCACTTGTGTGCGTGTCATAGAAAGGCGATATTTGTGAGCGGACCCCCTTTACTCCTCCCTACCAGTCTGAAAGCTCGGACCCGTTCCCCTGGTCAAAGTGGCTATCAGGTGTATATGGAGACCTTCGGGTGTCAGATGAATGAATATGATTCGGAAATCGTTCGGTCGCTGTTAAAAAACCGGGGATTTCAATTTACGCCGCATGATGATGAAGCCGATGTGATCCTGTTTAACACCTGTGCCATTCGTGAGAATGCCCATAATCGCGTGTATGGCCATTTAGCCCGCTACACCAATAGAAAACAGGAACGTGGATTGGTCATCGGGGTATTAGGCTGTATGGCGCAGAATCTGAAACAAGAGCTGATGGATACCCGATCGTTCATTGATGTGCTGGTCGGGCCGGATGGATACCGTCGACTGCCTGATCTTCTTATGGATGCACTGGAGCATCGTAAACGAGGATTGGCCGTTGATCTGTCCGAATACGAAACCTATGCCCATATCGTCCCGGACCGGCCGGATGGAATTAATGGATGGATCGCCGTCATGCGGGGCTGTGATAATTTTTGTTCTTTTTGCGTGGTGCCCTATACACGAGGACGAGAACGCTCACGAGACCCTGAGGGAATTATTCAGGAAGCCCATCAATTGGTCGGTCAGGGGGTTCGGCAAATCACGTTATTGGGACAAAATGTCAATTCCTACCGGTCCGGGGAATGGGATTTCGCCCGATTGTTAATCGCCGTTGGGGATGTCCCAGGGATTCAGCGTGTGCGTTTTATGTCTCCCCATCCTAAAGATTTTCCTCCTGCCCTGCTTGAAGCCGTTGCGGAGCATCCCGCCATCTGTAAGACGATTCATTTGCCGCTGCAATCGGCGAATGATCGAATTCTGGAACGTATGGGGCGGGGTTACACTCAACGGGAGTACCGTAAGCTGGTTGAGGCCATTCGAAAAAAAGGTCCTCTTGTTTTGACCACCGATATCATTTGTGGATTTTGTGGAGAAACCGATGAGGAGTTCCAGGAGACCTATCGTCTCATGCAAGAGGTGGAATATCAAGCGGCGTTCGTATTCAAATATTCTGAACGAAAGCACACAATTGCGGCCAGAAAATTTGCGGACGATGTTCCTGAGCAGGTGAAGGGATACAGGACCAACCAGATCGTGGAATTGCAAAAAGAAATTTCCCTTTCAAAAAATAAAGAACTCATCGGCACCTCGGTGGAGGTTATGCTGGAAGGGCATTCCAAAAAATCAGACCTTCAATGGATGGGGCATAGCGACCACAATGTGACGGTTGTCTGGCCCAAGGATGACCAAGTCCGTCAACCAGGAGACCTTGTGCCAGTTCTGGTCATGGATGCCTCGCCTTCGACCCTCTATGGGCATGTCCAATCCTGATGGATTTCGTGTGTTCCCGCAGGCAAAAACATTCTTAACCCCACCCTCCGTTTATAAGCCTTCGATTTTTCTGCCATTCCCTATGCTCGGTTCCTCCTAAATTGTCTCTTTTTCCCGATTGAGGCCGTGTTTGCGTTGGAGAAATCCGTCAAACTGTAAGCTGGTTTATACCTCAAGTCAGGTACTCATTGTCCGATAAAATCTTTGAATACTTGTGGATTTCCGGTCGCATGCCGGAACGGATTGTCCTTTTCAACTTCCTGATGCTCATTCGGAAAAGAATTCCCTATCCAATCGATCGATGAAGACAAGCTTATACGGTGATAAGTCAGGATGATTGGTTTTCGAAGGCATGCTGTTGTGGGAGATGGTGAGACAAGGCATGAGGTTTGACAAATAATGGATCCCCAGATTCTGCAGCGTATAAAAAATTGCAAGACTCTCCCGGCGATCCCCGCCTTGCCTCTGCAAGTCCTCCAACTGTGTCGGGATGAGAGGACGACTGCTCAACGCATTGGTGACGTCATTAGCAAAGACCCGTCCTTTGTCGCCAAGCTGTTGAATGTGGCGAATTCCAGTTTTTACGGGGGCAGTCGACATAAAGTGACGACGGTCACCCATGCGGTGACCTTATTGGGCATGAATTCCATTGCCACGTTAGCGTTTTGCTTTTCGTTATATCGGGACTTACGAAAAAAAGGTGGTGGTGCATTTGATCATACCCACTTTTGGCATCGATGTATTTTGGCGAGTTTGGCCGCGAAGATTTTGGCCAAACGCGTTCGAGTGACAAACGAAGAAGAGGTCTTCCTTGCCGGATTATTGCAGGACCTGGGCGTATTGGTGATGAGCGAGGCGTTAGGCATGGAATATGGGTTGCTTTTTAAGAAAGCTGCGCAGGATCATCAGGCACTTCAGGCGTTGGAACAAGATCGGTGGAAAACGGATCATTGCGAGATCGGGGCATGGTTGGCCGAGACGTGGGAATTGCCTGAATTATTGCGAGAATCCGTCAAGGGGAGCCATGACCCCTCCTTGGCGTCAGGAAGCGATGACGTTTCCCGTTTAACTATTCAATGCGTGGCCTTGTCGGGGCGGTTAGCCGATATGTGGTGCCACCAACAACCCGAGGTGGCTATTCAATCGGCCATTCAATTATCAAAGGAGCTTTTGGAAATCGAACCTGACGGACTTGTAGAAGTGGCCAAACAAATTGCTGACGGAATCCCCGATATGTCCAGTTTTTTCCAGATCAGCCTGGGTAAACCCGAAGACATTCAAAAAGTGTTGGGGCATCTTATACAAATCGTAACGGGCATCTCTCAACCGGAAATTTCAGAACCCATCCCTGCCATTTAAGTCAGTGGTTCCTCCCAGATTTTTCCTGAGTGTCTCCCAGCATTTAACCCATATCGCTTCCATTAGCCGAATGGATTTGTACGTGGCTTCTTATCTTAGAGGGGAAGGGGGGGCAAGTCCGTCGATTTACCAGGAAATGCCGAGGATCTGACCTAGGGGGTCATGAGGCGCAAGGCGACATTCTCTCGCGAATATGTGTAGAGGGAAAAAGAATTTATCCACTCAAAGGGACTGATAGGATTGAGGACCAGTCCATGGGATGTTCGCTCTTGGAATGGATAAGATGGATCGTGTCGACTGTGAAGTTGAGGGACAATGATTGAGATAAGGTGGACGTGATTTTGTGTTTCATTTCAAGGGAATAATGACCATACAAGAGACTGAGATGGGGCATAAAGGGGTTAGATGCCTTGACGAACAGTCTATTTGCCAGTTCATGCGCATTCATGAGTGCCGGTGTTTCCTGAGCCTTTAAGAACACGCATTGAAAGTACTGATCACCATAGGCCGGTTCGGCCAAAAAAATATCGAAAGGTGTAAGCGATTTTCCGAGTTTTACGCATCGAAGGGATATAGCCTCCTCTGTTCCTGGAAGAGAATCCAGGAGCGTCACATGCGGGTAGAAGATTGGAGCGTGATACGCTTTGCTCAAGTCGGCAATGGTCTTTATGAGAATGTCGCAGGCCTGACCAGTAGGTGTCAGCCAGAGGTGATACGTGCTTGCCATACGCACCTTTCAGATTTGTCGAGTAGTGCCTGAATGACGCATTTATGGCCCAAAGGAGTATTTCTATGTAGAGGTCCTTTCTTTTGGTTTTGAGGGTTTAATTCCGGTCCAGATGAGCAGGCCTCCAATCATGATCAATGCCAATGGTACGAGCATCAATACAAAGAGGTTCCCTTTGGCTTGCCATGCTGCTGTGCCCATTGTCCCGCCCACAAAAGCCAGCGCGGTACCAAGTGTGATCAGGATGATCCTTATAATGAAGAATGCGATATGCTTGACCTTGCTTCGAGGTGCTTTTGGACGTTCTGCTTCTCTACCGAACAAGAGTGTTGGTCTCGTGGCCTGGGTGTGCCTTCGTTCCCCCTTGATGCCTGGTCCACCAGGTGGTTGCTCGTCACCGTTTTTTTTCCTGATGGGCCCAAGGATTTGAAATTTGATGGCAACGAACCCTTGATTTGCTACAGAGATAGAATCCAGCCTGAGTTGCAAAAATGGCCAAAGCCCGCTGGTCACAATCTGTTTGGCTACATCACCTGGAACATAGCCCAGCATATCCCGTTTCGTAGAAAAGATTTGCTCCGATACCCCAAATATCTTGATGGCATGAGGGTCTTGGGGATTGCTCGGTTCTTGTTCCCAGTCCAATAGGTGCTTGGAGCCTTGGATAAATTGCCAGACAATGGTCTGCCGTTCTTGAATTCCCTGAATCTCAAGATTTTCATAGTAGATTTCATACCCGACCTGAATTGGGGGCAAGAAAGAAATGCCTTCAGGCATGACAATATTCTGATGGGCTTTTCGTTCCGACATATTTCAGCTGTATCTATGTGGTTGATTTAAGGGGCAGAAATGGGGACTTCTCCCATGAAAACATGCCTTTTGTTCTATTTCTTTCAACAGGGTCCTCCCTTTGGTCGTGGTGCATAAGGCTGGATTCAACTCCGATCAAACAAGATTTCCTACACCATACAAAAATTGGAAGGTAAAGGAAATGTGTGCAAAGATTTGTGGCTAATTGACATATCGTCTTGGTGCCGTGTTTTTGCTTGACCCACCAGAGGGGTGGCGTACCCCATCAAAAAAACATTGGGTTGCAAGTGGATTTGATCAAACGGAGGTCTCATTTCTACCCTGGTTCATAATGGCTGGGGGAGAGTGCCATGTTGAATCTGAAAGGAGAGCTATGAGACAGGGAGATTCATGAATCAAAGACGAAAGAATTCGTTGGGAAAGTCCGATTTTTTACCTTCTTTTTTGGGATTGGGAAAGAGTTGCCGATAGGAAAGAGGATCATCGCATGAAGATGGAGGTAGGATTATTTCATAACCCAAAAAAGAATTGCGGCAAAGAGAAAGAGCCACCACCGGACACTCAATGAGAGTTTTTCTCCCTCGCTTTGGTAATAAAAACGTTTGTCCATCTCATATCTCCCCAGTTGATGATTTTCAAAATACAGGTGTATGTTGATGGTGGCCATTACACATGCGACCTACATTCGAGGCAGGGTTTGTTGTGGGATGGGTCTTTTCCAATGAGCAAGTGGGTCCAAAAAAAAGCCTGCCCCGATGTGGGGCAGGCTCTTGGGAGATCACCGAAAGTTAACTTGGTTTTCTTCGTGTTTGAGATTTGTTCTCTTTCCCTCAGTGGTTCAGCAAGTGCGTTGTCATTGCTCTAGGGTTGAATGTCCCAGTCGGTAGAGACTGTATCAGGAGAGCCGATTCCAATCAGGGTTACCCCATTCATCAGCCAGACTTTCACCTCTCCTGTAGACGTATTCTTCAAGACCACGTCCGCTTTCCCATCTCCATTCATATCCCCCACCTGCTCAATCTCCCACGCCGAGGCGATGCCGCCCAGAATTTTAGACGAAGCAATAGAGGTCCCATTCAATAGCCAGATGGCCACGATGTCGCTTGTGTCATTCTTCCAGATAAGATCGACCTTCCCATCACCATTGAAATCGCCAACACCCTCAATTTTCCAATCCGTGGAGGTGCTGCCGGGAAAGCCCGTGCCGGTCACAGTGATCCCATTCATCACCCATACGGCCACGGCTCCATTGCTGCCGTTTCGCCAGATGACATCCGCCTTACCGTCCCCCGTCACATCGCCGATCCCCGCAATCTGCCAGTTGAGCGGTACCCCGCCCGGGAAGGCAACTGCGGCCAGGGCGGTTCCGTTCATCAACCAGATGGCAGTGTTGCCGTCATTACTGTTACGCCATATCAGATCGGCTTTCCCATCGCCGTTGACATCCCCGACCGCCTGAATGACCCAGGCAGTCGGCGCACTTCCGGGAAAACCTGAGGACGTCACGGTCGTGCCGTTCATCACCCAGATCGCCACTGTGCCGTTGGTAGTATTGCGCCAGATGACATCGGCTTTTCCGTCCCCCGTCACATCGCCGATCCCCGCGATCTGCCAATTGAGCGTCACCCCGCCCGGGAAGCCGACCGAGGCCCGGGCGGTCCCGTTCATCAACCAGATGGCCGTGCTCCCGGTGTTTGTGTTGCGCCAGATCAGGTCGCCTTTCCCATCTCCATTAAGGTCATAAGGCGTATTCATGGCTAAAGCAATAGGTGGAGGAACGGGCCCACTCCTGGTATCTGTGGCCGTCGAATAATTATACTGACAGGTATCTCCTGCCAGATCCTGACCGGCACTTGTGTAGGTCCAGCTATTACCCGCAAGGGAACCCGTTATAATAACGATTCCGCTAAACCAAAACCCTCCGTTAACTGTAACCGCATAGGGGCATGAAGCATTCACTGTGCTATCCACGGCTACGGTGCCGGAGCACGTCCCAGTTTGCATAATGGTATTTCCGTCCTGACTCTCCGAGACCACTATTGTGAAACTAAAGTTGGCGCCAGTTTGGTTGGTAATACTGTAAGTATCCCCTCCCGGATCAAAATAGACCCCATTATCATCAGGATCCTGGCATCCCATTACCGTTACACTGGAGGGACCACTTGTCCAAGTGCCTCGAATATC
The DNA here is from genome assembly GCF_052156535.1 of Nitrospira sp. T9. NCBI lineage: Bacteria > Pseudomonadati > Nitrospirota > Nitrospiria > Nitrospirales > Nitrospiraceae > Nitrospira > Nitrospira sp. T9. The sequence goes on from NZ_JBQKUP010000032.1 coordinate 97,808, forward strand.
CGGCACGGTTGCCGCATGCAAACTCTCTAAGGGCAACGTCAAAAGAAGTGAACTCGCTAAACCCACTATCAACAGTAAATATATCCAATTTTGTCGCTTCATGTGACGAGCTTTTCTTATTGGATCCTTCTCAGTCGCTTGCAACAGGTGAATATGTAAAAAGCAAAAAATAGGCCTTTTTAGGGCTACGATTTTCATCAGCATAAATCGCTTCTAAAACGGCCTGGCTACAAAATTAGAAAAAGAACCGGCCAACTCCAACACGGCAGCAATTGTGAAAAAACCCACAAACCATCATCACGGCCAATCATTCACTGGCCTTATTTTCAACAAAAAGTAAAAAATACCCTTGCTGTAAAGGCTGCGTTTCAGAATTTTTGTTAGACCAATTTTTCCGCATAGAGCTTCGTCCTGGAGGAATCCAGCCTGACACGAAGTTGGTGATGCCGCTTATAAAGGAGAAAGGTTTTGCCATACATCTTGAGTGGCTATAAGTTGTTTGACCGCATAGGTCTTGATGCCACATGTTTAATTTCTCTCTCTAGTTTTTATGTCAGACGAATGTGGTTGTGGAAAGAAGACGATCCTTCCTTTTCAAAGATCTGTCGAAAGGATTGTTTGAGGGATTGCAGATTAAAGGGCTTAAGGAAGAAGCCTTGAGCCCCTTCCCTTAGAAGCTGCCGAAGGGCTGGAAGGTCTAACCCACCGGACATTGCCAGTACCGGCGTTTGATATCCCAACCATCGTAATTCATCGAGCATGGTTCGCCCGTTCATGACGGGCATATGCATATCCAGCAAAATTCCGTCAACCGTATGATTCACAACCGTGTCCAGGCCTTCCCGTCCATTTCTTGCCACACACACGTGATATCCCCAATCTTCAAGGACCGTATTTAGTAACTCTGCCACTGAAGGATCATCTTCAACCACCAAAATACACGGCCGGGTTTTCCTGGTATGTAAGCAATCATGTAGGGAATCCCGCGGTGGGTCTGGTGTGTTCATTCCTGGATTCTCCATTTCGTTTGTCCTATGGGGAGAAGAAGACAACAGGTGCATGAGAAAAGGTCATTCTTTAGGATGGCTTCTATGCATCTGAAATCGGGTGTTCGTAATTTCGGGTTCTTCAGCATTTTCCTGGAGCATCGGTGACGAAATAAGGGAAAGGAATTGTCTGAAAAATTGCTGGATAGCAACAGGAAAATGGATAGCTCACCTCTACTGACTTCATGTGCTGTGGTCCGGTTTCTTGCTCAGTAAAATCAAGTATTGCGGAAATAGGTATTCCAAGAAAGTGGGGAGGGTAATTCAAAGTGAGGTCTTCCGCCCTCTCTGAAAGGCTGAAAATGGTTTTGTTCATACATAAGGAGTCTGGGGGTGAGCCTCCACAGCTTCTTTTTCAGATTGATAGATAGGAACAATTTCTGAGAGGTGGGTCGACTCTAAGAGATCTTTGACCGTCGGTTGCGGGCTGACGATACTGAGGTGCACGTGATTGGGTCTCATCTTGTGATACCAAAGGAATAATTGCCCTAATCCTATTGAATCAATCCAGGTAATCTCAGAAAAATTCAAGATGATATGTTGACAGCCCATTTCCTTTGCTCCGAGGATGGCGACTTCAAGGCCTAACTTGGAACTGGCGTCAAAACTTCCTGAGAGGTCCAGAATTTTTGTGTTCTGCTGACAATGCTCTCTGACGGCAAGCATGGGTAATTCCTCCCTTATTTTTTGATTCCCATATGACTAGCGGAAATTAAATTCCTGATACTGATATTTTCCGGGTCTATCGTGGAGAGATTATGGTGATGCTTTATTGACAGTTGACGCTCCCAGGAGATGGGCATCAATTCCACAGACAGGCTAAATTAAAATACGTATATTCAATCGGGGAACTCCGCCAAGGAAAACAGGACGGATTCGGCTAAATTCAAAAAAATTATCATTCCGTCCGCTTGCCGAACCGCATGGACCCTCTTCCGTCTTCATAAGTCTGGTTCAAGGCCAGGATGCCTGACCCATGTGCTAACTTTATGGGTACTTGCCCGTGGGTCAGGTAGGAGCATCAGCGTTCCGATTGAAATGACCAGTCACAACGGAGAATCTACTGTTGAACGAAGCGTATGAAACCCTGGTATTTCCTAGAGGTTCCGGTTGTCCCATTCTGGGATATGGCACACCAGGGTGCCATCAGATGGTAAGAAGTGACCCGCTATGTGCGGCGAGCCTAAGGTTTGAGCAGTGTTTTTGCGATCCCACCCTCGAGCCACGAAGTTCAGGAGGAGTCGGCGGTCGGATTAACCGGAGAACGAGCGGAGAATAATCTCAGGCAGGAAATTAATCATTGACACCACAAGAAAAAAATGAATCTCCAGACAAAATGATCGGACTTTTCTCCTTAATTAAATTGTGGACCCTCACACAAGAATTGGCGAGTCAAAAGTTCCGAGGATGGGTGGGCCTGTTCCTACCCAACGAATTGACGCGTTTAGGAAAGAACGGGTATAAGGCTGGTTGTTTCAGGTTGAAAAGAGATTGACCACTTATCCGATTTTTAAAATTTCTTTCCATAAAATTAAGACATGAAAAGTTGGTAAATGGTAGAGTGGATTTCACCAAGACTATTAAGGGGGACGGTTTTCCCGGGTTAGCATTAATTTCACGCTAGTCAGTTGACCCTGCTTGACGAGCTCACCTAACGTATTGAAAATGCAGTAAATGCGCCCGTAGCTCAATGGATAGAGCACTTGACTACGGATCAAGAGGTTGCCGGTTCGACTCCTGCCGGGCGCACCATCTTCGGTTATTCATTTTTAGAACCCCTTACAGATCTTTTCCAAATCCCGACGTGCTGATTTGTCGGGGGCAAGATTGAGGGGCCTCCAGGCATTTTTTACCTGAGGGGTCTGTTGAAAAAAGCCGCCAGCGGCGTTCTCGCCATTTTCCCGTGCTCACGTACTCAGCGTACGCTCCGCGCGTAAAAACGGCTGCGGCCTTGCTGGACGGACCTTCGGGAAGACTCAGGGCATGCTTTTTTGAACCGACCCGTAGCCTTTGATGAGTAATCTAATCCTGGGTAAATTTGCCCTTGAACATCTTTATTATTCAACACTCCCCTGAGCCGTTTGCTTGCTCCTGTCCGTATTGGCTTTCGAAGAGTCTTTCTTAACCCCGATCCGTCATCAGCCTACGAGGTCGTTTGGTAAATATGGCGAGGACTTTTTTGGCTGCGGTGGGGAGTAGGGTAGAGAAAAGGCGACTTCCAGAATTTTTTTTGATTCATGTTTGAAAAATTAGAAGAGTCTTGGGTGAAATTCTCAGACATGGTTTCTCCCACGCTGAAATATCCACGTGTGATTCATTCTGCGGTGTGAGCGCTGGGACTTAGTTGCCAGAGGCTCCAACTTAGCATTTTACGGAGAGCCACCATGTCAGGACTGGTGGAAGGATTTGTCCAGGTTTTTAGGTTAAGTTTTTCCAAAGGTTGAATCGCGCGTCGATCCGCCAGGTTACCAAGGCCTTTGACGGCTTCCGTTTGTATCTTGGGCTCTTCTGTATCCAAAGCTTTCATAAACTGAGTGAATAAGGCGGGAGCATTGCTCTGGGTGGCAATGGCGCTCAAGGCTTGCATAGCGGCTAATCTGTGGTCTGAGTTTGTGGAGGATTCCAGAAAAGAAGCCAAGGCAGGGATAGCCTTTTCTCCTTGTTGCCCAAGGGCCGCTAGTGCCGTCGGTGTCAGGGCGGGGTTGGTGAGCGCTTGCTTGAGGGTTTCGAAGGCTTGATCGGAAGCCAGAGTTCCCAAAAGTTTGAGGATTGTCGTTTGTCGTTCAATATTGTCTGAGGATTTCTGAAAGAGCATCAGCAATCTGTCGGTTTGTTCCCATTCAGCCACTAGATACAATGGGAAATCATCCTGTTGAAGTCGGGTGTTTAGAGCAGTCATGGCGAAGGTTCCCGTATCCGAGGCTCCTGCGGTTTCCGCAGCCTCACTTGTATCTTCAAATGAAGTGTGAACATCCCAGTTCCAAGGAGGATATTGTTCTCCATAGCGATAAGAGATATGACAGGCAGGGCCTTTCCATAATCGCGAAGTAAGGGCCGGACTGGTATTCCGATGGTTACTCGGGCCGGTGAATGTCTGTCGTTCTTCGCATTTCACCCGTATGTCCGCATCGTGAGGTTCTTCTGGAGTTGAGACGATGGTAAATCCTGTGTCGGCCAATCGGTCGGTGACGGTCTTTGTGATAGCCGTGGAGTCCTTGAGCCCTCGCTCCGTAAGCGCGATGGTTTCGACCACTAAGACTTGGGCTGCAATCAAGGGATGAACCGGATGAGCCTCCAGTGGTGTTTGTTGAGCCCAGGACGGTGAGGAAAGACCCAGCAGACAGGAAATTCCTCCGACTATTTGGCAAAAGACGAAAAGAGGTGTGAAGAGTGTGCTCATATGGTATGGACCTTGATGTTCGGGTGAGTGAAAAAATGAATTATGTCGTTCACGAATCTACTCGGTCCTTGAAACCGTCGGTAAGAACGGAAAAAAAGGGGGTTCTTAAGGGGAGAATCTGTGGTCTGAGTAGAGACTCAAATGGAGAAACTAGCCACCCATCACCTATCTTATCAAGCATACAGGTCTAAAAAAACTAGGTGAGGCAAAAAGGTGCAGGTTATGGAAGGAAATATCGCTATGGTTTCAAAAATCGAATTGTGCCTACATGCTGTTCAACGATGGGGCTTCTTTTTTCTCCTTGGCATAGTGTCGATGGGAATTTGCCCTGTTTCGGCCGAGGTCCACATGGCCACGGATTTTGAATCGGGGACCCTTTCTGACTGGAGGGTGTTTTCTACCTCGAATGGAACCTTAGGGGGCAAGGGATTTCCTACCATTTCCCAGTGTGATCTTGGGAACCCAGGTCCTACCTCTTATTGCCTTCAGGTCCAAGTCGGCCAGCTTCATTTTGCTCCTGCCCATGCCGTGCAACAAGGTGGAGGGATTAGTCTTACCACAATGACTATTGCCGGCCTTATTCAGCTCTCAGCCCGTGTGGGGGCCACCTACCATTCTCCCGATTATAAAAGGAATCTGAATGGGGGATTGTTTGAATGGGTCGTTGATGATCAAGTCATAGCCGATCTCGATGTCGGTCCGATGGAGGATGGTGTCACGGTTCAGCACCATTTCATTGGAACAGTCCCTGTGGCAGCAGGTCGCCATACCATACAGCTTCGGGTGACCCGTCCCTTTCAGAGCGGTGCCGGCAAGCCGTCACCGGTACAGTTTATAGATGATGTCGTAGTGGAACTCCTTTCCGAACCCTGAACGGTCCCTTTAAGCTTTGAGCTTTGTGAAGATAAAGTCTGTTCTTTGCCGGCATGCCGGGTAAAGACTGGAGCGAGGAAAACCGATATAGGAAGACACCACCCAATATCACCCCGAAAGAATCGTCTATGGTTATTTCCGAACGGAGTCTCAGCCACGATACCTTGGTGGAGACTTTTATGGGTCGATTTGATCAACATGCCAGACAGGATTTTAAATGGCGGATTGATCATGCCATTCTGCAAGGTTATCGGTTTGTGATGTTAAATATGGTGGCTGTATCATTTATTGACAGCGCTGCCCTCGGATGGTTGGTTCTCGCCCAACGGCGCTTTCAGCGAATTGGTGGCAAACTGGCCATTATTTCTCCGATAGGGTTTGTACGGGATGTCTTGGAAATCACTGAAATTGGGGAATGGATCCCCATCTTTTCCAGTGAGGATGAAGCCTTGAAGATCTTTGAATCTAGCAAAGAACATCCAGCGGAGTCGTGACGATGGGATCATCGACTGCACTGAGACAAGATCTCCGCCAACCGATACCAATTCCTCAAGGAGATCGACGGTCGTTTCGCCGGATGTCCGTCAAACCCTACCAAATGCTTCCGGTTGCCATACGTTATGGGCAAGACACAGTGTGTCGGGGCCGTGTCCTCAATCTCAGTCCTCAGGGCATGCTCGTTGAATTCCCTGACAATCAAATTCCTCCTGTGCTAAGGGGCACGCAGGTGTCTGTCAAACTGCATTACCTCGGCGATAGCATTTGGTTGCCTGGACGTGTCCGGCACTGCAAGGGGCAAAAGATGGGATTTTTGTTCCCGGCCCTGACCAACCATCCATCGAGAGCGACCAAGCACCCATTGACCATCGTTCTGCATTCTCTCTCCCGCGCAGTCACCTCTCTCTAAGTCCTACTTCTTTTCCATCATTTCAGCCAGGTCCCCGATCCTGGGCAGATATTCATCTGACTCCTGAACAGAACAGTAAGCATGAAACGTTCTCGTCCAAGGCACCACCCATGACTGGTTCCGTCTTCAGCTAATTAGAAAAGCGAAGTCTGGCGAATGAGGATTGGAAGGACCAACGGTACATAGAATATCCGCCGTTAGAGAGAGTCGGGCTGTCTAGATTTCAACGAGGATTATGGTCTGTTGAGGACTGAGGGACAGTTCGAGGACTGGTTTTGGTGACCATCGAGAGAGTTTTGGGGGATCGGATTGTCCGGGCGATGGGTTCCTGAATAGCTAATAAGCATTCTAGACGGGGACGGACCGAATCCAGGTCTTTGTGTAAATGAATTTCGGTGATGCGGTTGTCATTTAAATCGATGGCTTGGCAAATGGCATCCTGTGCGATTTTGAGCCCGCCATCCAGATCCCGTCGCAGGGCAGTTTTGAAGTGGAAGCGGAGGGAGAGGCTAAGGGTGTGGTTCTCCAATTGCCCTAAAAATTCCGTCCTATGGGATGATTGCCGCAAGATGGTGAGTAAGTGTCGGGACACGGCTGTTTTATAATGCCGGCCTGGGGAGGCCAGGACCCTCCGTCCGTTGACGGTGGCGTATTGATGATTGATGCTGGGTGGAAGCGGTAAGACAACAAAAAGTTCGCGAGTCGACAGAGTATCGCCGCCCAAATTCGACCAATCCATCCCAGAATCTGAAGTTTTGGCTTTTCGTTTATGACTGTGGAGAAGGACCAGGCCACCTTTCCCTTTGGACTGCAAAAGCTTGGGAAGGGAGGGAATACGAATCGTTCTCAATGGAGCATCTATGAAAGGGGTATGGTATCGGTGGTGGAACGAGAAGCAAAGGGTCTGTTAGAGGAGGCTCTGAATTTTGCTCATGCTGTGTTCAAAGGTGTCTTCGTTTACATGGACAAAACGTCGCCATTCCGATGGATTCCATACTTCAAGGCGATGAAACATGCCGACTAATACCACTTCTTGATCCTCATCCACCGGGACGAGTTTGCGAAACCGGCCCGGGATGAGGATGCGACCTGCCTTATCCATTTCTGAGGCGGAGGCTTCCGAGACCATGTGATACATGAAAAGGCGTCGTTGATCTTCATCAAGAGATTGTTTGGCGTTTTCCAGGATTTTGGCCCATTCCGGATTGGTATAGGCGGAAACGGGCATATCCTGTCCCTTGAGAAACATCAGACTATTTCCGTGAATTTCGATTTCTTCACGAATAGGACTCGGGACAACAAATCGTCCCTTTTCGTCGATTTTACAATAATATTGTCCGGCAAACATGCAGAATGTTCCTGGGATCTCCTGAAAGTCCTATCTGTGAGTGTAGCTTACCGAAAGTTTAAGAAAAGTCAAGTAGTTTTGCTTGAGTAGTCGAGCTAGTCGCCTTCGGTAGCAGGCATCCCCATATCCATCTCGTCTGTGTCCATCGCGTCCATGGCCTCGTCCATGTCATCTCCCAGGTCTTCACCCATCTCCCTTCCCATTTTTTTCATGAAGCGGGCCATGCTCTGTGGATCGTTTTCGTCCAGGTCCCCGAAGTTACTGGGATCGGCCAAGGCTTCCATTCTGGCTTCTTCCGATTTGGGTGCAGCAAAGCGGGACATGATGCGTTCAAGGTTGGTACTTTGGCAATGCTTGCAAGATGGGACTGGGGCTTTCGAGGTGAGGATTAAAAAGGAGTTGCGTTTCCGGCAATCCTGACAACGGTATTCGTAAATGGGCATTGAATCGTTCCTCCTGATCGCAATGTACGGGCTGTATATATCGCAAAATGGTCTCTTTGGGAAGAGTCGAAAATTGATTTATGCGAATCGCAAGATCTCAATCACGTGAATGGTGCGGAGGTATCGGACTTATTCTTCTATGACCCTCAAAGAAGGGGCTGGTGAAAAGGACCAATCGAGAAAAGACAGACAAGGGGAAAAGGAATGGAGGTGGGGATTTATTCAGAGAAAACGGCCAACAATAGATCCATGTTGGCAGACTATTTTTCTCGACCTCCAAAAGGGATTTGGCAACCAATTCCTTACAGGGAGTGTGGAATAATAATAATTTTTAAGGGCATATTGAACCACAGGTATGTTGCATATCAGAGGCCTCGGGGCGTTCAAAAAAGCATGCCCTGAGTCTTCCCGAAGGGTCCGTCCAGCAAGGCCGCAGCCGTTTTTACGCGCGGAGCGTAGGCGTAGTACGTGAGCACGGGAAAATGGCGAGAACGCCGCTGGCGGCATTTTTCAACAGCCCCTTACACCATTCTGGCGAGTGTCAGCCCATACACCGGGCCTGAGCCGGCACGCCGAAGCGTCTTGGCGCATTCATGCAGGGTTGTGCCAGTGGTTAAGACATCGTCCACCAATAAAATCCGTTTGCCTTTGATACGGGCCGGCTTGGGGACAGAAAAAGCCCGACGCAGATTCGTGAGTCGCTCCTTCCTTGATAAGGAGGTTTGGGGGACTGTGGGACGAATCCGGAGTAAACACGCCAGGAAAAGAGGAATCCCCAGGTGGTGACTCAGTTGGTTTGCGAGCAGCAGGGATTGATTGTATTCACGTTCTCGTAAGCGTTGCGGATGAAGGGGGACGGGAATGATGGCATCTACGGTTGGTAAAGCGGGCAACGCTCCAACCATGACTTGGGCGAGTGGTTGAGTCAAGGACAGTTTTCCCCGGTATTTGAACAGCGTAATGGCTTCTTTCAGTGGGGGTTGGTAGGGAAAGAGGCTCCAGATTTGCGTAAGAGCCATTGGTCGTGCGCGGCAGGCTCCGCACTGATGAGTGGGACTATGTAATAGGGCAATGGGGGAGGCAAAAGGGCGTCCACATCGCGGACAAACCGGGCCTGGAATTGGTTTGAGCCTATCCCAACACCGGCGGCAAAAAAAGGGAACGGGATCGTCCTCCAAGGGATTCTGACAACCGGCACATGCGGTGGGAAAAATGACATGCAGGAGCCTTTGGAGTAGACGTGTCATGGTAAATAGTGGAGCAACGGAGGCGAACTTTCCGGGCTGATGGCAACCGGGAAAGAAACCTAATATTCGTGGGGCGTCTTGGTCCATTTACCTTCGTTATGATATAGGAGAGATAGTGAATATGCCATGATTCAAGAGCGTAACTAAGGGCAGAAATTTCTGATAGGTTCACGTGATTCAGTTTCAACATGTCTATAAGGAATATCAGCGCGGACCCACTTCGGTCGTGGCGCTACGGGATGTCTGTGTGGAAATTCAGCAGGGAGAATTTTGTGCGCTCATGGGACCCAGCGGGAGTGGAAAAAGCACGCTATTTCATTTGGTGGCCGGGCTGGACTGGGTGACCTCTGGAGATATCCTGCTGGATGGGCGTTCCTGTCTGGGGTTTGGTGATCAGGAATGGACCCGATGGCGTCGGGAGGAGGTGGGGGTCGTATTTCAGGCTTTCCATCTGATCCCGGGATTGACGATCGAAGAAAACGTGGCGCTTCCCTTGCGTTTACGAGGTGAGGAATCCGGAACGATCCGAACTCGGACCGCTGACATGCTGGAGCGGGTAGGGATGAGTCATCGGCTGGGTCACCGGTCGCATGAATTATCCGGAGGAGAACAGCAGCGGGTAGCGCTTGCCAGGGCCTTCGGCCATCGCCCCCGACTGATTGTGGCCGATGAACCCACCGGCAATTTGGATGGTGAAACCGGAGAGAAGATTGTGTCGTTGCTGCGCCAATGTGCCAAGGAATTTGGCCAGACGGTGCTCTTGGCCACCCATTCATTGCGCGCCGCTCAGGCGGCGGATCGGATCATCGCGATTCGAGACGGACAATTGGAGTAATACGAAATGGATCTTTCAACAGTAATTGCCGGTGTCTCGTTTCCTTTTGGTGTTATGAACGCGTCAGGAGCCTTGTGCGTGACACCTGAAGAGCTGGAGGCCCTAGGCATGTCCCATGCCGGTGCGATTGTAACCAAATCGATGACGCCGCTAGCCCGTGAGGGGAATCCTCTACCGAGGTATGTGGCGTTCGACGGCGGCTCGATCAATTCAATGGGACTTCCCAATTTAGGATTTCCCGTCTACGCGAAACTCATTCCAGAGTTGAAGCGGTTTGGGAAACCCGTCATCGCCAGTCTGGCCGGTCTTCATCCCGATGATTTCCTAGAAGGGGCCAAGGCCTTGGAGATCGCTCGACCGGATTTGGTAGAAGTGAATTTGTCGTGTCCCAATATTCCCGGTAAGCCACAGATCGGCTATGACTTTGAGGAAACGGAACGGTTATTAACAGAAATTCGTGCGTTGCTGACGGTGCCGTACGGAGTGAAACTCCCGCCCTACTTTGATCCGATCCATCATCAGAAAATTGCCGAGGTGCTTCAGCGAAGCGGGGTGGCCTTTGTGACGGTCATCAATTCAGTTGGGAATACGCTGGTGGTCGATCCGGAAAAAGAAACGGTGATAATTAAACCCAAGGGTGGATTTGGTGGGTTGGGTGGACGAATCATTAAGCCTGTGGCCCTGGCCAATGTTCGCGCGTTTTGGAAGATCTGGGGCGATCAGATTCCTATTATCGGCACAGGTGGGGTGGAACATGGTGTGGATGTGTTCGAGCATGTGTTGTGTGGCGCCTCGGCGGTTCAGATAGGCACCGTGCTGGTTGAGAAAGGTTGTGAAGTGTTTGCAAGGCTCGAAGGGGAGATTGCCGATTGCCTGAAACGAAAAGGTTATCCGTCATTGATGGCGTGTCGAGGGAAATTACGGGAGATGGATTGAAGAGAAATGCGATTGAACGCCTTCACAGGGTAAAGTCAATATAGGCGTTCAGCTGCGTTTTTCAACGCTTAAATAACAGGCCAGGTCGAGACATGTCTCTCAGGTCTTGGGTGTCGGAGTCGTCGGGCCTTGGGGGATGATACGAAGCGCAATGGCTTGCCGGAGTAATTGGGCCACGTTTCTGACCCGTAACCTGCGCATCAAATTGAAGCGGTGGACTTCAACCGTTCGCACGCTAATGTCAAGCTTTTCACCAATTTCACGATTGGTAAATCCTTGAGCCACCAGGCTCAGGATTTCCTTTTGCCGAGCGGTGAGAGATTGTCCCTCGGAATTTGATTCCAAGAGTTCTTCTGTTGATTCCGATTCAGTCACTTTCTCTTTTGGCATGTTGAGTCCGTGCCCCACGCATAATTTTCTAGTTGTTTTAACATACGTCCATTACTTCCGACAACCGTTCCCATGATACGAATTCTTCTTCTATTGGTCCTTGACCATGTGCGCCATCGGCCCTTCCGAGCCTTTCTCACAGCGGTCGGGGTGGCGATCGGGGTTTCGGCCTGGTTGGCCATTCGCCTGGCCAATGGCGCAGTGTATCAATCCTTTGAGGATTCGGTGGAGTCTGTTGTTGGAAAGGCGTCCATCACCCTATCACGCGGGTCGGAGGGGATGGATGAGTCCATTATCGAGGAAATTCAACGTTTTCCCGGTGTCCAATCGGCTCAGCCTGCTCTGAAAATTGAGTCTGTGATCCAGGAAGGCCCCTCCACGGGTCTCACGCTCGTGATTTGGGGAGTCGATCTTCTGGAATTTGAGGAGGTTAGGCCATCAGGGGATTCGACAAATGCGATCACGGATAATCAGTGGAAGCAGTTTTTTTCGCCGAAGACGGTCTTTTTGGGGGAAGAGTTTGCCGGGGAATTAGGGGTGACCGAAGGGCAGACGCTGACTGTGACGAGTCAGGGCAATTCCCATGATCTGATCGTGGGGGGTCTGTTGAGATCCTCCGATGCCCTTCTCCAGGGCACCAAACGACAGGCGATCATGGATATTGCTGCTGCCCAATGGGAGTTCAATTGGTTGGGGCGTCTACATTCCATTGCGGTCGTTTCTGACCCTGGCGTGTCGGGGGCGACCCTCATCCAAGCTTTGAAAACGGTGGTGCCGCCGGATATTCAAATCAATCAATCCTCGCGACGGACGGAGCAAGTGGAATCGATGTTGAAAGCCTTCCAGTTTAATCTCACCATGCTCAGTGGAATTGCGCTGTTAGTGGGAGTGTTTCTGGTTTATAACACGATGGCATTTTCGGTGGCCCATCATCGCCGGGAGATTGGCATTCTTCGGGCACTCGGCATGGAACGGCGAGCCATCACGAGATTGTTTCTCTTGGAGTCGGGTCTGCTCGGCCTTGTGGGTGGAGTGTTGGGCTGCTGGTTCGGGGTCTTCCTGGCTGGGGGGTTGACGACGCTCATCGGGCAAAGTGTCGGTGAATTATATGGGGTCACGTCTTTGGCGGTGTCACAGGTTCATCCCTGGCTGTTACTGGAAGCGATAGGAATTGGGGTCGGGGTTTCTCTTCTGGGAGCGCTGCGCCCTTCCTGGGATGCCAGCACGATCGCCCCGGTTCAAGCCTTATCGGTAAGCCAATCGGAAGATGAAGAAACTGGTACGTTTAGGAGGTCAGGGTGGATTGCGGTAATCGCCTTTGGTGGGAGTGCCGCCTTGAGTACCATGGCTCCCGTGGACGGTATTCCGATCGGAGGGTATGCCGCGGCGTTTTGTCTTCTGGTGGGAGGAACGGCCCTGGGGCCTGTGCTCTGCGGAGTGGTGCATGAGTGGAAGAGAACATGGCAAAGCGGACGATGGGGCCTTCTTCCCTCCCTGGCGGCGGAACAAATAAGTCGCAATCCCGGTCGGACCAGTGTGACCATGGCCGCGATTGTCGTCGGTCTTGCCATTATGGTTGGGGTGGGCATCATGATCCAGAGTTTCCGGAATACGGTAGAAATCTGGATTGAGCAAACGATGCTGGCAGATATTATCGTGGCGCCGGTGTCCTGGCTAGGAGACCAAGAGGGCGAGAACGGCAAGCTTGGTCTGCCGTTGTCTCTAGTCAAGACGGTGATGACGGTCCAAGGGGTCGAGGCGGTTGATCCCTATTTGGAAACTACGGGGGAGGTTTCAGGGGAGTCGGTGTCCTTGGTCGCACGCGACATGGCCCTTCATGCCGCGCGCAGCCAATATCTGTTTGAGACAGGTGAATCCACTTCTGTCTTACAAGAAACGATTGAAGGTGAGGGCGTGATTGTGTCTGAAGTGTTAGCCGGGCGGTTGGGATTGGCGGTAGGTAGGCATATTGAAGTGAGGACCCCTTCAGGACAACAGGCATTTCCTGTTAAAGGTATATTTTATGATTATGCCACCGATGGTGGAAAAGTGGTTATGGACGACCAACTCTTTCGTCGGTATTGGGGGGAGTCTGATGCAACCGTCTTTGCGGTCTATCTCAAGGCCGGTCAGGCGCTGCCGGTCGTGCGACGTGAGATCGAACAGGTATTGAAAAACGATATCCCCGTCGTCACGATCAGTAACGGGGAATTGAAAACCGAGATTCTGGAGATTTTTGATCGCACGTTTCGCGTCACCTATGTGTTGGAGTTGATTGCCCTGAGCGTGGCGGTGCTGGGAATTATCAATACCCTCATGACCGCCATCACCGAACGTCGTCGGGAACTGGCCACGTTGCGATCGTTGGGCATGAGTCGCCGGCAAATCCAAGGCCTGATCTTCTGGGAATCCTGCTATGTGGCCGGATTGGGTGCCGGTCTGGGCATTCTGGTGGGCCTGGCGCTGTCGGTACTGTTAATCAACGTGATCAATAAGCAATCATTTGGCTGGACCATTCAGTTCACCCTGCAATTAGAAACGTTGGGGATGGCCGTCCTGGTGGCGCTGTTGGCCGCATTGCTGGGGGCGTGGGGGCCGGCCAGGTGGGCCAGTCGGCAGGTTATCGCCGAGGATTTACGGTATGAATGAACATTGTGACCGTTGGGTTACCTATTCAACCGTCTTTTTAAGCCGGTTTCGTTTTTAAGATAGCTTGTAATGGACGGTATAGATAGAGTCGTTTGTGCAATGGCTTGTTCAACTTTTTCTTTAAAAAATTCCGGCCCCTTCTTATTTTTTTGGCTAACTGGGTATAAGAAAAATATCATTGAGGGTTAAGGAATATTTTGGGCACAACGAAACCCAATAAACTCATGACTTACCTTCGGATCATTCATGGCTCGAACGGCTGATCGGGCATGCGCCGGACGATTATACCAGGACCCACCCCGCATGACCTTGCGCTCCCCGCTCATTGGCCCTTGAGGATTCTTTTGAGGACTGTTCAGGTAATAATCCTCGGCATACCAATCTGCAACCCATTCCCACACATTTCCGCTCATATCATGTAAACCCCAAGGATTCGCTTTGTACGTTTCAACAGGTGCTGTGCCAGCATAGCCATCATCATAGCCATCGGGTATCTGGTTTGATCCGAATGCATAAGTGAACGAGAGATCAGCGAAGTTTCCCACACGGCTGCCTGAACTTGGGGGAGGCTCATTACCCCACCAATATAGTGTGGAAGTACCAGCACGTGCGGAATATTCCCACTCAGCTTCTGTCGGGAGGCGCTTACCCACTCCCTCACAATATGCCCTTGCATCCTCCCAAGAGATGGATACTACCGGATGGTTGTCCCGAGCAGATTCGAAAACCGATTGTTTTCCCGTTGGTTTTTGCCAATTGGCTCCTAAAATTTCTTTCCAAGCCATTCTAGGTGTCAATCCAAAGGCAGGTATAGAGATATATCCCCAGGCCTTACCTTCTTTTTCGGCCCCCGTTTTATAGTCGTTTGTTTGAACAAATTGTCGAAATTGTTGATTTGTTACTTCATGCCTATCTATGTAAAAGTCATCAAGGGAAATCTGATGTTGCAAATGTTCATCAATGTCTCCCTCTCCCTTTCGCGAACCCATCCTAAATTCTCCTGCTTGCATCCAGACCATCGGCGCACCATCTTTTCCTTTAATTTCCTTTGGTAAATTTTTGATTGGGTGTGACGTGGATTGGGTATACACAAACACAAATTCCCCCTGGGATCCACTCAAGGGAAATAACATAGGCTGCTGGGTATTGCCTCTCAGGTTGCTTTCCTGAAATACCCGATCCTCTACATAGGTATATAACTCCCCAACCGGAATAATGCCATCCTTATTTGCATCAGCTAAACGCTGTTCTCCGATAGCTTCCAGCACATAATGAGCAAATAATCCTTGCCCCCATTCCGATACCTCCAAGGCTGTTTGGGTGGCCGTCCCCGCCGTCATGAGCCAGCGTCCGGGTTCTTTGGTTATTTCCTTTAATTTGAGTTCCCCCATGTGATAAGAGCTCTTAGGTTGTCCGCCGATGCCTGCAAAACAGGAGTCAATGAGAAATAACACATGTTTGGCCGGTAAAATGTTCGCGATTTCTCGAATCCGCCCCATACTAATTGCGGTCCCCGCTAAATCTCCCAGTTCTGTATCCACGGGGAGCAGATATCCACTAATTCCCCCACCAGGGACTTGCCAATCTTGCCCATGCCCAGAGAAATAAATGAGGACTTTATCCTCTAATCCCACCCGTATCGGAAGATTGGTTCCTAATTCTGTTAAGATGGCTTTTCGTGTGGCCTTATCATTGTAGAGTGTAGTCACCGAAAACCCTTGACGTTCGAGCAATCCAGCCACTGCCACTGCATCTGAGACGGCATAGTTCAATCTGTTGATCCCTATGGCATAATCGTTAATTCCGATCACGACCGCCCACGATCTTTCCTTCTCGGCATGGGCAACCTTTGTGAAATCAGTGGGAGAAACCAATACACAAAGGAGAACTAGGCAAGGGAAGAGAAAAAGTTTCATGAATCAATCTCAAAATTGCTTTGTGAAGGGAAGAGAATCATTTAGAATTCTTTGACTGGTGGTATTGTCCCCTTCAATCTCACCTGAAAATAACTCTCCCTCATGCATCTATTTATCCAGTTTGCTCATAAATCCCTCAAGCACGGTCTTGAGGACTGCAATAGCGAGAGAGTCAGGCTGCTCTTTTTTAACTAAATCGATTGTTCCATCAGCTCTACGAATGAGTATATTGCCATCTAAATCACAATTACGCCTGATGTTGAGTTCTTCTCCCTTGGCATCAACTACTACCCCACATTGATTCAACTCTTTGACAGCCTTTACAACCGTTTCTGCTAAGACCGTTACCGCAGCTGTCCCGGCTAATACCAACCACACAACCGCCGGATTCCTGACACCGGGATGGGTTTCCTCCACTTGTCCCACTTTTCCTCCACCCTTTTCCAAAGTGGTCCGTTGTTCCTCTAAAAAGGTTCGATCGGTCTCTTCCCAATTCTCCCACTTGAAAGGAACAGCAGTTTCGGCCTGGGCATTGCTCGTCCAGCTGCCGCTACTATTGAATACAATGACTACGACCAATCCCCACTCCAATATGCTTTTAACCTTCATGGTTCTCTTCTCCTGTCGCTTTAAAAATTTTGTCGATACATGTTTTGTCGATACTTTTTTTGGCAAGTCTAGTAAAATTAATCAATAAAATCAAAAGCCTTGATTTAACCTCTCACAAAGATCAATGTGGAATTTATCTGAGGTGCCTGGTCAACTTTCTTCACAAGACTTCCTAATCTCTGGTCGATCATGACCTGCTCCCTATCAATCGCACGAGCCAACAAAGAGGAACTAGAAGTGAAACATCTATGTTGGGGCGGCTTTATCAAGTGGTTAAAATAAACCACTCTCGTTTGGTTCTTACTCCACTACCAGTAGATTTAACAAAAAAAAGCCTTTTCCCATTAGATCCCTGAACTTTATTTTATAAACGAGCACCGCCCCCGTGAGATTTATTAAATTATAGTGTTGTCACTCATCATTCGGAAATTTGTGAATAAAAAATCATTCTTCCAAGCTGAGTTGAGGGAATAACCATGTCGAAGGAGCGCTCAGCAAGGTTCTAAACATGTTCTTTTGAAAGCCATAGCTGCAAGCTTATATACGGGCTACTTCTTGTTTTATTACCTCATTTGTGGTATTAAAATAGGAAGTTAACATCAAGGCCAATGGCCGAGAAAGGATTTTATGAATATTTTAACGTTGAGTGAACCCTGGGAAGTTCGTAACCGTCTGGCCGATCTTGGTCTTGAGGAAGAGCCACTAAGAAATGTTGTGCGGCGCGGGTATCTGGCCTATATCACCTGCACTGCTAATCATCCTCCATTGATTCCCCCAATTTGGGCGTGGGGAGAAACGGTTCGCGCTCTGCGAGAGTACGTCCTTCCCCTTGGCTGGCGACGCTCAGATGAAAACAATTATTCAGTTGTGATTGATTCAGAAGATCAGGTTGCGATTGCTGTTGCGACTGGGGATGAAGGCACTGGCCGTACCGATGCTCTACCCTCGAACAAAGCCCGGAAAGGGCCAAGCACGATTAATGCCGTAAATGCGAACCAATTACAGCTAGAGTTGCAGTTGTTCACAGGACAGGAATCAAATCCGGTTCCCGCACAACCTATTGATTCGAATGTAGATCGAATGACTTGGGTTCTATTGATTCATCGTACTGTGGATGAAGTTTGTTGTGAGTTATCATTACCGTTTTCGATCGCTCAAGACGGCCACATAAACCAGTGGCGCGAGCGGATTCTTCTTAAATCTGTCCCACTTGACGGCGACCTAATTGAGGTCGTTCCGCCTACACAACCTGATATCACAATTGAAGTGAAGCGGCGAGCATGAGTCAAGGACTACAATTCAATCCATCAAGACTAACGCTTGCCAGGAAACGACGTGGTTTAACTTTGACACGCCTTGCCGCCATGATCGGCGTCGAGCAGCGTTCTATGTCGGCATATGAAAGAGGCGAGTTTAAACCGGATACAGAAAAGCTCGAACACCTTGGTAAAGCTTTGCGCTTTCCAGTGAACTATTTTTTCGGCGATGACTTGGAAGAGCTGTCTCCTGACAGTGCGAGTTTCCGCGCCTTGTCCAAAATGACAGCAGGGCAGCGAGACACAGCGCTTGGTGCTGGGGCTATTGCCCTTCTTCTCAACAAATGGATCGAAGCCCGTTTCGAACTTCCTTCTGCAGATATTCCTAATCTCAGCCAAGAGGTTAGCCCTGAGGCTGCTGCCATCTCCATACGGCAACACTGGGGCCTTGGTGAGTTGTTCATTAAAAATACTGTGCATTTACTTGAGTCCAAGGGTGTACGAGTGTTTTCTTTATCGATCGATGCAGTTGAAGTTGATGCATTCTCAATGTGGCGTGTAAACACGCCTTTTGTTTTTCTCAACACTAAAAAGTCAGCAGAACACAGCCGGTTCGATGCGGCACATGAGTTGGGACACTTGGTCATGCATCGGCATGGTGCACCACAAGGACAAAATGCCGAGCGTGAAGCAAATGCCTTCGCTTCTGCTTTTCTGATGCCCCGAGCTAGCGTGCTGGCTCATGCACCTGGACTTGTGACGGTTGATCACCTCATTAATCTGAAAAGAAATTGGAATGTTTCTGTAGGGGCCCTCGCCTATCGGCTTCATGCGATAGGTGTTCTTACTGACTGGAATTACCGTACGCTTTGCATCGAGATGTCATCCCGCGGGTATCGCAAATGTGAGCCGGAAGAGGCGCAACGTGAAAGTTCCCAGGTGCTGGCCAAAGTTTTTGGGGCACTTCGTGATGAAGGGATCACAAAAAAAGATATTGCCAATGAACTTCGTGTTCACATCGAAGAGATTGATCAGCTTGTCTTTGGATTAACCCTCATGGCGTTGAAAGGTTCAGGTGCATTGGGTGGCTCACCCACCTCAAAACGTCCGCAGCTTAGGGCTGTGAGATAACCGAGGTGATGTGGTTAATAAAAGGAGGAGGGTAAGAATGGGGAAAAATGATCGTTACGTTGTCAAACATGACGATGGATGGGATGTTAAGAAATCGGGAGCGGAAAGAGCGAGTAGCATTCACAACACGCAATTGGAGGCTGAACGCGCCGCCAAGAATATTGTCTCAAACCTGGGAGGAGGAGAAGTCAGAATCCAAGATCAAAAAGGAAGGTGGAGAGATTCCGATACAGTTCCGCAAGGGAATGATCCCTTTCCTCCACGAGACAAAAAACATTAAGTTATAAAAAATTGGTTTTGAACGCTATATTGTTTTTTTTCTTAGCGCTTCCGTTTTGCGCAATACTTTCACTCCTATTAATGCGCTTTGAATCATTATCCAACCCCAATGCATCTAGGGCTTCAGAATAACTTTCAATATTTCGAATCAATCAAGCTTTCTTTAATTTGGGCAGACGATTCAAACTAACTCTAATGTGCTTGTTTTTTCCCCATCAAATCCACCCTCAATAGCGATCAAGCATTGAAAAAAAAACAAAAATGTCTGTATGCAGGTTACACCAGAGGACCAAAGCGCCCCTGGTGGAAGGGGAAAAGTTTTGGTTTATTTACCAAACAAGGGTTGCGCTCACAGATATGCGCAAAGGCTTAAGAACTTGAATGTCTAGTGGATACGATTCAAAAATGAATTTTAAAAACATTTCGGGCGTATGATAAGAAGCGGCGACAGCCGATTGAGGGGGACAAGGTTTAAGTTATGAAAACACCTTAGATCAATCAGTGAGAGGAGAGCAGGTTTCGACTTTTTCTGCTTCAATCCCCTCGTACTTCACTTCCACCGTGAAGCCCAGGTCTTCAATCATCTTCCAGACTTCCTGGTGGGCAAGGCCCGGGGTCGTCAAATAACCATCCACGAAGAGGGAATCGGCCACATAGAGCGCCAAGGGTTGAAGTGAGCGGAGGTTCTTTTCACGTCCTCCGGCCGCACGGATTTCTGTTTTGGGATGGAAGAACCGGAAGAGACAGAGGATTTTTAAGCAACGGACCGGTGTGAGGTTTTTCATTTCGTCAAAAGGTGTGCCTTCGACCGGGTACAACATGTTTAAGGGAATGGAATCGGGTTGGATGTCCTGTAACGCCAGGGCAAGGTCCACCAGATCTTCGTCCCGTTCGCCCATGCCGACGATACCGCCGCTGCAGAGTTCCAATCCGGCTGCGCGGGCATGTTTCAGTGTGTCTATACGATCTTGATAGGTGTGTGTCGTGCAAATAGCAGGATGATAGGCTTCACTGGTGTTGAGATTATGGTTGATGCGGTCGACTCCTGCCGCCTTTAACTGGCTGGCCTGTTCGCCATTCAAGAGCCCTAGTGAACAACAGATTTGAATCGGCAGTTCCTCTTTAATTTGTTTGACGGCGCTGGTGATGTGTGTGATTTCCGATTGCAACGGGGAGCGGCCACTGATCACGATGCAATACCGCTGGGCTTTGGCCTGTGCGGCCCGTCGAGCGCCTTCCAGCATTTTTTCCGGAGAGACGAGTGCGTATCGCTCGATGGGGGCGGTGGAAATGGTTGATTGGGAACAATAGTGACAATCTTCCTGACAGGCTCCGCTTTTGGCATTGAGCAACATTTGCAGACGGATGGTGTTCCCAAAATATCGCGACCGAATTCGATAGGCCGCATTGACCAGATCGAGCAGTTTATCCTGAGGGGTGTCCAGAATGGCCACGCCTTCTTCCCGGCTTGGGACGATTCCCTCCAGTACGCGGTCTGCCAAATCTTGAATTGCGGTCATGGGGTTCTCCATTATTTTTCCTAAAAAATTCGATTTCCAACCTACGGATAAAAAGATGAAATCTTCTCGTTGTTTATGAAAGCCTGGCGACTTTTCCGGGTGTTTTAGGCGCTTGTGCGACCTGTGGAAAAGGTTTATGGCTTTCAGGAATAGAAATTTGCGGAGCGTCTGCCCACATACTTTCTAAAGCATAATACTTCCGGATGTCTGATTTAAATATATGGACGATGATGTCTCCATAGTCGAGTAATATCCAATTGGCCGTTTCTTTTCCCTCAATATCCGGGCTTATTTCATAGCGTGTGGACATGACTTTTTCAATGAACGAGACAATCCCTCGTACCTGAGGTACGGAATCGCCAGATGCAAAGACGAAATAGTCTGCTATTGACGTCATTGCTCCCACATCAAGCACCAACACCTCTCCTGCTTGCTTTTCTTGAGCCGCTTGAGCGATGAAGACCGCCTGTTCGAGGGTAGGAGATGGTTTCGGGTGGGTTAGACGGGCCATTGGTACAATCGATGGTGAATTATATAGGACTCCACTGTGGGCGGCAACCACTGGCTGACGCGGGAACCACTGGCCAGTTGCTCCCGAATTGTCGAGGCTGAGATCTCGCATGGTGGTACCGCTAGGAGATAAAGGGTCTTTCCAGATGGGAGCAGGATGTCCAGACGGGTCGTGTCCTGTTGGTCAAGGCTTTGAAATGCTTGAGGCTTTGTCGCAGGTAAGAACGGCAGGGCTTGAAGTTGTGTGAAGGCAACCCCCGGTCTCGAGCAGACAATAAAATGACACAGGGTGAGTAAATGATCCACCTGTCTCCAACTGCAGATATCCAGAAAAGCATCAAGGCCCACTATAAATTCCAACTCCGCTCCCTCCGGCCATTCTTTTTTGAAATGAGTGACGGTGTCGACACTATAGGACACCGCCGGTGATCGGATTTCATGATCGGATACCGTGAAATTGGGGAATGGGGCAATCGCCTGCTTTACCATTTCTAGCCGGTGGTGGGCAGGTGCAAGAGACCCAGTTGGTTTGTGAGGAGGATCTCCCGTCGGAATGAAAATTATCCGATCGAGCTGGATTGTGCTGTAGACATACTGGGCAATATGCAAATGCCCATTATGAATGGGATTGAATGAGCCGCCTAGAAGGCCAATACCCATCAGTCTAGAATTTTCTCATGTGTTAATTTTAAAAGAAAAAACACGTCAATGACTATGCCAAGGGAGAATTGTGGGTTTGGGTCAAAATGAACGCAGGCTAAGTTTTGTGAATAGATTTCCCTGTTTAAGAAACCTGGTGCTTTGTCAGAACCAGATTGTCCCGGTGAATGACTTCCTCATACTCCAATGAGCCCAGGAGTTGCCTGATGTCTGATGTTTTTTTCCCCTTGATGCGATGGAGAGTTTCGGCGGAATAATTCGTGAGTCCCTGCGCGAACGGCATTCCCTCCTGGGTGGCGCATGTAATGGGGTCTCCTGTCAGAAAGATGCCAGTGATGTCCAGAATGCCTGAGGGTAATAAGCTTTTTCCTCGAAGGGTGAGGGCGGCCACCGCTCCTTCGTCTAACCGGACCTCCCCTTTTGGTCGAAGGGTATAGGCAATCCACTGTTTTCGACTGGTCAGGGGTGATTGGTCGGACACAAAAAACGTTCCCCCTGGCTTTCCCTTCAGGACATCTTCCAACGCATGGGGAGTTTCTCCATTTAATAAAAGGGTCGGGACTCCAAAGCGTCCTGCCTGTTTGGCGGCTCGGATCTTGGTGACCATGCCTCCACGGCTGGCTTGCGTTCGGGAAGTTCCGGCGAGGTCTTCAATGTCCTTGGTGACTTTGGCAACCAGAGGAATTAATTCTGCCGAAGGATTGAGGTGAGGATCCTGGTTATAGAGCCCATCAACATCTGATAAAATCACCAGCAGATCTGCGTCAACCAAGTGGGCCACTTCCCCAGCGAGGGTATCATTGTCACCAAATCTGATTTCCTCGATAGCCACGGTGTCATTTTCATTAATAATTGGAATGACCCTTAGCTGAATAAGGGTATTTAGGGTGTGGCGGGCATTCAGGAATCGTCGACGGTCGGATAAATCCTGGTGAGTTAGGAGGACCTGGGCAATCTTATTTTTCGTTTCTTCAAACGCCATCTCATAGGCTCGCATGAGCCGGCTTTGTCCGACGGCAGCGGCGGCTTGCTGTAGGGGTAATTCAGCGGGATAGGAAAAA
Organism: Nitrospira sp. T9; assembly: GCF_052156535.1. Classification (NCBI taxonomy): domain Bacteria; kingdom Pseudomonadati; phylum Nitrospirota; class Nitrospiria; order Nitrospirales; family Nitrospiraceae; genus Nitrospira; species Nitrospira sp. T9. The sequence continues at coordinate 120,824 of NZ_JBQKUP010000032.1, forward strand.
ATGGCGAGGTGTGAGATGCCCGCAACGATGGCTCCGGAGGAAACCACGACAATTTGTCGATCCTGAGCTTGCAGGGTGCCCAATTCCTGGGCTAAACGGTTGATGCGGTCGAAACGTAGACCGCCTTGCGAGGAAGCCACCAGGCTGCTTCCCACTTTGACGACGATCCTCTTGGACGCCGCTAGCACTTGCTCGCGCATGAGGTCTTTGCTTCCAGAACGGCTTTTCCTAAATAGGTCACGAGTGATGGAAGGCCTTCCCTGGTAACGGCCGAAATGGGAAAGAATGGAAAATGGTGTGCGCTGCAATAATCCCGAAGGGCTTCCAAGTGCTGGCCGTTTCCCTGAGAATCAATTTTTGTCGCCACGATGGCAAATGGCCGTTCAAGGAGTTCGGGGTCAAAGGCCTGAAGTTCCCTTTGTAAGGTTTCAACGATCTCGACGGGGTCTTCTGCAATCCATTCGGTGATATCCACCAGATATAACAAAAAAGCGGTTCGCTGGATATGTCGCAGGAATTTAATACCTAACCCTTTCCCCTCATGAGCGCCTTCGATCAATCCTGGAATATCGGCTACGACAAATGACGAATGTTCCATCCATTCCACGACTCCCAAATGAGGCCGCAGCGTAGTGAAGGGATAACTCGCAATTTCCGGGTGTGCAGAAGAAATCGCTGAAATCAACGTGGATTTACCGGCGTTAGGAAAGCCCACCAAGCCGACATCGGCTAACAGTTTCAATTCCAGATTCACCCATCGCTCTTCGCCGGGAGTCCCTGGCTCGAATTGACGTGGCGCTCGATTCGTTGACGTGGCAAAACGTGCGTTGCCCTTTCCGCCTTTGCCCCCTTTTGCAACAATGGCGGTTTGTCCTTCCGCAATAAGGTCGGCGATGATTTCACCGTCCTCGGTTTTCACGAGAGTTCCGACAGGAAGGGGAATCACGATATCGGAGCCATTGGCTCCGTGGCAGTTGGTCTTGAGGCCTCTGACGCCAGAAGTGGCCTCATAATGTTTTTGATATCGCAGGTCCAGCAAGGTTGAGACTCTATTGGAGGCCACAAAGACCACATCTCCCCCATCACCGCCGTCGCCACCATTGGGACCACCAAATTCAGCAAATTTTTCACGTCGAAAACTACAATGCCCGGTTCCCCCGTCTCCAGCTTTGACAAATATGCGTGCTTGATCAATAAACATACTAATCCTTAAATCCTACCGGACTTACCAGGGAAAAATGAAGGCGATGAATTGAAAAAGCAGAAAATGGGAAGGGAAGCTAGACGGGGGGATAGACGCTCACCTTCCGGCGGGCGATTCCTCCTTCAAACTTAACGATCCCGTCTACTTTGGCAAAGAGGGTGTAGTCCTTACCAAGTCCGACATTTGTCCCAGGAAAGAATTTTGTTCCGCGTTGACGAACGATGATGCTTCCGCCGCTCACCTTTTCCCCGGCATAGGCTTTGACGCCTAAATACTGTGGATTGCTATCGCGACCGTTGCGGGATGATCCGCCACCTTTTTTATGCGCCATGAGTCAAACCTCCAAAGAATTCTAAAGACCAATATTAGGCAGACGCCACAATTTCAGTGATTCGAACTTGCGTGAATCCCTGACGATGGCCCTTGGTCCGTCGATAGTTTTTTCGTCGTTTCTTTTTGAAAATGGTAATGGACCGGGTTCGCGCATGCCGGATAATCTCTCCTTTGACTACTGCATCTGAAATCATGGGAGAGCCGACAATAGGCGCTTGGTCCGTTTGGACAAATCGCACTGAGTCGAATTGAATGATCGACCCGACATCGCCCTCAAGTGACTCGACCTGTAGAATACCGTTCGGTTCCGCCCGGTATTGTTTTCCACCTGTTTCGATAATTGCATACATGTTTTTTAGCTCCTTAACAAACAAACACGCATTTTGCCAGTATGTTTACATTTATGTCAAGATTTTAGTATATCATCACGCGTTCTTAATGCTTAGCAAAAAAAACACGTGATACCCTTCGCTCACATGCTTTGTCTATTTCAGCTTCTGTCAATCGGAGAAATATTTCTATGGTGACTGGTTCAAAAAAAATCTGGATGGACGGAGCCCTCGTCGATTGGGATGAGGCCTCGGTTCATGTTCTTACCCATTCTCTCCATTATGGTCTGGCGGCCTTTGAAGGGATCCGTTGTTATGAGGGCAAGGCCGGATCCAACATTTTTCGATTACAAGAGCATGTAGACCGGCTCTTTGAGTCTGCCCATATTACGATGATGCCCATGCCTTTTACCAAAAAAGAGGTGTCGGACGCCATTGTTGAGACGGTTCGGGTCAATCAATTGGTCTCCTGCTACATCCGACCGATCGCCTATGTGGGATACGGCGCAATGGGGGTGTACCCTGGCGACAACCCGATTCGTCTGGCTATTGCGGCTTGGCCGTGGGGATCGTATTTAGGGGAGGATGCCTTGGCGCAAGGCATCAGAGCAAAAATTTCATCCTTCACCCGGCACCATGTGAATGTATCCATGACCCGGGCAAAAATCTCGGGATATTACGTCAATTCGATTTTAGCCAAATGGGAGGCGAAGAAGTCCGGCTACGCCGAATGTATTCTTCTTGATCCTGATGGATATGTATCTGAGGGAACCGGAGAAAACGTGTTTATTGTGAAAAAGGGGGTCTTGAAAACGACTCCCTTGACCTCGATCCTGGACGGGATTACCCGGAATTCGATCCTTGAAATGGCGAGAGCCAAAAACATCCAGGTGATTGAGGAGCGGTTTACCCGTGATGCGATGTATGTGGCAGACGAAATATTTCTTACCGGGACCGCTGCGGAAGTGACACCGGTTCGCGAATTGGATGATCGAAAAATCGGCGAAGGTAAGCCAGGGGCTCTTACTAAATCCCTGCAGGATGAATTCTTTAGAATTGTGCGTGGCGAAGAAGCTGCGTATGCCAATTGGCTGACTCCTATTTAGGAGTCAGCCCTTCTAATCATGTGGCCCCACGATCCTGGGCCATTCCACCAATTGTCAAAATAGTTGCCGACTCAGTAAAGAATATTTATGGAGCGGTCGGGGCGGGAGTCGTCTCTGACGTGGGTTCAGTTGCGTTGGTTTCAGTTGGAGGAGCTGCCTCCATGGTCGTTGGAGAAGACGTTTCATGGTGTGAGGTTGGGTGAAGATCTATCACGGTGGACGAGGTATTGGCCTGTTTAGAAAGTAAGGCCAGGCTGAGTGATGTCAGCATAAACACAATAGCGGCTCCCACTGTGATCTTACTTAGAAATGTACCGGGGCCTCGGCTTCCAAATACCGTTTGAGAAGACCCTCCAAATGAAGCACCGATCTCGGCGCCTTTTCCTGCCTGGAGCAAGATGGCGGCAATCATGAGAAAACAGACAATGATATGAAGAATGACGGTCAGGGTATACATAATGTGTGCGTGTTCGTTGGAGTGTTTCTGGTTAATTGGAAGAAGCTAATTCGGCTATCTTAACAAAGGATTTGGAATTCAAACAAGCTTTTCCCACGAGAGCCCCATTAATTTGTGAAGATTGAAAGAGACTTTTGGCATTGTCCTGGGTCACGCTGCCACCGTATATGATTCTGGTTTGATCAGGTTTGATGCCCCATTGCATGGCAAGAAAAGACCGGATGTGGCCGTGGACCTCGGCTGCCTGGTCGACGGTAGCCGCCTGGCCGGTCCCAATGGCCCAGACAGGTTCGTAGGCGATGGTGATCCTCGCAAAATCTTTGGATTCGAGACCTTCAAGGCAGGTTTGTAATTGCTGTTGAATGACGGCCTGCGTGTTATTGGATTGACGTTCCTCCAGACGTTCCCCGACACATAAAATCGGTAGGAGGTCATGGCGGAAGGCGGCGTGGACTTTTTTGTTAATATCCTGGTCGGTTTCTCCAAAAATATGCCGTCGTTCTGAATGCCCAATAATGACATAATGACAGCCGACGTCCCGCAGCATGGGTGGCGAAATTTCTCCGGTAAACGCGCCCTCGTCACTCGCGCAGGTATTTTGCGCAGCCAATTTGATAGAAGTCGAAGCCAGCAGGCGTGCAACTGCTGTCAACGACACGAAGGGGGGAGCGATGGCCAATTCTACCGAAGCTTGCGGTTGATATATCCGGAGAATATCGGTCACAAGGGACTCGGCCTGGGAAACCGTCTTGTGCATTTTCCAATTGCCGACAATGAATCGACTGCGCATGAGGACCTCTTAACTTTTGGAATTCAAAAAAGGGGGGGCGTTGGGATCAAAGACGATCGGGTAAGGCTGCAAGCCCCGGCATATGCTTGCCTTCCAGGAGTTGGAGTGCCGCACCACCACCGGTTGAAATGAAGGACATACTTTCCGATTCTCCAGCTCGATACACGGCGAGAGCCGTATCTCCTCCTCCCACAATTGTTTTCGCATAGGCATTGGCCACAGCATGGGCCATTGCATAGGTCCCGCGTGAAAATGCATCACGTTCAAAGACTCCCATGGGGCCATTCCACAAAATGGTTTTGGCGTTTTGGACGGCTTCGCTAAACAGGCGGACCGACGCGGGTCCGATGTCCATGCCATACCAGCCCGCGGGGATTTCCTGCACCGGGACAATTTTTGTTTCCGCTTCAGGGTCGAGACTGGCGGCGACAACACAATCGACGGGAAGATAAAATTTGATTTTTTGAGCCATCGCCTGTTCGTGAATGCGTTTGGCAAAGTCCAGCATGTCTTTTTCGACGAGAGACTGGCCGATTTCCAATCCCATGGCCTTAATAAAGGTAAAGGCCATGCCTCCACCGATGATGACTTTATCGACCACCTTGCCAAGATTTTCAATGACCCCGATTTTTCCCGAAACTTTGGCCCCTCCCAAAATGGCTACAAACGGACGAACAGGGTTCTCCACTGTGCCTTCCAGGGCTTCGACTTCCCGTTTCATGAGAAATCCTGCCGCAGATACCTTCACATATTTGGTGACGCCGACAGTGGAGGCATGAGACCGGTGAGCGGTTCCAAATGCGTCATTGATGTACACCTCTGCCAATGAGGCCAATTGTGCCGAGAAATGGTCGTCGTTTTTCTCTTCTTCCGGATGAAAGCGCAAATTTTCTAAGACCACCACGTCGCCGGGTTTGGCTTTATTGACGACAGTTTCAACGGTCGGCCCAATGCAATCGCCGACAAATTCAACCGGTTTATTTAATAGTCTCTGGAGTCGCTTGGCCACGGGAGCCAGACTGAGGGCCTGGTTGATGGTTCCATCCGGGCGTCCCAGGTGGGAACAGAGAATGACGACAGCGTTTTCATCTACAGCACGGTTGATGGTGGGAAGGGCGGCCCGTATCCTTGAATCGTCCGTGATCTGGCAGGAGTCATCGAGGGGAACGTTAAAATCCACGCGGATGAGTACGCGTTTGTTGCGAAGATCAACCTGATCAATGGTTTGTTTTTTTAAATGCTTCATGCCTTCCTTTCCCTTCCGATGCCGATGGTTCGCGGGGGAAAGCCGGATAATAACTCTGCGGTGATGCGATATTTAACGGTGTTGAGCGAGAACATTGATCAGATCGTGCAAACGGCACGAATATCCCCATTCATTGTCATACCAGGCAAATACCTTAACGAGCCGTTTATTAATGACGGAAGTGAGAGGTGCGTCCACGGTGGCTGAGTATGAACACCCATTAAGATCACTTGAAACGATGGGGGCTTCAGAGACCTGCAAATAACCCTTTAACGTGCCCTGGGCAGCTTGTTGAAAGGCCGCGTTCACCGTTGCGGCATCACAATCGCGTTCGACTTCAACTGAAAGGTCAATGAGCGATACATTGGGGGTTGGCACTCGAATGGCCATGCCATCGATTTTCCCTTTCAATTCCGGGATGACCAGGTACAACGCTTTGGCCGCTCCGGTTGATGTAGGAATCATGGATAAGGCGGCCGCCCGTGCCCGTCGTAAATCCTTATGAGGCAAATCAAGCAGTTGTTGATCGTTGGTATACGAATGAATGGTGGTCATAAATCCGTGCTTGATGCCGAATTCCTGTAAAAGGACTTTCGACACAGGAGCAAGACAATTGGTTGTACAGGAGGCGTTGGATATGATGGTGTGTTGTTGAGGATTGTAGTCGGAGTCATTCACGCCTAACACGATCGTGATATCCGGATCTTTGGCGGGTGCTGAAATAAGGACCCGTTTGGCTCCGGCTGAAATGTGTTGTCCCGCGCCTTTTCGGTCGGTAAAACGACCAGTGGATTCAATGACGAAATCGATCTGGTGTTCTTTCCACGGCAGGGCCTGAGGGTCTTTAATGGCCAGGATCTGAATCTGTTTCCCATTGACTGTCAGAAAGTCTGGTCCGTGTTGAATCTCGGCTTGAAATTTTCTATGAATCGAGTCATAGGTTAAGAGATGGGCCAGAGTTTTTGAGTCAGTCAAATCATTGATGGCCACAATCTCGATGGCAGGATCATTGAAACTGGTCCTAAAAAAATTTCTTCCGATGCGACCAAACCCATTAATGGCAACGCGGATACTCATAATTTGATATACCTAACTAAATGAAAATAAGGGAATCTTTTATAGGTATATGATCGTAATTTCACAATAGCATGAAGTCAAGAAAATATCGCAAGTCTGGCTCAAGAAAGTTCCTCCTTTGCCTGGGTTGTGAGAGCAATGAGCCTTTGTAAAGTCACGCTATTCCCCACGCTATTCCCGTGAACATGGTTTCTGTTTGTGCACTTTGGACTGAGGAACGTGAGGTTTTGCGCCATATCGGTCGCTCTGGTAGGAGAAGAATTCTTCTTCAGAAGGTGACTCGAGGATTGTGCGATTTGAGGTTGCTAGAGAATTTTCATCGCGGTTTTCACTTCCTGCATCGTCTCCTGTGCTACGTGAGAGGCGCGTTTTCGTCCTTCTTCTACCATTTCCTGGGTCTGATCAGGATGTTGAAGGATTGTGGCCCGTTTGTCCCACATAGTTCGGTAGCGTTCCACCATGGCGTCGGCAACCTGCCGCTTGCAATCGATGCATCCAATGGCAGCGGTGCGGCAATCCTGGTCAACTTGTTTGACGACGTCGGATGATGAATAAATTTTGTGAAAGTCGAATACCGGGCAGACATCAGGATTGCCCTTGTCGGTCCGGCGAACGCGTGCCGGATCCGTCACCATGGTTTTAAGCTTTTGTCGAACGACCGGCTCGGTATCGGATAGATTGATCGTATTACCGTAACTTTTGCTCATTTTTCGTCCGTCGGTACCCATGACTTTGGGAAACTGTGTGAGATGTGCCTTGGGCTCAGGAAACACGGGCGAATAGAGATTGTTGAACCGGCGGCCTATTTCCCGCGTGAGTTCCAAATGGGGAAGCTGATCCTTGCCGACCGGGACAATATCGGGTTTGTATAACAGAATGTCTGCCGCCTGGAGTACCGGATAGCCCAAAAATCCATAGGTTGAAAGATCTTTTTCTTTGATCTCCTCCTGCTTTTCCTTATACGTAGGATTTCGTTCCAACCAGGGAATTGGCACAATCATAGAGAACAGCAAATGGAGAATGGCGTGTTCGGGAATGCTGGATTGGACAAATACCGTAGCCCGTTCCGGATCAATGCCGGCAGACAGCCAATCAATCAGCAATTCCTGAGTAAATTCTTTAATCCGGCCGGTGTCGGCATAATTTGTCGACATGGCATGCCAGTCGGCCACAAAAAAATAACATTCGTATTGAGCTTGTAGGGATTTCCAATTTTCCAGGGCCCCAAGAAGATTGCCTAAATGCATGAGTCCGCTCGGTTGCATGCCGCTGAGTACTCGTGTGGTCATAGTCAGTATTCCGGTTCTCGTTAAGTTATGAAAGCAGGTAAAAAGAGGTGTTGAAATACCTGAAACACCATTCCGATAAAGCTGCTGATTATGGGGATATACGAATTCAGCATCAAGAGTCCTAAAATTAGAAACATCCCATAGGGTTCTACCCGGTTTAAGACTTCCGCGGATCTGACCGGGAGGAGACTACGGAGAACCCGGCTCCCATCCAAAGGAGGAACCGGTAGAAGATTGAACGAAAATAACACGATATTAATGATCATGGAAGATAAGGCCATGGCCGTGAGGGGAACCAGGATCATGCCGAGAAGATCGCGGCGAGGTTCAACACCAGGCTGAGGAGGCCAGTTGGCTTGGAGGGTGGGGTCAAGATAAAGAAATAGGGCGAGCAGCAGGCTGCTGACAATGGCTAAAAACAAATTCATGAGTGGTCCGGCTATGGCCACAAATGCCATATCACGTCTGGGATTATGGAGTTGATCAGGATTGACGGGAACGGGTTTGGCCCACCCGAAAACAAACCCACCCGGTATCAGGGATAACATCAGCGGGACAATAATACTTCCATACAGGTCAATGTGTGGAAGAGGGTTGACGGTGAGTCGTCCCAGGTTTTTGGCCGTCTGGTCTCCAAAGAAATTTGCGACCCACCCGTGGGCGCATTCATGTAACACGACCGCGGCCATGAGTGGAACCAGCATGAAAGAGAGGTTATAGAGAATAGAGGAAAGGGAATCCATGTGGCTTAGTTAAGTTGGGTGAAGGTCTTGTCTTTGACCTGGAGGAGGTAGAGCCTTCGGTTCAGTATGCCGGCGGAACTAAAAGAGGCAAATCCGCTTAACGCCGGCAAGTCAGAGCGTCGCACAAGTTGGTCCCAGACCCCTTGTCCGGATTGAGCACCCTGGCGAATGGTTTCCATCACCATGGTTGCCGCATCATAGGCCTGGAAGGCGAAGAGGGATGGTTCCTTTTGAAACTGACTGCGATACCGCTGAACAAACATCTGAATATTAGGATCAGGGCTGTTGGGGAAAAATCCATCGACAAAAATATGACCGTCCAGATCGTGTTTGGCCCACCGAAATAACTCAGAGTTATGCCAGCTATTGCCGCCTAAAATCGGCACATTCATATCATAAAATGCCAGTTGAGCCGCAATAAGGGCCAAGTGTACTGGCTGTCCCGGGACAAACACGGCGTCAAACCCGGGTGTATAGACCAAGCGATCTTCTCCGGTTCGGGTTTTTTCATTTTGGGTGGTACCGTATTTAGCCAGATCTTTTTCCTTCAAGTGGCGTAATTGTTCACCAATATCGGTCTGGTCATCAGCATAGCCTTCTGAGGCGATAATTTCCCCGCCGGAGTGCAACACTTCCTTCGCGAACATATCAGCCATTTCTCGTCCATAGGCAGTTTGGGGATAAATAATGCCAAAACGGTGGTATCCCAGTTTTAGGATGGCATATTCCACCAGTCGTTTGGCCTGGACGGATGAGGTCATGGCGGTACTAAACCAAAATGATCCAAACTGCCGAACATTTAAGAGCGTGGATGAAGGGGTGATAAACGGCGTGACATAGTCATCAGGGAGTCGGCCGAGTCCCTGTATCTCACGGGACAATAAGGGCCCAACGACCGCAAGGGGACGAAATTCATCAAGCATTTGTTGTATCTCGACGCGTAACGGGGCGGTGAGGGTTGTGGTATCTTTTACGACCAGCCCAACTGAGGCCAGTTCCCATTGTTCCTTGGCGATTTCGAGAGCGAGTCGAATGCCGTTTAACGAATCCGTGCCATAGGTTTTCATGGGACCGGAGAAAGGCAGGGCGGCTGCCAAAATATGCGAATGATATTTAATCTTGCTGATAAATGATTGCAGGAGGGCCATTGCCGTTTGAGCATAGGGATGGGTGGGAAAGCGTTTGAGGAATCCCCGGATATCCCGTTCGGCGAGGACCTCATCCCCGTTGGCGGTATGCAGTTCAATCAGCCGGATGGTTGCGATGTCACCCGGATACCGGGAGGAATAACTCTCAACCAGTTCCTGGAGCGCGGGTTCGTCCAACTGCTGTAAAATCAGAGTTTGAGTGAGACTTTCTAACTCGAGCCGTTCGGTCTGATCGGCCAGACTCATTTCATTTAACAGGGCTTTTACCGCGCCTAGCGGGTTGTGATTGTTTAACTCGGTTTGACGAATCAATTGGAATATGGACCGGCGCAGGTCCATATCCGTGGCATAATCCAATGCCTGATACAATTGATCCAGGGCAGGCTCATAGTTCTGTAGCTCGATATAGAGTTCGGCCATTAAGACCCGAGCCGGGTTTGTGGAATGCGAAAAGGGAAATTCTTCCAGGAGTTGCTTTAAAACCGTAAGGGCATCCGTCGGCTGGTGATCATGTTTCAGTGCGGTTGCTTGCAAGAGATAGGCTTCTTCCAGGATCTCTGGAGGAGGGAATGAATCAATCAGCTTCTCGAGAGTCGTAATGGCGGCTGCAGGATTATCGGCTTCCAGCTCCAATCTTGCCTGATCCAGAAGAGGAGAAGTTGAAGATTGTTGAGCAAATGCGAGGTTGATGTCTCCGCCCAAGAAGGGCCACCATCCCTGGTCCACCAGCAATCCCGAGTTTCCCAGGATGAGACACAATAGGGTTCGCAGCAACAGATATTTAAGTCTGACAGTCGTCAAAGGGAATGTACCTAAACGCCTTGGAAATGGAAGGGATTGTTCGTATGGAAACAGGCCAACACCCGAAAGCTTGGGTAGATAATTCACAAGCAGAATACGGTGACGACAATGCTTTTCTTGTTTAGTATACCAGGAAGTCCGCTTACCAAAATAGAAGAATGCAAGAAAATATCTGGATAGGATTATGGCCGGTGGGGGCATGAAAAGGTTTGTGGTTCTTCAATCATGAAGATGAGGATGGCATAAAGAGCCGATGCAGGAATGTATTGATCGTTATCTCACCATGTTGCAAGTCGAGCAGGGCTATGCGGCGAATACCATTGAGAGCTATCGCCGGGACCTCAGGAAACTCGAAATCTTTTTTCGAACACACGACATTGCCGATCCCACCTATCTTTCCAGGCCACTGTGGTTTCAATTCTTAAACAGTTTGAAAGCCGAAGGGCTGTCCTCCTCTTCAATTGCCAGGTGCCTGGCTTCTATAAGGGGTTTCTATAAATCGTTTGAGAGGGGAAAGGATGATCGGACATTTGAGGGTATATTGAAAGGGACGCCGAAACAATGGAGTCAATTGCCAAAGTTGTTATCCGAAGCCGAAGTGACCAGATTGCTCAACTTGTCCCTGATGGATACCAGGGAAGATCTACGTGATGCCGCCATGGTGGAACTGCTCTATGCCACCGGTCTTCGGGTATCGGAACTCATCAATTTGGAAATGGCGCATCTCAATCTGGATGTGGGGTTTTTGCAAGCGACTGGCAAGCGGGACAAACAACGAATTGTTCCGATCGGAGACAAGGCACGCCAGTTGGTCTCGGAGTATCTGCAGTCTTCCCGTCCGGCCTTTGTCAAAAAGCGAACGTCTTCCGCGTTATTTCTTACCCGGCTGGGTCGGGCCATGAGCCGGCAATGTTTTTGGAAAATTCTCAAGGATCGTACGGCTCGTGCAGGCATCACCAAGCCTATTTCACCTCATATGCTTCGCCATTCCTTTGCCACGCATTTATTGGATCATGGGGCCGATCTTCGTTCGGTCCAAATGATGCTCGGCCATGCCAGCATTGCCACGACACAAATCTATACTCATGTGGAGCAAGCCCGCCTCAAAAAGGTTCATGACCAATATTTTCCCCGTAAACAACGGACGAGGGTCTTTGGAGCCCCCCAGGATCCTGAGTCTTGAGCGGATATTTGCCCGGGTGCCACCCTGCGGTAATGGCCCGATTCCAATTTGCAATTGGAAAAAGGCCTATGGCAGGCTAGCACCGAACTTTTATTTTAAAAATTTTTGGAGGGGTTGGTTATGAAGTATAGAAAGCAGGTGCATTATGTGAAGGGGGTGTTTGCGTGCCCAAAATGTCATCAACATTTTGTGCAAGAGAAGTGGTTGGAGGAATTCCGGGTACGATGTCATAAGTGTGATTATCGAGGGGCCTTGACCCATGTATCGGTGGAAGAGCAAATAGACGAAGAAATTGAACGACGGTAGCGGGGTTTGATGCTCTTAAGGATTGGTCTGTCAGGTCCGGACATTTGATTTCTCTCTTCCAGTTTGATTCTCCTATGAAGATTTTTCGAAGAAATACCTTATGGGTAGCTCTGGCTGCCCTTGTTTGGTGGTGTGGGTATGTGCAAGTTTCCGCTCAACCTTCATCTCCGCAGGCATCTCCTCAGGCTAGCGATGGCCTTCAGGTCTTAGTCACCTATCATTCTCTGTCGGGTCATACGGCCGAGATGGCCAAGAGTGTGAAAAAGGGTGCTGAATCGATACCAGGGACCACCGTCCTCCTGAAGACCGTGGGGCAGGTGACCGCCGATGAGTTGTTTGGCAGCGATGGCGTCATCGTGGGTTCGCCCGTCTATTGGTCGAATATGTCAGGTGAAGTCAAAGCGTTTTTTGACCGGTGGCAGTTTGAATTTGGCGTATATCCTGAATGGAAAATGCGTAATAAGGTTGGAGCAGCCTTTACGACCGGTGGGCAAATATCCAGCGGAAAAGAGGTGACGATGTTGACCATCCTTGCAGCCATGCTTGGGAACAAGATGATTGTCGTGAGTGACGGAGGAGCGTTTGGCGCTTCAGCGACGACGGAAGGCGATAGCCCTGGAATTAATGATGCGGAGCGTGCCGATGCATGGGCGTTGGGAAAGCGTGTGGCTGAAGTGGCGTGGATGATCAAGCGGGGGCAGGCGATTCCAGAGCAATCATGAAGGGCATTCCATGAGTTCGATACCGGGAACCACAGACGACAAATGGGTTATTTATTGGGAGCGTGAGTACTCCACCGCCTTTGCTCCGGAACGACTTAAGCTTGATTTTCATCCCCACCGTCCATTGATGACCAATATGCCTTTGCCTGAGCAACGGGAGCTGGCAGCCTCTGGGTACAAAGTCCTTCCGGATGATTGCGGGCCGGTTCGGGGCGTCGGGCAATATGGCTGGCTCATCCGTTCACCGGCGGATTGCCGGTTTCGTAGAAAAGGCACTGGTTTTGAATGGCAGTCTCCGCCTATTCTTCCTGAAGAGCGGCTCTTGGGGTATAAGTCATTTTCTGGAATGTATGTCGATACGATTTTGAATAGTGGATTTCCCAAGCTCTATTGTGGCATTCGTTTTTATTACCCCAAGCAAGTCGGCATGATGATGAAGGATCTTCCCAATCATTTTTATCATTTTCCTAACCGGACCTTCTCCATCTGGGAAGGGATCAAAACCCAAGAATATAAACTGACCCCGAACCCCTATGATTTTCTGCCTGACCACGATGCCTTCGTGACGAATTTTCTGCTGCAATTGGACCCTTCTCCTGACAAGACCACGACCATTTTGCGTGGCGATCCCATTGGTGTGGTGTTCCCGGTCATGCTCCCGAAACATTTTTCACTCGAAGAGTTGAAACATCCTTCGGAAGCTTCCAACGCGTAATGCCGACCAGGCCCTTGGCTTGAGCCTCTCACGTCCTTTTCCTCTTCCTGAATATCAGTCAATACCAGTGAGGGATAAGGTGGTGCCCGATTTTTCTGCCTAATGGGAAAGCAGCCTGGTGCCGCTTTAGATTGATATACTACCGTTTGAGTGTCGGCGGGTATGCCTGGGCCGCAATTGCCAACACACGCATTTGTTGGTTTGATTTCCATGCTTATGAGGGAGGACCGTGAAGGGACAACCCAAGTCGGATTTGATTCTCCACCAATGGCAGACTCTTGCCAAAGCCTGTGATGACGGAGAAAGTCAGACTCGACTGGCGATGTTGTGGGAGCACATTAATCGGTTTCCGGTCAGGCAGGCGGCGTCCGCGCATGCCGAGATCGAGACCGCGTATTTTCTCGCGCAAGCAGGCTTTTCCGTGGCATTTTTAGAGGCTTCTGGCGGGCGAACGGCGGACCTGGAGTGTTATGAAGGTACGCATCGATTTTTTGTGGAAGTCACGGTGATCCAATCGACCCAAGGACCTACTCGCAAATCACCGGCGGTGCGTCTACAACCTCACCAGATTCTGGAATCCTCGGATGAGTTTTTTGAGCAGGCTTTAGTCAGGCGACTGTTGTCACGCATGGCCGAAAAAGCCAGGCAATTAGAACGGTACTGTGCACCCGTGTTGCTGGCAGTCAGTGTCCCCGATTTACCATGGAGGAATGGGCGCCCTCAGGACATTCCTCCCTTGGATCTTCAGCGATTGGCTGCGATGTTGGTCGGAGTGGTCGTCGACGTCCCTCAGTTCAGTGCGATCCTGCTGACCTTATGGAAGGCACCGGCGCAGGAATTACGTAATCCCATTCGTATTCGTCAGGTCACGTGGGTGACTCGACCACCAGGGGATGCACGCGACCCTCGAATTCGATTGCTGGCGGTGAACCCGGTTGCTCGATATCGCCTTAGCTCCCAAGAACTCGCGAGTATCAAGGAAAGGATGTGAAGCGAACCTGCGGGAAAGGTTTGGAAAAGTACGAGCGGTTAGGATGAAGGCAGGGACGCTTTGAGGGCTTCCAGGTTTTTAATGACGAGAAGATCACCATTCTTGGTTGCCACCGCAATGCCTTGGGTGCATATTGTCTGGCATTTTTCAAATTGGCCTGTTTGGTGAAGCGATTGAGCCAACGCAAAATAGGCGGCTGAGTATTCAGGTTTCACTTGAATGCATTGCTCCAGGGCGGGAATCGCCTCTTCCCAATTTTCGTCATTCATGTAGGCTTTCCCCAGGCCGAACCACATGGTCTCGTCCTTTGGATCCATTTGGAGCACTTTCTTGAATTGTTCGATCTTAGGATTGGCCATGGCTGAGATCCGATCAGAAATAAAGGTGACGGAACGTGAATGAAATCGAGCCTATCATGCGGGTGTATTCGTTGTCTAAGCCATTCCCCTGTGCTAGGATCTTTTTCGCTTTTCCCTCCTGCTTGTCAGTAGGCGCAAGGTTTATTCCCGGTAACGGTGATCAGGTTTTTCCTCTTTAGCATGATTTCCTTTTCAAGTTTGGGAGTTCTGTAGCATGGGACGTGTTGGATACGTATCTCATCCGGCCTATGAGCTCCATGAAATGAGCAGAAGCCATCCGGAGTCACCTGAACGGCTTCGTGCGATACGCGCACAATTAGAGAGTTCGGGAACGTGGTCCCGGCTGCATCAGGTTGCTCCACGACGGGCCGATCTGAAATGGATCGAACTCGTCCACGACTCATCCTATGTGGAGAGTCTTAAACGACGCTCCCCCTCAACCGGGTATGTCTCCCTGGATCCTGATACGTCGATGTGTCCGGGAACGCTGGAGGCCGCTTATCTGGCAGTCGGCGGGGGGTTGGCGGCGGTGGATGCGATTATGAACCACGACATTGATCAGGCGTTTTGCGCCGTGCGGCCTCCCGGGCATCACGCGGAGGCGGATCGAGCGATGGGGTTTTGTTTCTTTAATACCGTCGCGATTGCCGCCCGCTATCTTCAGCAACAATATGGACTACAGAGAATTATGATTGTGGATTGGGATGTGCACCATGGTAATGGCACGCAACAGGCTTTCTATGACGATCCCACAGTCCTTTTTTTTAGTACCCACCAGGCTCCATTTTATCCCGGGACGGGCCGGGCAACGGAAACCGGGGCGGGTCAAGGGAAAGGTCTGACTATCAATGTGCCGCTCTCCGGAGGACAAGGGGATGAGGAGTATCGCGAAATATTCCAGAAGGTCTTGGTCCCAGCCGCCGAACATTTTCAACCTGAATGTATTCTGATTTCCGCCGGATTTGACGGTCACCGGGATGATCCATTGGCGAGTATGGCCTTAACGGAGCAAGGGTATGCCGATATGACAACGATTGTCTCGAAGATTGCAAAAACATTTGCAAGTGGGCGAATTGTGTCATGTTTGGAAGGTGGGTATCACCTCAAGGCGTTGGCGGGATCCGTGGACCGTCACCTCAAGGCTCTGCTGGATAATTAACGCGATGAAATCAAAGCGATCATGGGGAGGAAAAGCGTGGTTGTTGCTCCTGTTGGTGCTGGGGGTAGGGATCTACATTTTTTATACGGAGATTCGTCCCACCGTCATATTCGGCTTACGGGAGGATTACGCGAAACCCATTCCTTATCAACAGATTCCAGTGGGATTGCAGAGCTTGAAAGCGGAGGAATGTGGAAGTTGTCATGTCGAAATCTACGAAGAGTGGAAATCCAGTATTCATGCCAAGGCCTTTCACGATCCGTTCTTTCAAGCCTATTGGAAAAAAGATGACAATATCTGGGTCTGTTTGAATTGCCATACGCCATTGGAAAATCAGCAACCGACTCTTATTCAAGACCTTCCCCGTGGGCGTGTCGAAAAAGCCATTCAAATTCCTAATTACCGGTACGATGCGGAGTATCAACAAGAAGGGGTGACGTGCGCAGCCTGCCATGTTCGCGATGGGAAGATTCTCGGTCCATATGACGATTCGGCAGCGCCGCATCCCACACAATTTGATCCTTCCTTCAGAACGACCCAAGTCTGTTATCGCTGCCATAATGTGGTTTCGGGACCCATGCAATTTTACAATGCAGGGCCTTGTGGCACGTATCCTGAGTATGAAGGCAAGTTTTTCATGAAGGAAAAGGGACTGATTTGTCAGAGTTGTCATATGCCGGAAGTCGAGCGGCCGGTAGCCAAGGGGGGCCCTATCCGATACGGTCGACGACATCTTTGGCGGGGAGGTCATGATCCGGACATGGTCAAGCGAGCGGTCGCTGTCCAAGTGCAGGCAGACCCTCCGACACCCCAACCGGGTGACGATGTTAAATTGACGTTGACCCTGATTAATGCAGGGGCTGGGCACAAAATCCCGACAGGGGACCCTGACCGGTTTTTTACTGTGGAATTTACGGTGCGCGATTCGAACGGCACGGTGGTGCATGAGCAATCTGATACCATGGGCCGTTGGATCCTCTGGCAGCCCGTGATTGTGGAAGTATACGATAACCGATTGCTGCCCCTGGCCAGCCGGGATTATTCCTTTGAATATGAAATCCCGGAACATGAAAAAGGGTGGATCGTTCAGGCGCGGATTCGGTATCATATTCAGACGGATAGTCAAAATCAGATGTTGAGAGATCAGTATGGTCTGACGGCTGATGATCCATATGTCTTTACGATCTATGAACGGGAGTACCCCTTGGATGCGACCCTGTCTGCGGTTGTACAGGATCAGGAACCCGATCTTCGGGTAGGGTGTAAGGCACCGTCCGATGGGCTTACTCCTCATCCCCCGGCAGATACGTCTTCACTTCATTCATAAAGGAAAGCACTGTGGCCGAAAATTTTTTCATTGATACCGAATCACTTGCCCAAAATCTGGGCCGCGAAGACTTGGTCATTCTTGATGTACGAGGTCGCGCCGCCTATTCCACACATATTCCCGGTGCCGTTCACAGCACATGGCATGAGTACAGCGATCCCTCAGCCGTGGCAAAGGGGGTCTTAGATCCTGACCTTGGGAGAATTGAACAGCGCCTTCGAGCGCTCGGTATTAACCAGTCAAGTGACGTGGTTATTTACTGCAATCCCTTCGATAATTGGGGTGATGAGGGACGCATGTTCTGGATGTTGACGTATCTGGGTCATTCAAGTGTCCGAATACTGGACGGTGGGTGGGTCAAGTGGACTGCAGAGCAGCGCCCCTTTGAACATGAAGCGATTCAACCCAAGCCGGGCGATTTTACAATCAAGGCCAATCCGGACCTCATTGTGAATAAGGATGGATTGAAAAAACTGGTCAAAGGCCCTCATCCGGATACCATCATTCTTGATGCCAGAAGCGTTGAGGAATATGCGGGGAAGGAGATCGATGGGTTGCCTCGGGCCGGCCATATTCCTTCTGCCATCAATATCCCCTGGAACCGGTTTTTACAACCGGATGCCACAGTGAAACCTCCGGAGCAGGTCAAGAAAATATTTGAGGATCACGGGCTACGGGACAATCAGGAAATCATGACCTATTGCTTGGGTGGGGTGCGGGCGGCTTGGGTCTTTTGTCTATTGCGATACGTCGGGTTTCCACGAGTGAAAGTCTACCCAGGGTCATGGTGGGAATGGTCCCGTGATTTCGCGGCACCGGCGGAAAAAGACGTGAAGTTGTTATATCGGGTCACCAATCAGGATCAAATGAGATCATCTTGATCTTGTGTGTGAGGGATGAGAGGATATTTGAAACTCTCAGCTCAATATTATTTACTTTTTCAAGGAGGTCAGGGATGAAAAAGCAAGCGGTTGTTGGGGGAATTGGTCTGTTCGCGATTCTGGGGTTACTGATTGCGGGGTCGTGGGGGTCTGTCGCCCTTGCAGGAGCCAATCCACATGTGGCTGAAGCAATTGCCCATGCTGAGGGCGCTGCCGATCACGGCGGACAGGGACATGCTGATGCGTTGGTTGAGCATGCACAAGAAGCCTTGACTCACGCCCAAGCTGCTCAAAAAGACGTGAAAAATCCTCATTTAGACGAGGGGGTTCACGAACTCATGGAAGCGGTGGAACATGGGAAAGCCGGTCATGCCGATGTCGGGACCAAACATGCGAAGAGCGCCGTGATGCATTTGAAAGAGGTTAAGTAATCATAAAGCCTTAATCTGATGAAGAAGCGGGTAGAGTCCATCTCTGCCCGCTTTTTTTGTGGGGTGGTGATGTCCAAGATCAATGGAGGGTATTTTCAATTTTCTCCAGGGTTTGGAGAAATTCAACGCAATCTAGAGACGATTCTGCGCGCCATCCATCGCTTTGAAGGGCATCTCCTTGTTTTTCCTGAACTAGCCCTTTCGGGATATCAATTTCTTTCAAAAGACGAAGTTCGGGAGTTGGCAGAGGAAATTCCTGCTGGCTCCACCATCAAAGCATTGGAAGAGGCCGTTCGGGGCCGTGATCTGCACGTTGTGGTCGGGTTGGCTGAACGGGACCTTGACCGGTTATATAATTCGGCCGTGCTGATCGGACCGAGGGGGTATATCGGGACTTATCGCAAAACCCATTTATTTTTTGAGGAAACCCTCTGGTTTGATCCTGGAGATACGGGATTTCTTGTCTGGGATATTGGTAAGGCTAAGGTGGGGCTTCTCGTCTGTTTTGATTGGTTTTTCCCTGAAGCTGCAAGAAGTCTGGCCATTAAAGGCGCCGATATTTTATGTCACCCCAGCAATTTAGTGTTGCCTTATTGTCCTGATGCCATGGTGACGAGATGCTTGGAAAATGGGGTGTTTGCCATAACAGCCAATCGAGTCGGTCGGGAGCAGCGCGGGGAAAAACCCGCATTGCCATTTATTGGCATGAGTGAGATTGTGGCCCCCAATGGACAGATTTTGTGTCGCTCTTCCCTTAAAGACGAAGAGGTTGGTCTGTACGCGATGGATATGGCGGAAGCCCGCGACAAACGAATCAATCCTTATAACGATTTGCTCAAAGACCGACGCCCTGAATGGTATGTCATGTAATCCGTAAGTAGGGGAGTGTTGAATAATAATAATTTCCAAGGGCATATACCCACAGGCACGTTGCCTATTAGAGAGAGGCCTCGGGGCAGTTCAAAAAAGTTCGTCCAGTCCTGCCTTGAGTCATGCCGAAGGGAAGGCCGCCGTCATTTTTACGCGCAGAGCATACTTCCAGTACGTGAGCACGGAAAAATGGCGAGACCGCTTCTGGCGGCTTTTTTCAACAGTCCCAGTAGCGGAATTCACAGGCCAGGGCGCCGCTAGGCTTGACATAACCGTGAGGATGCCATAAATCCTGAAATAAGGGTGTAAACCCAGGAGCCGGACAGGGGCAGGAAGAGTTTCTCAAGGATGAATCTTTCTATTGGCAGGGACGAGGAGGATATTATGAACAGGTGGTTGGTTATTGCGGTCGTACTTCTGTTGGGATTGCCAGGGTGCATGGTTTCGAAGTCGAAATATGAGGCATCGGTGGCGGATATGGAGTCGGCCAAGGCTGAGTTGGAAAAAAGCCGGATGCATCAGGAAGCCCTTGAAGAACAAATACGCAATTTAAAGGGGCTGAACGAAAAAGTTTCCACAGATCTGGAGACGATGACTACTGAGGTGCAACGGATTAAAGAAGGGCGAAAAAATGAGCACACCTTATTGGAAACGCGTGAGCGGGAATTAGATCAGGAAAAAGAGCAGCTCACGTCCAAATTGCGTGTGGTCGTGGACCAATATCAAAAAGTAAAAGCCCAAAACAAAGCCCTGAAAGAGACCGTGTTGCGCTATCAGAAGGAACTCAAAGATACCCGTGAATCTTCCATAGGAAGTACTGCCGGAGTGATGAAGTCCTCGGAGAAGCCTGACATGCCCAAGACCGAAATTTCCCCGTCAGTGAATTCCAGCCCGATCGTTTCGTCCAAACCACCTGTGCCCAAGATTGTGACGCCCCCAACCCTGCCTAAAATCGGAGGGGATTTAGTCAATATTAATAAGGCGCCGGTGAGTGATCTGGTGTTGACGCTGGGGTTAACTCGGGAGGTAGCTGAGGAAGTGGTTTCAAACCGGCCTTATCGGCTCCGTGGCGAACTTGTGGCGAAAAACATCATTCCCAAGACCACATTTGATGAGATAAAGGACCGTATCACGGCTTCTCCGTGATTGTGAAAAATGCCGCCAGCGGTGGTCTCGTTGCCTGACCGAGCTCACGTCCTTCTTCGTACGCTCCGGTCGTCCAAGCAGCTGCGGCCTTCCCTTCGGCATGACTCCGGTCAGGACTGGACGGGCATTTTTAACCACTCCCAGCATTCCTTAACAAGGGGAACTTCATCGACAGAGGTGGAGTTCCCCTTGTTTTTTGTGGTGTAGTCTTACGACCTGTCCGTCGCGGTTGAGCGATCCGTCAGACAGCGATCCTCGATAATTTGTCCATCCTGCAGTTGAATCAGGCGGTCGGTCTGAAGGGAGAGTTTTTCGTTGTGGGTCACAATCACGAAGGCTGTTCCATGGGTATGATTGAGTTTTCGTAAAAGCTCAAATAATTCATCACCGGTATGCGTATCCAGATTG
Source organism: Nitrospira sp. T9 (assembly GCF_052156535.1). NCBI lineage: Bacteria > Pseudomonadati > Nitrospirota > Nitrospiria > Nitrospirales > Nitrospiraceae > Nitrospira > Nitrospira sp. T9. The sequence continues at coordinate 141,845 of NZ_JBQKUP010000032.1, forward strand.
CCTGTCGGTTCATCCGCCAACACCAGGTCAGGGTGCCGGATTAAGGCTCTGGCCACGGCGACACGCTGCTGCTCTCCTCCTGATAATTCCCCAGGTTTATGGTGCAGACGGTGAGAAAGCCCCACTTCAGACAGGAGAGATTTTGCGGCGTCCATGGCCTGCTGTTTGGGAATTTTTTGAATGAGCGCCGGAAGATAGGTGTTTTCCAACGCGGTGAATTCCGGAAGAAGATGATGGAATTGAAAGACAAATCCGATGGATCGATTCCGAAACCCCGCTAACGCGGTTTCGCTTACCTGGAACATATTCTTTCCTTCAAACAATACTTTTCCACTTGTCGGGCGATCCAAGGTTCCCATGATGTGGAGCAGAGTACTTTTTCCTGCGCCCGATGCTCCGACAATCGACACCATTTCCTTTCGCGCTAAGGTCATGGAAATGCCGTTGAGGACATGCACCGTCTGCTTGCCCATCTGAAATGAACGACAGAGATTGTCGATAGAGACCAATGGCACCTGGGGCGTGAACTCTGAGTCGGTTGGGTTATTCATAACGAAGAGCGCTGACAGGGTCTAACTTCGCCGCTTGCCATGAGGGGTAGAACGTGGCGGCAAAACTGATCAGGATGGCCGAGGTGGCGACTAACAGTACATCCAATGGCAGGATGTGCACGGGAATGCGGGATATATAATAGACGGAGGCGTCGAAGGTCCAATAGTTCTGAATGAGCCACAAAAAGGTATAGCCGAGAGGGACCCCAATGCCCGTTCCCACAATTCCGATTACCAACCCGTTTAACATGAAAATTCGCATGATGGCTCCTGGGGTGGCGCCCATGGCTTTGAGGATGGCAATTTCCCGTTGTTTTTCGTTGACAATCATCGTCAAGGTCCCCACGATATTGAACGAGGCGACCAGGGTGATCAAGACCAGCAGAAGAAACATCATGGTCTTTTCAAGTTTCAATGCCGAAAACAAATTTCGATTTAGCTGCATCCAATCACGGGCGATAAAGATGTGACCGAGTGTGGCTTCCAAACGTTGGGCAATTTGCTGGGCCAAAAATACGTCATTGACTTTGACTTGAATCCCGGTGACCGTCTCACCGAGATTAAAAAATTTCTGGGCCTCTTCCAGGCTGATGTACGACAATGAAGAATCATATTCAAACATGCCGGATTCGAACACGCCGACAACGGTGTAGGGCCGAATTTTCGGTGTCATGGTCAACGAGGTCATTGGACCGACAGGTGAGACGACGTTGATGGTATCGCCGATAAACACGCCAAGCCGAAAGGCCAATTCCTTCCCCAAAATAATGCCGGGCGGGTTGGAGGGCGCAGGATTGGGGTTGTCCCGACCGGAATCAGGAGATGTCGGTGTGGGTGGGGCAAAAGGGCGGGTCAGGTCAGCCAAATCCCCAAATTTCATGTTGGCTTCTATATCGGTCACGCGTGTTTCCTGCGAGGGCTGAATGCCCCGGAGGATGATCCCTTGCACGGCCGTTTTGGAGGTGACGAGCACTTGTTTGAAAATAAACGGGGCAGCGGCTACCACATCGGGAACGGCTTCAATCTGATCGACCAGGTCCGCATAGCCTTTCATGTCATTGCTGCCTCGTTCCTGGACGATCACATGCGCAGTGGTACCAAGGATTTTCGCCTGGAGATCTTCCTTGAAGCCGGTCATGATGCCAAGTGTGCCAATGAGTGCTGCGACACCAAGCGTGATCCCGGTGATGGAGATAAACGTGTTCAGCGAAATCGTTCGCTGCCGACGCTTGGCCCGAAGATACCGCAGTCCGACTAATATCTCATATGGGAGGGTCACAAAGGCCGATCCGGTCGAAGTTGGGGGAAAAGAATGACATCGCGAATTGAGGCCTGATTGGTGAGTAGCATGACGAGTCGATCAATCCCAATACCTTCTCCTGCTGTGGGAGGCATGCCATATTCGAGGGCTCGAATAAAGTCCTCATCCAGATAATGGGCTTCGTCGTCTCCCGCATCCCGCAACGCCACTTGGGCCTCAAAGCGTTGTCGCTGGTCTAATGGGTCGTTTAACTCAGAGAATCCATTGGCTAATTCCCGTCCACCAATGAAGAGTTCAAATCGGTCGGTCAAGGCCGGGTTGGATTCTTTTTTCCTGGCCAAGGGAGAGATCTCAATGGGGAAATCGGTAATGAATGTTGGTTGAATCAAGGTTGGCTCGACTGTGGCTTCAAAAAGGTTGACAAGGATGTCGACATGGCTGGCTTGCGGCACATAATCAACGCCTAACCGTTTTGCCGCGTCTATGGCTTTCTTTTGGTCGGATAGGACCTCAGGGTCCAACTGGTTGACCTCTACGATCGAATCCAAGTACGGCACCCGGCGCCAGGGTGGCGCCAGAGAAATGCTTTGACCCTGGTATTCCACCATCGGGCCTCCGCATACTTCCAGACTCAAAGTGTGAAACAACTGTTCGGTCAGGTCCATCAGATCATGATAATCTGCATAGGCCTGATAAAATTCCAACATGGTAAATTCAGGATTGTGAATGGTGGAAATGCCTTCATTGCGGAAATTGCGGTTGATTTCAAAGACGCGCCGGAATCCCCCGACAATGAGGCGCTTGAGGTATAATTCCGGTGCCACGCGCAAATATAAGTCTACGTCGAGGGTGTTATGATGGGTCACAAACGGGCGTGCCGTGGCTCCTCCAGGAATGGAATGCATCATCGGCGTTTCCACTTCGAGGTATTCTCGTTCCGTGAGAAACGAACGAATGATATTAATGATCCGACTGCGCGTGCGGAATACCTGGTGTACCGATGGATTCGCAATCAAATCCACATAACGTTGCCGATACCGGGTTTCAATGTCGGTGAGCCCGTGCCATTTTTCCGGAAGCGGCCGTAACCCCTTTGTGAGAAAGTTGAGGCGATGGACTTCTACCGTGAGTTCGTCGGTTTTGGTGCGAAATAGCTTGCCTTCGACTCCGATCCAATCCCCTAAATCGAACGACTGCGAAAGTTCGTAGGACTGATCCCCAAGCAGATCTTTCTTGAGGTAGACCTGGAGACGATGGCCTTCTTCCTGTAAGGCCGCAAAAGCGGCCTTTCCAAAACGGCGCATGGCCACAATGCGTCCGGCCACCGTGCACGAAATCGGTGTGCCTTCAAGGTCTTCTTTGGTCGAGGCCGTATACGATTGAAGAATGGCCTCAAGCGTGTGGGAGGTGGGAAAACGTGTACCAAAGGGATGGAGACCTCCATCCTGAAGCGCGTGGAGTTTTTCCAGCCGTTGTTGTTGTTGTTCGTTCAATTCTTCCATAACTTACATGACTCTACTGGATTCAAAGGGGTGAATATCTCGATGGTCGTCTGGTCAGCACAGGAAACACGAGTATGACGGTGATAATTCATGAAGGCCGAGTCTCGAATGTGGATGCGTGTTAATGGGCCGGCATATGTGAAGCCTTCGAGGCCTTCATGGTTAAATACGCTTCAATAAAAGGGTCCAACCCTCCATCCATGACCGCGGCGACATTGCCTGATTCGTAGTTGGTCCGGTGATCCTTGACCATTTGATACGGTTGGAACACATAGGAACGAATTTGGCTACCCCAGGCGATATCTTTCTTTTCCCCAACAATATTTTGAAATTCAGCGTCTTTCTTTTGCTGTTCCAGCTCATACAGCTTCGCTTTTAACACCCGCATGGCGCCGATCCGGTTTTGCAATTGCGACCGTTCATTTTGGCATTGCACCACGGTTCCTGTGGGAAGATGGGTCATGCGAATTGCGGTTTCCACCTTGTTTACATTTTGCCCGCCCGCGCCACCCGCGCGAAAGGTATCGACTTTCAGATCCTTATCATCAATCACAATGTCAATGTCGTCGTCCAATTCCGGATAGACACCCACTGCGGCGAACGAGGTATGCCGACGCTTGTTGGCATCAAAGGGGGAGATGCGAACCAGTCGGTGCACGCCCGCCTCTGAGTGCAGGTATCCATAAGCCAATGGCCCGGCAATGGCCAAGGTCACGCTTTTGATGCCGGCTTCATCGCCGGGTTGCAGATCGATGGTTTCCACTTTGTATCCCCGTTCCTGAGCCCACCGAAGATACATGCGCATGAGCATCTGTGCCCAGTCCTGGGATTCGGTTCCGCCTGCTCCGGGATTAATACTGAGAATGGCATTGTTCTGGTCATGTTCGCCCGATAACAATTGTTCCAATCGCCAGGCTTCCAGCGTGGCCTCAATGTCTTTGATGCCCTTGCTCCATTCGGCTTCTAATTCCGGATCCCCCTGTTGGCCAATCAGATCCAGAATGGCGAGAAGGTCATCCCGTTGCTGGTCGAGTTGGTGAAGGCGTGCGAGTTGGCGTTCGATCTCGGCTTGACGTCGTCCGGCTTTGGCGGCCCGACGGGGATTGTTCCAAAAATCCGGTTGGGAGGTCTCCCGCTCGAGTTCTTCCAGTTCAGTTGTTAGCCGAGGAACGTCAAAGATACCTCCGGAATTCCAGAATGTAGTCGTTGATTTTGTCCATTCGAATGCGAATATCTTCGAGCATGGGCAGCACTCCTCTCGCGGCTATATCGGTGAAGACCGTGGCTTGGGGGTGGAAAGCGGTGTGGTAAACCGACACCAGGTGAACAAAATACCTGTCATTATAACACAACCCCAACTAAAGACATCCCCAAATTGCGTGTAAAAGGTGGGTGATGAGGAACGGAGTGGGAGTAATCCTGTCACCGCCTGTTCCGAGAAAATTGATGTCTGGGAAAGAATGTGTCCGTCCGGGGCAATGAAGCCGGAAATGCCGGTGTTGGCGGCCCGGGCAAACCCTAAGTGATTTTCCACGGCACGAAAAACGACCATACCGAAATGTTGATACGGGGCAGCAGAATCCCCGAACCAGGCATCATTGGTAATCGTGACGAGAAAATTCGCGCCCTCCTGGGCCATCCGGCGAACCAGATCAGGGAAAATCACTTCGAAACAAATAGCCACCCCGAATCTCGGACCACTGCCGGATGGCACCGTTGGGACTTGCATGGTCATGACTCCCTGGCCGGATCTGAAGTCGCCGATCCCTACCACGAGCTTATCCAGAAAAAAGAGAATTGATCGCAAGGGTATGTATTCCCCAAATGGCACAAGATGACGTTTGTCATACCGGTCTGAGGCCCGTCCTTCAGCCGTCACTAGAAAGGCACTGTTATACAAATACGGACGGCCGTCCTGTTGAAATCGAAGTGTGGGGCTGCCAAATAGCAACGAGTTGTGTGTGTCTTTCGCAATATCAAGGACCTGTTTCTGGTAGGCGGGCTCTTGCTCGAAGAGAAAGGGTGTGGCCGCCTCCGGCCAAATGAGCAGGTCGGTATTCTTCCCGGCTTCTTGGCTGAGTGAGGCGTAGCGTCGAAGTGTCTCATCCCGGTAGGCCTCGTTCCATTTAACGGCTTGATCGATATTGGCTTGGACTAACCCAATGGACAAAGTGCGTGCCGAGGCGTCAAGGTGGGCCTGTTCCTGCACCCTCCAGGTTCCATAGGCGAGGACGAGAGTCAGTGCGCACCCAAAGCCTGTCACCGACACCCAGGGCCCTGGTAGGGCCAGGCCCCGTCTTTTGCCGTAGATCCATAACAGGAGAGAGGTCAGAGCAACATTTCCCATGACGAGTAAAAATGAAACCCCATAGACTCCGGTCACGTCGGCAAATTGAATAAGCGGGAGCCATTCGTATTGGGAATAGCCCAAGAGCGCCCAGGGGAACCCGCTCAACGCATGGGTTCGGACAAATTCCAGGGCAACCCACAAGGCGGGAGCTGCCAGCCACACGAGGTTGGGACATGTGTGTTGGAACTTGGCATACCCCCAGCTATAGATGCCCATATATAGGCCAAGATAAGCAGCCAAAAGGAGCATCAACAAGGCACTCATGATGAACGGGACTTGACCAAATTGATGCATGGCTGTGATGACCCACGTCACGGTTCCCGCAAAGGCGATGGTTCCGGCCAGCCATCCAAAATACAAGGCCCGGCTTGGCGGGAGGTCATGAATGATCATGTGGAGGGGAATCAACACCAACCAGGCCAGCCATCCAAGATCAAATGGGGGGAAACTCAGGGGATGAAGAATCCCGATTAAGGCGAAAGCAAAAAAAAGGGCGGCGGTCCTGCGAGTGGGAAAGGATGAAGGTGGAATGGTCTGCCCCACGTTAATAGGGACCAGCGGTCGTTTCCAGGGTCGAGCCCTGCTGATTCATCAGAAGTGGGCGTATTTCAGAATGACACCCAAGGATCAGTTGGAAAATCGGCTGGAAAGGAATGAAGTAATGATGACAGTCGAATAGGTGAATACGATTCAGGGCTACACGAACATCAAATGGGACATACCGTTCACCTCGCATGAACGGCCTGAGAAACGACTAGACGGCTTTTTGAACCAATCCGGACCGCAGGCAACGGGTGCAGACTTTAATGCGTTGTGCCGCACCCTTCACGAGCGCGCGAACCGTCCGGAGATTCGGCCGGAAGATCCGTTTTGTCCTATTATTCGCGTGACTTACATTATTTCCCACTAAGCGGTTTTTTCCGCACACGTCACATGAAAAAGCCATTGTCTTCTCCCTGATATTTAAAATGACCGAACTGTCGATTAGAATCTGTTTGTTACCACAGGTGCTGTTGTACACACAAGTCCCAGAATATCATAGAAGTTTGGTGAGTGGCATCCAGGATATCCTTATCTGGTTGGAATTTTTTGGGACGGATGACAGTTGCACAGGATAATTGAAGGTTAAGAAGGGAAAACTCTTTCCATTCAGAGAACCTGAGGAATTGGTGCAGGCCCTTTTCAGTCCAGTGCCTGAGACGATAGGCGATACCTTGAGTAAACCTATGTAGGTGACCTTAATTGGGAATTAACCGGTCTCTCACTCGTGCTGGGAATTCGCCGAAACCGGCTATCCGGTTTGTCATCTCAATATCGCTGAGCAACTTTGAGGCGATGCTCCCTCCACCAAATCCCACAAAAAAGTTGGGATAACGATCTTGTCTTGTGTGCTTGGCAATTGGTGTTGCCCTGGCATTCAAACGGGCTAATGGCATCGAATAACGAGAATCACGTATCGTATCCTTATATACATCGCACATCTTTCCAGAAAACTGCGTGAGTATCCTCGACGGTCAAATGCAAGTGGAAATCATAAGATCGACCGACTACTAAGTTACGGGCAAGAGACAATATTTTATCTTGGATAATTTCTTACATGAAAAGGAGAATGGGCCATTTATTAATAATAAAATACATAATTCAAACGGCATCTTGACAACTGAAATTACTAACTACTTGAACCCTTTTGATCAGAGGAACACGTGATTCCCCTCAAATTAAATTCTAAAGTATCGGGAACCATGGTGACGGAAAACATTGAAGACCGCCGTACCGAAAAGACCTTTATCGGGGCATTGAAATCGATGAATCCTCCATACCGAATATAGGCCGTGTTGTCGGAATCCCATTTGTCGGATGTCCCTGCCGAATACGTAATGTCCATAGTATAGGGTTTGTGGGATTTGGCGTTCCAATCATTGGTGACATTTCCAACCAGTTTCTCGGTCCCCTCATCCTCTATCCGGTCAAAATGCAAAAATGCATTCGCCGCCTTCAGATCACTGTGATCCATTTGATCCCACTCCTGTACAAAATTTGCAACGGACGCCTCAGTCCCTTCCATTGCTAACGTAAAATGATACTCGCACGCGGAATCTAATAGCTGTAACGTGGTGGTCGCGTACCCCTCGGCCTTGCCTTTAAAGCAAACCGAAAATAAATTGTCGTCAAACTTAATTTTCACATCTATTCCGGCATCCTTGCCAGCACGTGCTTCAATTGACCGGGAGGAAGGAACAGCGGCATTGATTTTGTCACATGTTGGAGGTGTGGGTTGAGAATTTTTGGCCTCAAACTTCCATAAGCTAAACGGGCTGCCTCCTTGCTCTACCGGAATGCCAAGTGTTTTGCCAAACCCGCCCGCCACGGTGACTGGGGAATAGCTAAAATAGCCGTAGGGATAGCCCAGATTGGCATACAAGTAATATTGATAACAGGGGGCAGGTGGATCCGCCCCAAGATGAGAACAGGTGACCTGAGATGAATCATCGGCAATCCCATAGGTCAGACTTACAGTGTACGTGCTCCCTTTTGTTAGGGCTTTCTTCCCTTTGTCGATAAAGGTGTTCGCAAAGTTGGTCCCCTTGTCACTATCCTTCGTGAACGTGAGGTCAAAGGTCAAAGGATCAATGGTGACATAACTGCCATCGAAAGCCAGCCGTCCCCAATTGGTAATAAACTTAGAGTCGTTTGCAGTAGAGTTCCATCCGACAAACTCGATTGGTTGGCCCTCGTCGGCCTGAACAATCAATGTGTCTCCCTGCCTGACGACATATTGGCCATTAGCCCCACGCAAGTAACCTAGAGCATTTTTGTCTGCTGAAAGTCCGGCATATTCAAATGTAAACGTCTCCCATGCGCCTAAAGTCCGACTATTCGCCATCACGACATCTTTTCTCTTTGATACGAATGTGATTTGGTTAAAATTCCGATCTCTCAAGACTACGTTGACCTTTTGATTTGGCAATAATTGGACACCCTTGGGACCACCAGTCACCTCATAACTACCCAATGGCACGTTGCTGAAACCATACCGAATGAGTCGGTATTTAATATCATTTCCGATAATGGTCGAAGTATCGCTGGACTCCTTCCAGTTGATATAAGGAAGTCCGTAAGGCGTGCTGGCCGTACCCGTGCCAGAACTATTATAGGGTTGTCCCTTGATCGTGATGGTGTTGGTTTTTTCATCGACCGTAAATCGGTCTGGTGTATACTTTGACGTTCCAACGGTTCCTGTCCCGGCCCATCCTATCGTTTCCGTGGGTCCTGGGGTTTGTGTGCCGGGAGGCAGCAAATGGTAGGCCAGGTATAGGGAGCCATCCTTCTCTTTCGCGCCAAATGTGCTGGCGCATAGTCCTACTGATCCCACTTCTCCTGGGTTCAGATTAATGGTAGAGACGGCGAGTTGATAACTGGAGCTCCCAAGATAGGTGTTGGCTTTGGCCGGATTTTCTGCCCAAGGCGTTGGCTTCCCCTGGTAACCGGCTAGGGACGTAATGATGAATCGATCGGACCCTGCATTTGCAATCGTCCAGACTTTGGTCCTCTGTAACCCTGCGGGACAATCGGCAATCGTGGGGGCAGGTACATACGGTCCGGAATAGGTGAAGTCAAGTTCGAATCCCGTTTTGTTTTGATTCTTGGCTGACAAAACCCTGGCCGTCAGAGCTCCCTGGGGGGGGGGCGTTTGGATCAGGGGAAGCATTGACCGATGAGAGACTACTCCTCCCTAGAACGCGATGCGTGATGAAATCCACCCGTGGCAAAATAAGTCTGGTGCTATTCTCCAATTGTAACCCTAGGTCTGTGGTGCTGGCGTTTGTGGCATTGAAGGCGTCCCGCGCAATGGCATAGTTGGTTCCTATTACCGTTCCCTCCACTACATCCCGGAAGGATTCAAATTGGTCCAGGATATACTTTAAATAGTTCAGGTACTGAGATTTGATGGATTGTGTCTCCAACGGCACTGGTAGGACATGGGCACAGTTCACGTATAAATTTATGCCCTTTGATTGCAGCAAGACATATCGCATAAACATTGACTCTATCCATTGGTAGTATTGGTAGGCGTTCGTGGAATTAGAACCCAGGGACTCTTGGACTTGATTGGCCATGAGTTGAAGGAGTCCTACATTGAATGGACCCGCTTCGGTCATATGGTTATCGATGGTGCGCAACCAAATATCGATGTTCCCTGAATTGCCAAGAGTACTGGTCCCATTTAATAGGGTCTGACATGTACTGGAGATATAACTGCGATTGGCGGGCGTGATATTTTTCATCGACATATTTTGATATCTGGTTAAAAGTTGATCACGAGAAAGGCTCCTGATAGCCGATTCAGCAGTCACTAGATCCGCGGCCTCCACCGCTTCCTGAATTTTGGTGGTATCGATGGCCAGTTCTTTTTCCAGCTTCCCGATTGCCGTGATGATTTCACCATCAAGGGCAATGAGGTGGTTGAGTTTCTGGTTGACTACTTCCAACTGATTATCAATATAGTCAAATTCTGCCGCATCAGGGTCGATCAGCATCGCGAATAAATACCCCGCGACGCTCCCGCCATAATATTTATCGATGTATGAGGAATCAAAACCGGTATACAAAGCCGAAAATAAGGTATCGACGGCACCGGCAATATCAAATACAGTACCAATATCGAGCCCCTCACCTTCTTGAGCGTATGACGTTCCTAAGGTAAGGCCGTTCTTCACCTCTTCTGTGGCAAGGGTTCGGCCTACCTGACCCTCAAACGTCACCGCTACCATCATCAAGGCCACAACGCTTGTAACGATGGCTTTGCCGAGCAAATGCCGAATTCGCGTTGTTTGTGATGGGATCATCAGGACACCTCCTTGTGTTCTTTTTTGCAGAGTGGCTGAGTGATAGCTAATCGAGCGTTCAATACCAAAAGCCCAGATCATCCTGCTGATGAGCGATCGCCGATTATGCTCCCAACTTTCTATTACTGGTAGGTTGGCCAGTTTCCAAGTCCAAATTCCTGTTCTAGAAAGAATTTTAGGTTAAACCTGATACAAAGGAAGTGCAACTCATTCCTGAAGGGATCTTCATTTTTTAGAATTTTTGAGTGATCTGCAGATCATTGGGCAACATACATGCAAAAGGGAGGAGGGAGTATTTACAGCCATTTGATTCCCTTCCCATTTCAAATTATCCTGTGTTGGTTTATTCGTTTGATCTCTGATGAGGAGGTATGTCCATGAATTGTTTCGCCATACCGGTATCCCTGTTGTTGCTCTTGGCCTCCACCTCGTTAGCAATGGGCGATGACGAAGTCTTATTTTATGTGCACAATAAAACCTCAACTCCAGTGTATGCGACGCTGTGGGAAGGAAAAGGCATGTATGTGAATGACCAGGAAATCCAGCCTGGCGCCGAGCCGAAAATTTTTACGCATAAACAGGGGGTGCCTGCTTTCGGAAGGGATACCAAGGATTTTCATCTATTGATCACTCTGCAAAAAGGGCAAACCCTGCCTGATAGTCACAATGCGTGCTTTAGCCATGTCGACGTGATCACCGAAGTCGCGGCGTTCGGATCTGAAAAGCATGATTTAACCGCCAAGGTGGAGTCTGTAAAAAATTGTTTCAAGACGGTGCATCACACCTGTTCGGTCATCACGGAATACTACGATGATTTTGATGTGTCGCATGTGGTGACGATCATTGAACCCGGTGAATCAACATTGGAATGCCCCAATTAATACGCCCATGGAGAGTGACTCTTTAATATCTCATCGATATCCTTACGGATCTTTTCAATATGTCATCAGGAAGACAATTGCCAATCCGGATGCCTCTACTCATAATGCGACTCTTTGAACGTGTGCTACTCAACCTATGTCGACAAAGGAGGATTCATGATGAATCTGAAGTTTCCTGTAAGGGATCGGCGTTATTCGTTTATGATGGGTCTTGCGATGGTGAGCATGCTGACCATGCTCTTCGGATGCCAGCAGCAGCACAGAGTCGATTCGGTTGTCATTAAACCCAATACCTGCCCGCTTCCGGAAGACTTGTCGACAGAAGATCAACATAAGGTTAAGAAATTTGGTGCGGAGATATCAGGTCTCATGTCTAGCCTGGCTGGAGGCAAGCTGGATACCGATTTGCAAAGCGCACTCAAAGAAAATTATCCGGACGCTGGAGATGTCAATCGCATTTATGCATTAAGTTATGCCGCCTGTGTCTCCTGCCGAGTCGACCCAAATGATGTGAAGGGTTGTGCCCAACGTTTCGATGACATTCTTGATAATTTCACCGCGAAAGAAACCGCTCCGGGCCATCCGGCGAAGGTGTATCGTTCCAAACTCTTGGAGCCTCTGCGAGGCGCGAAGTAGTTTCTTCCCCTTCTTTGGTTAGGTCTTTGTGAAACCTTTTTTTGATGCCCCCACCATCTCACAGAATGTGGGGGCATACAGTATATTCATGATATGTAAACTACTAAGTGTGATTGTGTCGATTACACCAGTTACAGATATTCTTGAACTAACGTGCCAATGGTGATTTGAAGAGGAAAATTCCACCAATTCCTTACAGGATTAACTGTTGCTGATCACCGGAATCGGGTTCCGGAAGAAGATCAACGGAATCGCAGAAACAATCCACGCACAAGTCCTCGTTTCAGATAGCCGGGAATTTCCAGTGAAAATCCACGCGGATACATAGCAGGCTCAACATATTTCCTTTTTCAGTAAAATCAGCCCCTGCTAGGCTCATTAAATTGGAAAGAGGCAATGCGAAAATATTGTCCATTGTCTGCGAGTGTCTAGGGATGAGATGAGGAGGCAAGAAAACCCCCTATAACAAGGAGGAACTTAATCGGTTGGCTGATGTTCCTTATGGGAGGGCCAGTTGTCGCTACCCCGCCTGAAGCACGGAACAACACGTCTGACCAAAGATGACTCAGGCCCATTTTCTCTTGACACCAATTCATTCACAGTCATACGTTTCACAGGTAGTCTGTGTTGCTTGGACTGTTCGTTTTTCGCCCTCACATTGCCTCGTATGCCTTTAAAGTAGATTGGGCCGGTTTGAGTATTCATCCACGGTTGTTCGGTGGAAGTCTTCCGGTTCTTGTGAAAGAGGCTTTTTGTAATCATCATGCCGACTCCTTCCTCTCTTTCTGAGATTCCCATTCAATTTGCCAAAGGGGTGGGGCCTCGGAGAGCCCGCCTGCTGGAAAAATTAGAGGTGCAAACATTAGAGGATGCTTTCTGGTTCTTACCCTGGCGATACGAAAACCGATTGGAAGTGTTGCCCATCGGGAACCTTCTCCCTGGCATGAAGGCCACCATTAAAGGCAGAGTGCAGAAAGTGTGGGTAAAAACAACCTATCGAAGACGTCTGGTCGTGGTCACGGTGACGGTGAGGGATGAGACGGGTCTTATCGAATGCGTGTTTTTCAACCAGCCCTATTTGGAGAAAACCTTTGTGCCTGGTGCCTCTCTGTTATTGACCGGCCCAGTCTTGTCCAATTCGTCTGGAAGTTCACCGATGACCATGCGTGGGCCGGAGTATGAATTGTTGGATGAGGACGAATTGCCGGACATGTGTGGGGGCCGGATTGTTCCCGTCTATCATGAAACGAATGGGTTGAGCTCCAAGCAGATTCGACGAATTATTCGATCAATTTTTGACCATTATGCCGGTCAGTTACAAGAAATGTTGCCCTTAACCATGCGAACACAACTTGGAGTGCCAACCCTTCCGGAGGCATTACCCGTCTTACACTTTCCCAGTCAGGAGCGTTCGGTGGAGGCCTTAAATGCCTACGCGACGCCAGAGCACCAACGCCTGGCGTTTGAAGAATTGTTTCTCCTGCAATTAGCACTCGCCATGCGGCGCCAAGGGCAGACTCAGGACCTTGAAGGCATCACATTTGCTGTTCGCAACCCGTTGGTTGAACAGCTGAAAACCGTATTGCCCTTTTCGCTCACTTCGGCGCAAGAGCGGGTGATCAAGGAAATTAGCCATGATATGGGACGGCCAATCAGTATGAACCGCTTGCTGCAAGGAGATGTAGGGTGTGGGAAGACCGTGGTGGCTCTTCATGCCATCGTGATGGCCTGTGGGTCCGGATATCAAGCGGCCTTGATGGCACCCACGGAAGTGTTGAGCGAACAGCACTATCTGTCGTTGCTTCCCCTATTCGATGCTCTGGGTGTCCGGTGCCTTTTGTTGAAGGGCGGGCAGACAGGACGCGAGCGCGGGAAGATACTTGCTGGAATGCAGTCAGGTCAGGTGCAGGTGGTGGTGGGTACACACGCGTTGTTACAGCCGGATGTGCACTTTGCCAAGCTTGGGTTGGTAATTGTGGATGAGCAACACAAATTCGGTGTGCTGCAGCGCGCGCAGCTTCGGGGGAAAGCGCCATGGCATCCCGATGTGTTGGTGATGACCGCCACGCCTATCCCCAGGACCTTAGCGATGACGTTGTATGGGGACTTGGATGTGTCGGTGATTGATCAGTTTCCTCCAGGGAAAAAACCCGTAAAGACAATGTTGTTCCCGACCGGTCAACGGAAAGACGCGCATCGTTTGATGCGAAAAGAATTAGAAGCGGGGCGGCAGGCCTATGTGGTGTATCCGCTCGTTGAACCATCAGAAAAAATTGATTTGCAGGCAGCCATTGAGGCTGCCGAGCAATTACGGGAAGAATGTGCTCCATTTCGGGTCGGTTTGCTGCATGGCCGATTGCCATCCCGCGAAAAACAAGTGGTCATGGCCCAGTTTAAAAAGAAAGAGATTGATGTGTTGGTGGCCACCACTGTCGTCGAGGTCGGCTTGGATGTTCACAATGCGACGGTCATGCTCATTGAACATGCGGAACGGTTTGGGTTGGCGCAATTGCATCAATTGCGGGGCCGGGTCGGGCGAGGTCTTTCTCAAGGCTATTGTATGCTGATTCATGGCCTGGGGAAAATTCCTCCCTATTCCCAGCAAATACCCTTGAAGCTTGAGTCCAATCGAATGTCGCTCGATGAGATCGGGAGGCGTCCCCACGGAGAAGCGTTTTCCCCTTCTACGGCGAGGCGACGCCTTGGGGTATTTGCACAATGTGAAGACGGGTTTGCACTGGCGGAAGAAGATTTGAAAATTCGTGGGCCTGGGCATGTCTTAGGGGTCAAACAATGGGGGGAAATGGATTTTCGTGTAGCGGATTTGGCTCGAGATACCGTGTTGTTAATAAAAGCGAAACAAATGGCAGGAAGAATATTGGAATGTGATCCACGGTTGACGCTGCCTGATCATCGCATCCTCAAGGAAACATTGTTTCGAAAATGGGGTGAAAAGTTCGCACTGGGTTCCATTGGATAAAATTTGGGACTGGTCTTAATGGGGAATAAATGAGAATAGCCCCGCTATGGTTTATTTATAATAGGAGAAGGGGGGTCAGCTTTTCCTGTTTGACCTGCATAGAGGTTCATGGTAGATATCGCATGAGAAAATGGCCTTGCCCGGATGGCGGAACTGGCAGACGCGCCGGACTCAAAATCCGGTTCTTTCACGAGAGTGGGAGTTCGACCCTCCCTCCGGGCACCATTATGGTCTTTGTGGTTCAATTTAAATTGAGAAAATGGAAAAAAACAGTGTAAGCCTTTAAGTGAAATTTCTGATATGTTAAACAAGGATTTAATGGCAAGAATTGACTTGACAGGGGCTACGGCCTTGACTATAGTTGGTGCCCTTGATCATGAAATAAAATCGTATATTTGTATTCGTTTGTTTTTTTGATTATTCACTCACACTTCCAAGGAGGAGCCACATGCGGAAGGTAGGGTATTTTGGATTAGCAATGATTTTTGCAGGCTCGGTGAGCGTGGCGGTGGCGCAAGAGCGTCCACCTCAGCATGTAGGGTATGGGACTGGTGTCGGAGATTCTCAAGGTGTAGGAGACAGGTCACGGGTGATGGACCAAGACGACATGTTGCGGTACCTTTCAGCAGATGAAACGATTCAGGGTGAAGTTGTCGGTATTGATTACGCAGGGGGAAGGCTGTGGCTTGATATGGGAGGAAGTTCCCACGATGAACGGCAAACCCTTCGAGGTGCCTTGAACTTAAAAGAGCTGTATTTTGACAACAAAACCAACATGGCGAATCTCAAAGCTATTGGCAAGGGTGATTACGTTACGATCCAAGCAGCGAATGAAACCTCCGAGGATCAAAAGTTTGGAACTGGGCGGAAGTTGGTTCGTGATGTGTATGTGTTAAAGGGAAGTCAATTGTTGGGAGGAGCCGATAATCCAGGCTTTGGTGGCGGATTTGGTCAAAAACCAGACCCATACGCTTCAAGGGGTCTCACCGTTAAGAGTGGATCTTATACTGGAATGCCTGAGGGTGCAGTACAGCCAGGTGAAGTCAAGTCAGGAATTACCAGCGACGTTGGTATGATGACTGGTGCCGCGCCTTGCTGGCAATGTGCCCCTCAACCGACCACAGTCAATGAACGGACAGATAAGACCGTTGCCACTGACTACGGGGATGATCGCAAGAACTTTAACAAGGGTACCGTTCAATAGGTTATTGATAACAAGCCATTTTTGTAGTGTAAAAGAGCGTGCCGGTCAATGTCCGGTACGCTCTTTTGTTATTTGGCCCATGAAATCAATAAGGATTAAAGAAAGTAAATTTTATCTGTTAATAAGCCGTCGGCGGGAGAAGATTGAGAGACCATGGAGGAATTGGATCTGCGAGGTGTAATTTGTCCCTATAACTTTGTGAAGACGAAGCTTAAGCTGGAATCTTTAGAAAGCGGTGATCAGTTGAGGGTGTTGTTGGATGAAGGCGAACCAATTCGAAATGTCCCGCAAAGCATTACCAATGAGGGTCACCAGATCCTTAAACAAGAAAAAGTTGACCAATATTACCGTGTGGTTATTCAGAAGGTAAGTGTGTGATGGAGGTCGGCCTGGAGCTTTCAGGTAATGGTTCCAATTGCCTTTTACTCCTTTGAGGTAAGCCTTGTATTAAAAGCGTTATTTCTCCTTTAATCGATTTGCCTTTTAACTGTTGAACCACTTCTTCACTTTCTCCCCGTAGAATTTCTTCGTTGAGTTTTGTCAGTTCCCGTGTCACTACGATGTGTCTGTTTCCCATGACGGTAGTGATGACTTGTAATGTTTTGAGAATCCGATGCTGGGTTTCAAAGACAATAATGGTACCTTTTTCTTCTTTAAGATTTTGGAAAAACTTTTCTCTGGCCCCTGGTTTTCTGGGCACAAATCCCTCAAAAATAAATCGATCCGTTGCCAAACCTGACACGCATAATGCCGTAAGAACGGAGGATGGTCCTGGAATTGGGATAAGTGGAATATTGGACTTGATCGCCTGGCGAACCAGATAAAACCCCGGATCCGAAATAAGAGGGGTCCCCGCATCGCAAACCAAGGCAACGGAGCTTCCTTCCTGGAGCCGATGGAGGAGAATGTCGGTTTTCTCCTCCTTGTTGAAATCGTGATAGCTGGTGAGTGGTGTGCCGATGTGATAATAGGTGCAGAGTTTTTGTGTGCGACGTGTGTCCTCAGCTGCAATAATGGCTACCTCTTGTAGAATGCGGATAGCCCGGAAGGTCATATCTTCCAGATTTCCGATAGGTGTGCTGACAATATAGAGCGTTCCGGTCATGGCCTATTGAGGGAAAATGATGTAGGGCAAGGTTGGAGATGGTACTGCGTGAGCCTGCCATTGTCCAGGAGGTTTCAGTCGTACCCGCCTCCTCACTCAGTTGCCAAATGATAAGGATATGAAGGATGGGTGACATCCATAGTTTGCAAGGTCAGGTGGCTCTGGTTACGGGAGGTGGATTGGGCATTGGACGTGCCATTGCCAAGTGGTTTCGGTACCATGCGATGTGACCCAACGGCTCGATGTTGGGCGTACCATGAAGAGGGTGATCCAGAAGTTTGGAAGGCTGGACATTCTTGTTAATAACGCAGGAGCCTCAGGTCAAACATCGATACATGACCCGGATGATTCCAAATGGCAGAATATTCTTGAGGTGAATTTAACAGGCAGCTACTTGGTTTCCAAGCTCGCTATTTACATATGCTCACACACCACTATGGACGAGTCGTTAATATCTCCTCCGTCTTGGGACACGATTTGGCGTGGCAGGGTATTTAGCCTATTGTACAGCCAAACATGGCATTTTAGGGTTCACAAAAGCTCTGGCACTGGAAGTCCCCTCCCAGGGCATAACGGTGAATGCCATTTTCCCAACGTTGGTGGATACCGCCATGGCCAGGCAGGGTATCGAAGAAACTGCCGCCAGCCTTGGGGTTTCACCGGATGAATTTCGTGAAATCGCGATAAGTACGATTCCGATAAAAAGGATGGCGGAAGCCGAGGAAGTGGCCAGTTTCGTCCTGTATCTTTGTTCACATGCGGCTAGTGCAATAACTGGTCAAGCTTTTGTTTGTGGTGGAACTACCGCAGGCACTGTATAGGCGGATATGGGGTGTGATTTTCCTAGTCTTGGCAACTAAGGAATGCTGGTAACTCATTGATTTTCTTGACCTTCTCTGTGTCCAGATCTATACTCGACAATGGGTCATTGTGCATGTTCCTTTACTAGGTTGTTCAATGTCTGAATTACTGTCATATCTCACCATGGGCCTTTATTTTGGAGGCACGCTCCTTTTTCTTCTGTATCTCTGGCACCGTTCTGATGCCATCTCAAAAATTTCTCTTATGGCCACAGGTTTGGGGTTTGTTTCTCATACCACGGCGCTCATAATGGCTATGGTATCGACGGGGCATGTTCCTATCATGACATTTAAGGACGCGATGTCATTTTTTGCTTGGGGGTTAGTGCTGGTCTTTTTGGTTGTTGGCCTGAAACGGGGTTTAGAAGTGTTGGGCGCCTTTATCCTCCCACTGGCCTTTCTGTCTCTCGTTTCGGCAACCCTGGCCCCTCAGTCAGCCGGCACCCTTGCCCCGGTCTTTCAGACGGTCTGGGTTCATGTGACCCTGAGTATCCTGGGTACCATCGGATTTGCTGTTGCCTTTGTGGCCGGGCTGATGTATGTGATGCAGGAGCGTCTCTTGAAGTCCAAACAATTTAATGTGTTAGCTTTCAAGCTCCCACCGCTGGATTTTTTAGATTCTCTCAATCAACGATCTATCCTTTTTGGGTTTCCCCTATTGACCTTAGGAATTCTGACGGGGGCCGTTTCAGCCCAATTAACGATTGGGTCGTATTTGAGTTGGAACTCTGAGCAAATTTGGGCGTTAATTACCTGGTTCTTTTATTTTGCTGTCCTGATGGGAAGGGTGACGGCCGGATGGAGGGCGAAAAAAGCTGCCTATCTAACCATTGTGGGATTTGCCGGAGTAATTTTGACTTTTGTCGGCATCCTTATCAAAAGTCCTCAACCGATGTCACCGTTATGAATATTATCGTGTTAGGCCTCAATCATCGGACGGCTTCCGTTGAACTTCGTGAATTACTGGCCATCCAGGATAGCCGGATGGGAGAAGCGTTGGGTCGGCTCATGGCGTATTCCGGAATTAAAGAGGCCATGTATCTGGGGACCTGCAACCGTGTTGAAGTGTATGCCGTCGTGGAAAAGGGAGAATGGGGTTTTCGTCAATTGGAAGATTTTTTGGTCTCAACACATTTCTCCTTATCTTCTGAGGATTTACTCCCTCACCTGTATCGATATAGTGATGACGAAGCCATCGCGCATTTATTTCGTGTATCGGCTAGTTTAGATTCCATGGTCGTGGGAGAACCACAGGTCCTTGGGCAAGTTAAGGAGGCCTATGAGCTGGCTCTGACCCATCGTTCGTCAGGAGTCATTCTTAATAAGGTCGTCAAGAAAGCTATTTCGGTAGGAAAAAGTGTCCGGACGAACACGCGGATTGGGGAATATGCGGTTTCTGTCAGCTATGCCGCTGTGGAATTAGCCAAAAAAGTTTTTTCGAATCTGAAGCAACGAGTCGTGTTGTTAGTCGGTGCCGGGGAGATGGGAAAGTTGGCGGCGCAACACCTGGTGAATCAGGGTGTAAAGGAGGTTCTCATTGCCAATCGGAATCATCATCGTGCTTTCACTCTGGCCGAGCGCTTTCATGGACAGGCGGTTCCCTATGAACAGCTTCGAAGCACGCTACCCAAGGTGGATATTGTGATTTGCGCCACGGGGGCTCCCCACTATGTTATTACCAAGGATGATATCGAAATGGCGGTGTATCATCGAATGAACCGTCCCATGTTTTTGATTGATATCACGGTGCCTCGAAATATTGATCCGGCGGTCAAGGATGTTGATAACGCCTATGTGTTTGACATTGATGATCTCAAAGCCCATGTGGGGCATAATCAGGAAGAACGATTGAAAGAAGCCGAAACCGCCGAGCACATGGTCAGGGAAGAAGTCGGAAGTATGGTCGCCTGGGTTCGTGGCCTGGAAGCAACGCCAACAATTGTGGCCTTGAGAAAAAAAGCGGAAGAGATCAAACAAGGCGAGTTGGAGAAAGTTTTCGGTCGTCTGGGAGAATTGTCGCCAAAGGAGCGAGCTGCTATCGAAGGACTGGCCTCGGCGATTGTGAATAAATTACTCCATGGCCCGGTTGTGACCTTAAAATCGGAAGCGCAATCTCAAAATGGATTTGCGTTTATTGAAGCCGCCCGCCGGTTTTTTGAACTTCGCGAGCGGGAGATTCACTCCGGAGAGATCCCACTCCTGGAAGATGAGACAGGTGATGGCGTGAGCGAGGAGCCCCTGCCGCAGAGGGATGGCGTATGAATCAGGGGAGTCGAACACGGTCTACGCTCATTGTGGGAACACGAGGTAGCCAGTTGGCTATATGGCAGGCCGAATGGGTGCAAGGTCAGCTCAAAGCCCTTGTTCCGGATATCTCTGTCATTCTGAAGCGCATTCAAACCAGCGGAGATAAAATTCAAGATGTGCCTTTGGCCAAAATTGGAGGAAAAGGCCTGTTTGTCAAAGAAATCGAAGAAGCGTTGCTCAGACGAGATATTGATCTGGCCGTGCATAGCATGAAAGACGTACCGTCAGAATTGCCTGAAGGACTGGGAATTGTTTGTGTTCCCGAGCGGGAGGATCCCAGGGATGCGTTGATTGCCCGTGAAGGCCATACCTTGGCGACATTGCCGATTGGTGCACGAGTCGGAACCAGTAGTTTGCGAAGACAAGCGCAGTTGTTACATGCTCGGCCGGATCTTGAGATTGCGATGTTGCGTGGGAATGTTGATACACGACTTCGCAAGGTTCGAGAGGGTCAGTATGATGCCATTATTCTGGCCGCCTCCGGGCTCAAGCGCTTAGGATGGGATCAGGAAGTGACGGAGTATTTGCCCGTGGATGTGAGTCTGCCGGCAATTGGGCAAGGTTCGTTGGGTCTGGAAGGACGGAAAGATGATTCCTGGATTCGAGATCTGGTGGCTCAGTTTGAACATCGGCCAACTCGGATTGCGGTCACTGCCGAACGGGCGTTGCTTGCAGGGTTAGAAGGCGGATGCCAGGTTCCTATTGCAGGGTATGCGACTCTCCAAGGGGACACCCTGACTCTGGATGGGTTAGTCACAAGCCTTGATGGGAAACGATATATCCGTCAAGTGGTATCGGGACCAGCGGGGGAAGCCGAATCGATAGGCACGCAGGTGGCTGAACAATTGTTGGACGGTGGGGCGCAGCCCATTCTCCAGGAAATTTATGGGATGGCATGACCAAGTTAGTTGCAATTCATGGTCGGGTGTTTTTGGTTGGAGCCGGGCCCGGCGATGCCAAGTTGCTGACTTTACGAGGGAAAGAGTGTCTCGAGCAGGCTGACGTGGTGCTCTACGATCACTTGGCTAATCCAGAATTGTTGAAATTTTCCCCTTCTCACGCCGAGTGTATTTACGTCGGCAGAAAAGGGCGTGGTGCTTATCGGGATCAGGCAGAGATTCACGCCTTGTTGGTTACCAAAGCTCAAGAAGGCAAATGTGTCGTGCGACTCAAGGGGGGGGATCCTTTTGTGTTTGGCCGTGGAGGTGAAGAAGCCGAAGTGATCGCTGACGCAGGGATCCCCTTTGAAGTGGTACCTGGAGTGACGGCTGCCGTAGCAGTGCCGGCGTATGCTGGTATTCCCGTGACACACCGGACTCTCGCCTCGACGGTCGCATTTGTGACCGGCCATGAAGATCCGACCAAACCATCGAGTGCCATGGAATGGCCGCGTTTCGCTTCGGCTGAAGGGACCCTTGTCTTTTTAATGGGCATGAAAAATCTTCCGCAGATTGTGGGCCGGCTCATTCAGGAAGGCAAGCCTGCAACGACTCCCGTTGCGGTGATCCGATGGGGGACCTATGCACGTCAACGAACAGTGGTGGGAACGTTATCCGACATTGTGGAATTAGCCTTTCAGGCAGACATGAGTCCGCCATCAGTGATTGTCGTGGGTGAAGTTGTTCGGTTACGTGAACGACTGAACTGGCATGAATCACGTCCTCTGTTTGGACAAGGGGTGTTAGTGACTAGACCTCGTGCCCAGGCGCCGGCTCTTTCAAATTTGCTGGCGGCGCAGGGTGCGGAACCGGTGGAATGTCCTACGTTGGAGATTCATCCTCCTGATAGGTGGGCACCTGTGGATGAGGCGATTGCTGCGATTTCGACATACGACTGGGTGATTTTCACAAGTGTAAATGGCGTGCAATCCTTCATGGAGCGTCTCTGGTTTCATCACAAAGATGTGCGGAGCTTGGCCGGAATCCGTGTATGTTGCATAGGTCCTCGCACCCGGGAAGAGGCTGCTCGTTGGGGAATTGCCTCGGATCTGGTTCCCCAAGATTTTCAGGCAGAGGGGATTTTGCAGGCCCTCGGTGGGTTAGGGGTCGCAAGTCAACGGATATTGATTCCTCGAGCCAAAGTGGCACGCGAAATTCTTCCTGACCAGTTGAAAGCCATGGGTGCCACCGTTGATGTCGTTCATGTCTATCAAGCTCTTCCTCCTATCGTCGATATGGGCCCTCTTCGTGATCGACTGCGCAACAGGGAAATTCAGTATGTGACCTTTACCAGTTCTTCAACAGTGAAAAATTTTTGTCAGTTGTTTGAGAATCGCCAGGAATTGCAGGAATTAACGCGGCATTTGATCGTGGCCGTTATTGGCCCGATCACCGCTCAAACCGTTCAGGAAGAAGGGCTGTCGGTGGATGTCATGGCGTTGGAGAATACAGTTCCGGCGTTGGTCGATGCCATGATCATTCACGCCCAGCAAAATCCGAAGGATACGCGATTGGTATCGTCTTCATAAATTCTTCATAAATATTCTATGGTGGAGGAGGTTCTAGACACCACGTTTTGTTAACCGATAGATGGGAGGAGTAGCGTCATGGTTCCTGTAAAATCTTGTATGGTTCCGGTAGACAAAATTGTCAAAGTTGACCGGGATATTTTAGTCAAGACCGCTGCAGAAATGATGCGGGATAATGGAATCGGGAGTGTGATTGTGACCAGTGGAGAGGAAATTATCGGCATTTTAACTGATACGGATTTGGTTCGAAGGGTGGTCGCCGCGGGTGCGGACCCGATGCGGACGACGGTCGAAAAAATTATGTCCGCTCCAATTGTCAGTATCGAGGCCGATCGAACCCTGTTAGATGCAAATGATTTAATGGCTAAAGAACATATTCGGCATCTGGGAGTTACACAGGCTGGAACCATGGTGGGGATGATCTCTGTTCGGGATCTAGTGGTCTTTTTAACAAATCTTCCTCGAAAGTAAGGACGAGTATGGGATTTCCCGTTCATCGTTTACGTCGTTTGCGGCAACATGAATCCCTTCGCCGCATGGTCAGGGAGACGCACCTGAGTCCGGCTGATTTCATCTATCCCTTGTTTGTGACCTTTGGGGAGAATAAGCAAGAACCGATTGCCTCGATGCCTGGTCAATGGCGGTGGTCTGTGGATCGGGTCGTTCAGGAAGCCAAAGATGCCTGGGGATTAGGGGTTCCGGCCGTCATCTTATTTGGGATTCCTGAACACAAAGACGAGCGTGGATCTTCCGCCTATGAGAAGGATGGGATTGTTCAGCGTGCAGTTCGGGCGCTTAAAGACCATTTGCCCGATTTAATGGTGATCACCGATGTGTGTATTGATGAATATACTTCGCATGGTCATTGCGGAATTGTTCGAGACGGCCGGATTCTCAATGATGAAACGCTGGAGTGCCTTCAGGCAATGGCGCTGAGTCATGTGGAAGCGGGTGTGGATATGGTTGCTCCTTCCGATATGATGGATGGCCGGGTTGCCGCGATTCGACAGGCATTGGACCAACAGGGATTTTCTGAAATGCCCATCATGGCCTATTCTGCCAAGTATGCTTCGGCGTTGTATGCCCCGTTTCGTGATGCGGCCTTTTCGAGCCCATCTTTTGGGGACCGACGGTCCTACCAAATGGATGCAGCCAATGCGAGGGAAGCGTTGCGTGAGGTGGAACTGGACATTCAGGAGGGGGCCGATATCGTGATGGTGAAGCCAGCCTTGTTTTATTTGGATATTCTGCGGCGAGTTCGCGAACTTGCGGCCGTTCCCGTGGCGGCGTATCAAGTTAGTGGGGAATACAGCATGATCAAGGCCGGTGCGCAGTTAGGCTGGGTCGATGAAGCTTCGGTGATGATGGAAAGTTTACTCGCGATTAAACGCGCAGGGGCGGACCTGATCCTCACGTATTTTGCCAAAGAGGCTGCATGTCTCCTCACCCGTGACGGTGTATGAAAATTTCTCGAGGATTACCGACGGTTCGTCCCGCTCCCTGTCCTGTTCTCACCATTGGCAATTTCGATGGCCAGCATTTGGGACATCGTGCTCTTGTACAGGCTGTCGTGGATTGCGCCCGGCAGGTCAATGGATATCCTATGGTGTTGTCCTTTGCTCCGCATCCTGTCGAGGTGTTGCGTCCCGGATCTGTCCATAAATTTTTATCTGATGACCATGAAAAGATTGCGTTCTTTGAACGTCTAGGAGTCGGGGAGCTGGTGATTCTCCATTTTACCAAGGAGTTAGCCGGTCTTCGGCCGGATGAGTTTGTTCGTCAGGTTCTCCATGACGGGCTTGGGATCCGAAAGCTGTTTGTTGGAGAAAATTTTGTATTCGGTAAGGGACGAAGTGGAGGAGTGAAGGATCTGATTGAATTGGGGACACAAGCAGATTTTTCGGTTGAGCCGATAGCGCCCGTAATTGTGGGACAGAAGGTGGTGAGTTCGACGCGCATTCGCCAATGCCTGACCGTTGGGGACGTTGGGCAGGGTGCACAATGTTTGGGGCGCCCCTATATGCTAGAGGGTATTGTAATTTCCGGGGAGAAGCGAGGGAAACAGTTTGGATGGCCGACGGCCAATCTTCGACTCCCCGGGCATCGTGTTCTTCCTGCGGATGGCGTGTATGCCACTCTGACAGTGTTGAAAGGAGAATGTCTGGATTCCATTGCCTATATCGGCACGCGGCCGACATTTTCTGAAGAGGAACGTTTATTGGAAGTGCATATGTTTGATAAGACTCTCCAGCTATATGGGGAAAGCATTTCAGTGCATTTTATTGAAAAAGTGCGAGGAGATATGATGTTTGCCAATTCTCAGGACCTTGTGAGTCAAATGGACCAGGATGGTCGGCGAGCCAGGGAGATCTTGCGGAACTATTCAGGAAGACCCCGAATTCCTGCGGTCGTCCAGGGGGAAAGTGTATAGATGAATCGTTTAGGTCCCTTTGTTGGAATGGAAGGAAAAGTTGACCAGGCTATTCGGGCTAAGGAGTTATTGGCGTCAGGAGATCGGATCGTGGCGGCGGTTTCCGGGGGCCCTGATTCTGTGGCCCTTTTTAGGTGTTTGGTGGAGTTGTGCACCCAGTGGCATTGGGACATCTGTATTGGACATGTGGACCATGGATTTCGCGGAGCTGAAGGTGAAGGGGATGCAAAATTTGTGCAGGATTTAGGTGAGAGATTTGGGGTGCCCGTTATGGTTCGCCGGCTCCATCTGAACAAAGATGACGCAAAATTGAAGAAGGAATCACTTCAGGAATATGCGAGAAGAGCGCGGTACCGGGCATTAGAGCAAATGGTCCTTGACCGAAAGGCGACAAAGTTAGTGCTTGGTCATACGGCAGACGATCAAGCCGAGACGGTTCTTATGTGGATGCTACGCGGGTGTGGAACCGGTGGATTAGGCGGCATTCCTCCCAAGCGAGGAATGTATGTCGTTCGTCCCTTGCTTGATTTCCATCGAAGTGAGATTGTGGCGTATCTGAAGGAGAGGGAGGAGGAATACAGATTGGATTCCTCCAATGTTCAACCGGTGTACCTCCGGAATCGCATTCGTCAGCACCTGATTCCTCAATTGAAACAGTACTCGCCAGGAATTGTGAATGTGTTGACCCGGCAGGCACATATATTACGGGATGATCATGCATACCTGGAGACATTAGCGGATGAAGCGTTCCAGCGCACGTGTGTGTCAGACACCATGGGAGAACGGAAATTTGACCGTATGGCGCTTTTAAACGTACCGTTACCTATTCGTCGGAGGGTGGTCCGCCAGAGTCTTCAGATCATTGTCGGACACCAGCAGAGTCCGAGGTTCGACTTTGTGGAACGGGTATTAGATCGGTTAGAGCATGGGCAGTCGGGTTGGACGATCGAATATCACGGCGTGCGGGTTGGACAGGAATATGATCGTCTGGTGATTTGCTCCTGTGAGGAAATGCATCAACCTGAAAAGGATTATTCCAGGGTGAGCGCGATGCCTTTATCCATTCCTGGTGAGGTGGTTTGGCTCCCCACGGGGCACCATTTTTCGGTTTCAAGAACATTATCTCCAGTAATGAATGGCCATGCGAACCACTCAGAGATTTATCTTGATCCGGCGAGATTTACTCCTGAATTAATGTTACGAAGTTGGATGCCTGGAGATATTTTTTGTCCCAAGGGACTTGGTGGCCGACAAAAAAAAATCCAGGATTTTTTTTCGGATCTTAAATTACCCCGTTCCCAGCGGAACAAGGTACCTTTATTGGTTGCGCCTGAGGGAATTGTCTGGGTTGCTGGATTACGAGCAGATGAACGTTTCCAGGTTTCATCATCTACGACCTCGGTCGTCGTGGCCAGGATGATCATGTAATATGGAAGTCTCTATGGATCAAATCTTTGGAAAACCCCTGGTTACGCAAGAAGCCATGAGGGCGCGCATTAAGGAACTGGGAAAGCAAATTTCTCAGGATTATCAAGACAAGGATCTTTTGGTTGTCGGGGTGCTCAAAGGGGCCTATGTGTTTTTTGCCGATTTGGTTCGAGTCATCCGATTGCCTATACAAATTGATTTTCTGATTGCCAAAAGTCACAAAACCATCGGTAGTTCGGCCAAAAAGGTGAAAGTGTGGTCAGAGTTGACAGAAAAGATTAATAATCGCCATGTGTTGCTGGTAGAAGATATTGTGGACTCTGGAGTAACTGCTCAGTTTTTAGTCAAAACGTTGATGAAGAAGAAGCCAGCCTCTGTGGCTGTCTGCGCGTTGATTAGTAAGCCTGCCAATCGCAAGGTGGAGGTTGATTTGCGGTATGTGGGGTTTGAAGTGCCTTCGACCTATGTTGTGGGGTATGGGCTGGATTTTAAGCAAAAATATCGAAATCTTCCTTACCTGGCTAAACTCGACCCAAAGTTGGTTCGAGAAGACTCGCAGTCTTGATGCGGTTGTCAGTTCTAAAAAGTGCGTGATAGAATCAATTGGTTAAGCTAATGGCTGGACGGTTCGGCTCTTTATGACATTTGAATTGCTAAGGGGGTTACCCTCGGTATGAATTCTCGGGTGAAAAACTTACTGTTTTGGGTGTTTGTGTGTTTGTTCATGATTTTGTTGTTCAATCTCTTTACGGTGCCTAATCAGCACCCGGAAGATCCCGTCATCTTTAGTGATTTCATGGCTCACTTGGAAAAAGGGGATGTTGAACGAGTTATCATCAAGAACAATAATATCAGTGCGATTTTGAAAGATGGTACCCGCATTCAAACCTATTCGGTTGAATATCCAGACCTGGTTAAGGTTTTGCAGGAAAAATCCGTACAAATTGAAGCCAAACCACCTGAAGATAATCCCTGGTATATCACCTTCCTGCTCTCCTGGGGACCATTTGTACTCTTTTTGGGATTGTGGTTTTTCCTGATGCGTCAAATGCAGATGGGCGGCAATCGGGCTCTGTCATTTGGGAAAAGCCGTGCCCGCCTCCTAACCGAGGAGAAGAAAAAAATCACGTTTGCGGATGTTGCGGGGGTGGATGAGGCAAAAGAGGAAGTGGTAGAAATCATTGATTTTCTGAAGGACCCTGCAAAATTCCAAAAATTAGGCGGGCGTATTCCCAAGGGAGTCCTGATCGTTGGGCCTCCAGGTACGGGAAAAACTTTGTTAGCCAAAGCGATTGCTGGCGAGGCCGGTGTGCCGTTTTTTAGCATTAGTGGATCGGATTTTGTAGAAATGTTTGTCGGAGTTGGGGCTTCCCGGGTTCGAGATCTCTTTGAGCAGGGGAAAAAGCATGCGCCATGTATCATTTTTATTGATGAAATCGATGCGGTAGGCCGATTGCGTGGCGCCGGTCTTGGGGGAGGGCATGATGAACGGGAGCAAACACTCAATCAATTATTAGTTGAAATGGATGGGTTTGATACCACGGAAGGCGTGATCCTGATTGCGGCGACCAATAGACCTGATGTGCTGGACCCTGCCTTGTTACGACCAGGCCGGTTTGATCGGCAAGTTGTCGTGAATCGCCCTGATGTTCGTGGGAGAGGGGAAATTCTCAAGGTTCATACTAAAAAAGTCCCTGTCTCGTCAGATGTGGATTTGGAACAAATTGCCAGAGGGACTCCAGGTTTTTCAGGGGCTGATTTGGAAAATCTGGTTAACGAAGCCGCCTTGTGGGCTGCTCGCCTGGATAAAAAAACTGTTGACCAAATAGACTTTGAAAACGCCAAAGATAAGGTCTTAATGGGTGTCGAACGTAAGAGCATGGTTCTGACTGAGGAAGAAAAGCGCACGACGGCGTTTCATGAGGCTGGCCACGCTTTGATGGCGAAACTCTTACCAGGAACGGATCCTGTTCATAAGGTCACCATTATCCCTCGGGGGCGGGCTTTGGGCATGACGATGCAACTGCCCATCGATGACCGTCATAGTTACTCGAAGGACTTTTTGTACAACACACTCTCCATTCTGTTTGGAGGACGCGTGGCAGAAGAATTGATCTTTAAAAGCGTGACGACTGGGGCTGGGAACGATATTGAGCGGGCTACTGATTTGGCGAGAAAAATGGTTTGCGAATGGGGTATGAGTGAAAAATTAGGTCCGTTGACATTTGGAAAAAAAGATGAAGAAGTTTTCCTGGGACGTGATTTTGGTTCTCGTCGAGATTTTAGTGATCAAGTGGCTTTAGAAATTGACAAAGAAGTCAAACGGCTTGTAGTTGAATCTTATGAACGAACGACCAGGATGCTAACCGAACACATTCATACATTACGGGCAATCGCTGAAGCCTTGTTGGAGAAAGAGGTGTTAGACGGCATCGAAATTGAAAAAATTGTTCAACAGTCATCTTCGCTTGAGCAAGCTGCAGCAGTGTAAGAGAGATTTCCAGGCTTTTTCACCAATTGGAATAGCCAGGGAATTTTCGTTCCCAGTTGAGCTGGTTTATTTTTTATACACCCCCTTATGAAAAAATCAAATGTTTGAACCCCTTGTTTCCATTGAGATCATGATTCTTTATCCACCGTGGGTTTAGAGCATGTTAATTGGGCCCATCACTATTGTGAGGGCTTCCCCCTTAAGAATTTATCTACCAAACCTTACCCCCCACTATTCTTTTCTTTGTCTATTCGCGGCTTTTCTAATTGTTCAATTCGTTGAAATTTATAGAGCAGAAAGTCCTATTTGATCTTTACAACCCATCTGTCAATGAGTTGGTTAACGGCATAAGCGCATGAAATCCGCAGCTGTCGCAGGTCCTACTTTTCCTGTAATCCGATGCCGGGAAAAGACAATGCCCATTGGGTCAAAGGTCTTAATCATGGGTATCTTGAACATGACCCCGGATTCTTTTTCTGATGATGGACATTTCCTCAACCCTGAGGCAGCCATTGAACGGGCACAACAGATGATTGCCGAGGGAGCAGACTTAATTGATATCGGGGGAGAATCGACGAGGCCTGGAGCGTTATATGTGGACAAGGATGAGGAAATAAATCGCATTGCTCCCATTCTGACCGTGTTGAGAAAACTCACCAATATCCCGATTTCTATTGATACACGCAAAGCTGCTGTGGCTCGAACCGCATTGGATCTAGGAGCCGATATCATCAATGATGTGAGCGCTCTTCAAGATGATCCTCGAATGGCTCAATTAATTCAAGAAACCGGAGCGGGGTTGGTCCTCATGCACCGGCAAGGGCATAGTATAAATATGCAGCGTGCCCCACAATATAAAGATGTCGTAGTTGAAATTAAAGACTTTTTATCTGAGCGGGTCTCCATGGCTCGATCGATGGGGATTCCGGCCGATCATATTATGATTGATCCGGGAATCGGGTTTGGGAAAACCCTTGATCATAATTTAAAAATTCTTGGTAACATTGGGGAATTCCTTCCATTGGGACACCCTATTTTAATTGGGGTGTCACGGAAAGCTTTTATAGGCACATTAATAGGAAAGCCGGTTGGAAAGCGGGAATTCGGGAATGCTGTTGCGGTGGCCGCTGCTGTCTGGCAGGGAGCACATATTGTACGAGTTCATGAGGTGGGGGCCATGCACGATGCTATTCAGGTGGCTCAAGCTTTACAAAATTTGTGCGACAAGTAATAGGGTCGGTGGTAAGATCTCCCCTCGCGGCGTTTTCACCGCTTTGTCCGATTTACGACAATTGCTTGGACTGGATTGTTTGAATTCTCTTTCCAGGCCTTTGATGCGCTTTTGACTGGTGCGATAACATATATTTCCCGTCACTCATTTTGTTTTATGGTCTGAGTTCATACTAAAAAAAAAGGGAACCACATGGGGAAACTATTCGGTACGGATGGGGTGCGTGGGGTCGCGAACCTGGATCCGATGACTAGCGAAATGGCCATGAAATTAGGACGGGCGGCAGCCCATGTTTTTCGTAAACGTGATGGACGACATAAAATCATCATTGGCAAAGATACTCGTGTGTCCGGGTATATGCTGGAGTCTGCCTTAACTGCGGGACTGTGCTCTATGGGTGTGGATGTCTTATTAGTGGGACCCTTACCCACTCCAGCGATTGCGTTCATGACCCGTAGCTTGAGAGCCGATGCCGGGGTGATGATTTCTGCTTCTCACAATCCCTATCAGGATAATGGCATAAAGTTTTTCTCGAATGACGGGATGAAATTGCCGGATGAACTGGAACACCGTATTGAGAATCTTATACTTTCCAATGAAATAGAACATATCCGACCGACCGCTGACGCCATCGGGAAAGCCTATCGCATTGATGATGCTGAAGGACGATATATTGAGTTTGTCAAGCGTTCGCTTCCCCGTGAAATGGATTTTCAAAATATGCGAATTGTCTTGGATTGTGCCCATGGAGCAGCGTATCACGTTTTTCCAAAGGTCATTCATGAACTAGGCGCGAAAGTCTGGGTGATGGGCAATGAACCTGACGGTCTCAATATAAATGACGGGTGTGGGGCAGTGCACCCGGAACGATTACAGCAGATGGTTCGAGACCGGAAGGCCAACCTCGGTATTGCTCTTGACGGAGACGCAGATCGGGCTTTGTTTGTCTGTGAGAAAGGACAGGTGGTGGATGGAGATCATGCCTTGGCGGCTTTTGCTCTTGACCTTAAAAGGCTAGGCCGATTACGACACAATACCGTCGTCGGAACGGTGATGAGTAATTTTGGGTTTGAGGTCTGTATGCGAGAGGCTGGTATCAATTTGGTACGAACGGCCGTTGGGGATCGATATATTTTGGAGCGAATGGTGGCTGAAGATTTTAATCTTGGCGGAGAGCAATCCGGCCATATGATCTTTTTGGATTATCATACGAGTGGTGATGGAATGATCTCCGGCTTGCAAATGCTGAAGCTGATGAAGCGGGCTCAAAAACCATTGTCGGAAATTGCCATGTGTATGCATTCTACCCCTCAAGTATTGGTGGGGGTCACCGTTCCCCGCAAGCCTGACCTGCAGAGTCTTCCACAGTTACAGCAGGCTATTCAAGACAAAGAGCGGGCGCTGAATGGAACCGGACGGATTCTTGTACGCTATTCCGGTACGGAACCGTTGCTGCGAGTGATGGTTGAAGGTCAAGATAACCAGGTCATTCAGGAGATTGCAGAAGATTTAATCACAGTGGTGAAGTCCTGCATTCAGTAAGGATCAGGTCGCTGTCGCCGGTCTTGCTAAAGAGTTCCATTAATCCTATGCATTGTCCTATGTGATATTCCATGGAGTAGTGTCCTACCTCACCGGGCTGTGGTTGGGCCCGTTTCTAACCTTCTTCCCCTTATCACTTTTGGGGGCTCTTTTTATTTTTGGGTGCATTCTCACCTGGTTTGAACAACACCGACACCTAACTCGAAAGACCGGGTTCATCCTGTTTGCCCTTGTGGTGGGAGGAATCGGCCATGCTTATTGGGCATCGACTACGCAATGGGATTCGAATCTAGTTATCGAGGCGGATGAACAGCCCATCTTCCTTGAAGGAACTATTGTCGCACCGGTCAGGCAGACTCCGGATGGGCTGATTTTGCTGGTGGAGGCGACCCATATGGTGAAACAGGGAGAGGAGCAGATGGCTCATGGGCGAATCCGTCTCACTTGGCGGGAACCAGGTGCTTCTACATTAATTTACGGTGATCATGTCGCCTTTATGGCCCGAGTACGCGAACCCTACGGAACAATGAACCCTGGCGGGTTTCATTATGGACGATATCTAAAACGCCAAGGAATTCATGCTGTCGCGACCGTGCAAGGCCCGGAAGGTATCAGGATTCTGGGCATCCCAGAGCCGACCACCCGTGGGTTGATATTGGGTGTGGTCGATCGCTGGCGCCAATCGATTCATCATGCGGCGGTTTCCAGTCTCACAAATCCTGCATTGGGATTGTTCCTAGGGATGGTATTGGGAGAGCAAAGTTATATTGAGTCGGATATTCGAGACGCTTTTATGGCCAGCGGAACTGTGCATATTCTCTCGATCTCCGGGTCTCATTTAGGGTTATTGGCCTTGTTGATTTTTGCTGGAGCACGATGGAGCCTGCGCCAGTTACCGACGGTTTGGCTGGAACAACTTTCGTTACGACTCACCGCCACCCGATTTGCGGTCCTTATCACATTGCCGGCCGTCTCCTTTTATACCCTGCTGGCGGGAGCGGAAATGGCGACCGTCCGCTCATGGATCATGATCGTAGTGTGTTGTGCCGGCATATGGTTGGGAAGGGAACGCAATCTGGTGACGGCGTTAGCCCTAGCCGCGCTTCTTATGGTAATGCCGCATCCGGAGGCCATTCAGGATATTTCTTTCCAATTATCATATCTCTCAGTTGCTGCAATTGCCCTCGTGGTTCAGGCCCGGAAAGAAAAGGAATCCAATCTATCCGGATTAGATGCAGTCTTCCCACCAGCAAAACCGACATGGCTCTTGGGTCTCTGGCAAAAGGCCGTGCTAGCCTGGCTGATGACCCTCGCGGTCAGCTTGACCACTTTGCCGTTGGTCGCCCATGACTTTCATCAAATACCGTGGCTGGGGTTATTGGCAAATATGGTGATTGTGCCCTTGGTCGGCGCGATAATGATTCCTCTAGGTTTGTTGTCAGGGATGATCGTCTTAGTGGGGGGAGGAGGAACTCTTCCTTTGGCCAGTCTGAATCAATGGGTCTTTGACTGGCTCGCACAGGTCGTGACGATGCTCTCACAAGTTCCCGGAGCGGCCTGGTATGTCGCATCGCCGAGCTTGAGTTCGATGATCCTCTTTTGGGGACTGTTGGCCGTGGTTGTGGCTATGTGGCATCGGCAGCTGATCCGATGGGGGTGTGGCACAATCCTGCTCGCGATTCTCCTGTGGTGGGGATGGTCCCCGCGCACTGGGTGGGATCCAGGAACCGTACGAGTCACGTTCCTGGATGTGGGACAAGGTGATGCCACCCTCATTGAATTACCCGACGGTCAAACGGTCTTGATCGATGGTGGACCATCTTATCGACGATTGGATATGGGACGTGCGGTCATTGGGCCGTATCTCTGGAATCAGGGTATCCGAAGGCTGGATCATGTGGTTGCGACGCATCCGCAATGGGATCATGTGGGTGGCCTGCCGTGGGTGTTGGATACATTCGAGGTGGGACACTATTGGGATAATGGCATCTCTCGCCCTGAACGTTTTTTTTCTCGTCTCCACCTGGCGGTGAAATCTGCTGGACTTCAGGAACAGACAAGCACAGTAGGAACTGTCATTGTTAGCCCAGGACCCTGCTCGCTGACTGTTCTTGGTCCCTCCCCCAGCCCAGGGACGGAGGAATATGGTTCCTGGAAAGTGTCTAGTGGAAGGGATCTCAATAATCGATCGCTCGTCACCAGGCTCGAGTGCGGGCCGCATTCATTTTTGTTCACGGCCGATGCGGAACAGCAATCTCTGAATGAATTGCTGCAGGTTTCTAAAGGTCTTTCTGCCCGCATCGTGAAAGTCCCGCATCATGGAGCAAAAAGTTCTCTGCATCATGAATGGGTGAATCGCCTTCAAGCTGAGGCGATGGTAGTTTCGGTGGGCGCCCATAACCGGTATGGACATCCAGCTCCTGAGGTGTTGGATGCCTATGAACAGCGAGGCCTTCCTGTATACCGGACTGATCGCGATGGAGCGGTCTGGTTCATCGCAAGTCTCGGATCGGACGACATGACGGTGCAAACAGCGAGGGAGGGGAGTCTGCTCCAGGTTCAAGCCGGCCCGCGTATGTGGGGAGAGGAATGGGGCAATTGGACTCGAATATGGAATCGATAAAAAGGTTTTTCCTATAACCTGCCTTGTGGACTTCGGGGTCTTCCTCCCGATTGGCCTTTTCGCCACATTGCGAATCTGTCGTGGACATTTTACGATAAAATTGTCGTATTCGATAACTGGTGCGGGGGTTAGTCTATTCCCGCATAGGAGGAAGAGGGTTGTGTCAAATTTTGTATCAACGTTTCAAGCCACTGTCGAGGACAGATGTGTCAGCCACAGATAAAATATTTATCAAGATCGGTTATTGTCTTTAAAGGAGTCCCATGGCAAATCAAGAGCAATTGAAGCTCATCAAGGCGGGGGTAAATGTCTGGAATGCATGGAGAAAAGCCAATCCTTCCATTCGCATAGATTTGAGTGGTGGAAATTTTTCCAGACTGGAATTGTCCTGTGTCGATTTGGCCGGTGCCAACTTGCAAGATGTCAATTTCAATCAGGCGGATCTTTCAGGTGCCATATTGTCCGGGGCTAATTTGACTGAGTCCAGTTTGTTGGAAACAAATTTGACCGGCGCGAACTTGGAAAATGCGAATGTGAGTGACGCGGACCTTCTCCGGGCCATACTTATACGGGCGAATCTTGAGCGGGCACATCTCGCCAAAACGGATTTAACAGGGGCAGATCTCACCGAAGCGAATCTGACGGAAGCGAATCTTCTCTTGGCCAATTTGCAAGGCGCAAAACTCATTGAGGCCAATTTGGAGGGATGTAAGCTGCGAGAGGCAAACCTGGGCGAGGCGGATCTTGCTAGCGCCAATCTTGGTCGTGCTGATTTGGCGCAGGCCAATCTCAATCAAGCGAATCTAGGGGGTGCGAATGTTGAGCAGGCTTCACTGATTCAGGTGAATTTGCAGGAGGCTAATCTTCAGGATATTTACAACATGACTCTCCTCCAATTGTCAAAAGCCAAATCGTTGCGGCAGGCTCGACTTGACCCGTCAATCCATGCACAGCTTTCAAGGGAGTATCCTCATGTATGTGGGGAGGATTAGTTAGGAAACTTTGTGAGGAGTTAAGATATTTTCATTTGTGATGGACAAATTCGGATGGAGGCTAGAAAGTTTATGTCAATAATGGAAAACGGGATTTTTTGATCCTAATCTGAGAAGAAGAGACTCGCTCCTCCTTGTGTAAAAAGAAAGAGGGTAATTGTCCAGAAGGACGTACAGCGAACTCTTGGCCGCCATAAATTTTCAGGAGTGCTAGAATTCAGGCTATTATCGCCTTCTTCTTATGTGCGGATGCCGCTGACGATCTGCAGAACCATGGCCGTGAGGAACATGAGACTGATACCGGTGAAGACCCCATAGGCCGATTGGACTCGGCGGGTGGCGGTATAGAAAATCGTAGTTAGAGAGAAAATCACGTATAACAGCGAGCCCGCGGCTAACGCAAAAAACATGATGGTAAAATAGTGAGACACCGCGAATCCGCTGATTAAAGTTCCCAGACAAGTTGGCAGACCTGCCAATAATCCCATCAAAATGATATCTTTGAAGCTCGGCCTTGATTTTCCCGCCGAGCCGATAATGGCAAATCCTTCTGTCCCATTGTGAAGAGCGAAGCCCATAATGAGGACCCCACTTAAGACCCATTCGCCCTGCATGTAGGCAGCGCCGATCGCCAGGCCTTCTCCCAAATTATGTAGGCCCATTCCTAGCGCAATCATATAGGGGAGGAATAGCTTGGATGGCTCTGTCCGGTTCCGACCTTGCTGGCGTTGCTCAATGAGAACCAGTCCCACAAACCCGATCAACAAGCTTCCGAGAAAGGCGATCCACGAAAGGACGTCTGTCGCGCCCGTGAATTCCACGGCCTCGTGCATGAGGTCAAAAAAGAGATACACAAGTACGCCGGTGGCGATTCCTGTTAAATAGCCTTCCCAAGTTCTACTCAAGGCCTTTGCAACTATTAAGGCCAAGGCGATGCCAAGATAAATCGGGAAAACCCCCGCAATGGCACCTAGCCCGATTAATGATCCGATTGTTTCCATAAGATAAACCTACCAAATATTAGAGTTTGTTGGCAATAATGAAACTTGGTTTCATTTTCAAATTATAAATAATTAATATGGGATCACGTATCAGGGAACCTCGGATGTATGAATGGTCTCAAATAGTGCCCGGGGCTGAGAGAGGGCTTCCCATTTCAGAATGGTCAGTGAGTCATCCACATAAACAGGATGTCGCATGCCGTTGAGCACACAGGTTACACCCGGGATACTGGCAACCGCCCAGAGAGCTTTACGGGCAAAGGGTTCTTCCCGTTTGGATTCTGGTATGAGGGGGTCAATAATTTTACGAATTTCAGAGAGTTTCTTGGCACTTTTTTGTGCGGCCTCCATGCGCATGACCTTAAGGAGGGAGACGAGTTCAGGGACATAGCGATCGCGCCACGATTCCCATATTTGTTCTTCTTCCTGTTTGCCGGCGAAATGTCGGGTAAGCAGTTGGAAGACCTGATTGGCATGTGGGGCAATCGTTTGGGATTCAATTTGGTCCCAGTGCTCAAGATTTTGGATAGACGGACGAATCCGTTTCAGTTCTTCGGCCCAGTTGAAATAGTCCAGCGGAGCAGCTCCTTTTTCGGGTTTAGGGACCTGGGGTGCTAACACCTGCTTGTAGTCGTGTTCCAGCGCGGCGACTTTTGGTTGTTGGGCATCAAAGTTTGTGTTGGAAATTTCGATCTGAGGGTCTGCGAGTCGGATCATCCCTCCGCCTTTTCCAGGAATGGCATTCAAAGGCCGGTTCACCAGGACAGCAATGTTGGCTTCCTGGGCAAATGCCAAGACCGTTTGCGTCTGTTCGGGGCCGGTATTGGGCGTGAGCAGAGCTCCCGATTCAAACACATTCATCGGGAGTTGCAGTATTCGAAAATGATGGTGCGGAATGCCGGCGTGCTTCGCGGCAGCCTCAGCGGCCTTGAGCATGCGAGAGAGTGAGGTGGCTTCGGGATTATCGGGTTTGGCCGTGCAGGTGTTGGAGGAGACTCCATAGTATTGCAACCTGCCTGCAGCGATTTGTGTCTCCAGATAAGAAAATGCCTGTTGCAGGCGGCGATAAAACTCTTGCCGGAGATCTTCAAGTCTGATGGGATCAATCGACAAATTCCTGTTTTTGGCATCGGATAGAAAATATTCTGGATTGTGCAGGAGGCAGATATCCAGGGTTTCCAGTCCCAAGCGATCAAGGGACAGAATGAGTTGTTCTTCTAGAAACGAAGGATGGAGGCAATGCCAGATGCCTTCGCCATATTTGACCATCTCGGGAAATGGTTTGCCGGCTTGTTCTCTGGTCTCAGCGCGCGTAAGATTATTTCCCTGCACATAGCCGATTTTCGAAACCACGATGACTTCATCACGGGAGACAACCTCTTTCGCGATGAGATCCTTGAGTACAACACCCACCAAGCGTTCGCTTCCACCGTCGGCATAATTGGTGGACGTATCGATCAGGTTGCACCCGCCTTGTAAAGACTTTTCAAGAGCCTTTCGGTGGTCTTCCACTCCAAGGTTGATCCGGTAACCACCAAAGCCTATGCGAGAAGTGGTCAATCCGGTTGAACCCAAAGACGTATATCCATGAGAGGAAGGGCCAGAATCCTGGGGGCTGGCCAGGATTCTGGCCACGTACTGCCCCGTCCCTTGAGGAGTGGCATGTCCGGAAAGCCCCTGGCTGGTCAGTGCTTGCACGGGTGGGTCTGGTGAGGTGATGGTTCCCTGAGGAGAGGTCAATACGTCAATTGCCTCTTGAGGATCGGTAATCGGAGCCTGGCAGGCAAAGTTTTTACAGACATAGAGCGCGGCTTGCCCATTGACCAGGGTTTTCCCAGTTAACAGAGGATGAGGGGTTTCAGCCTCCAGCTCTTGCCGATAGGCTAAAATGCGATATGGTACGAAACACGCATTGACCGCCGTGCGGAGTTGGCCATATCCCTTGTCTGCGGGAGATCCTACGAGAGCCAATTCCACCGGGCCTCGTAATAAAAGATCGACAACCATAAGACTTTTGGGAAACCCTCGTGGCACCTGACCAATTTGCTGTCCATAGGCACGAATAGCATTGGTCGCGGCGTTCCGAAAGTCTTCGCGATCACGGTGAAATGCTAAGCGGGCTAACGCCGATGCGGCTACCGCATTTCCACTGGGAGTTGCGCCATCCGCGCCTTCCCGCCCCCGGATAATTAAGGCCTCATGACCGGCGGCTGTGGTAAAGAATCCTCCATGGTCTCGATCTTCAAAGTCTTCAAGGAGGCGTTCAGCTAATGAGACCCCCTCATGGAGATACCGGTCATACCCCGTAGCTTCATAGACATCGATCATCGCCTCGGCCGCATAGGCATAATCTTCCAAGCAGGCATTGAGGTGAGCGTGCCCTGCCCGATAGGTACGCCAGAGCCGGCTTTCAGGACGTGAAAGCGTGGTCAGCAGGAAATCGGCGGCCCGGATGGCACCATCCAGATACGGTTCATGGTTGAAAACTCGACCGGCTTCCGCCATCGTCCCGATCATCATGCCATTCCAGGCGGTAATGATTTTGTCATCGAGTCCCGGTGGTACACGTTTCAGACGAGCCTGGTATACGATTGGTTTTGCACGCATGATGGTCTCGCGTAAGTCTTCAGGGGAACAGCCCAATTCCTCCGCTACCGATTCTAGTGATTTTTTTGTGCGTGGGATGTTGGTGTGTTCCCAGTTGCCTTCATCCGTGATGTCAAAATAGGCGCAGAAACGAGTGGCGTCTTGTTCGTTTGTCAGAATTTCACGTATCTGGTCCGGCGTCCACACGAAAAACTTGCCTTCTACTCCTTCGCTGTCCGCATCGGTGGCTGAATAAAAACCACCTTCCGGTGCGGTCATTTCACGCAAAATGTAATCTAAGGTCTCTGTGGCGACCTGGCGGTATCGATTCTCACCTGTGACTTGAAAGGCTTCAACGTATGTCCGTGCAAGGAGTGCGTTGTCATACAGCATTTTTTCAAAGTGCGGGGCTAACCATTCGTCATCGGTGGAATAGCGAGCAAATCCTCCACCGATATGATCATACAATCCGCCTTCGGCCATCCCATTCAGGGTTTTGGTGACCATGGCGAGTATTTTCTTCTCTCGACTCCAGTGATATTGGCGCAGGAGAAAGGAGAGGCCGGTGGCAGGTGGAAATTTGGGTGAACGGCCAAATCCCCCGTAACGTGCGTCAAAATCACGGGCATATTGCTTGACGGCATCTTCAATCTCGGCTGCACCAACGGCAAGTGGAGATGCGGGTTGCAAGGCGTTTCGCAGGCGTGCGGTGAATCGACTGGCTTGTTGGGTGATGTTGCCTTGATCTTTCTTCCACCCCTCTCCAATGTTTGTCAGAATTGATCCGAATCCCGGACGACCATAGCTGTCGGTGGGAGGAAAATAGGTTCCCGCAAAAATGGGTTCCTGATCAGGAGTGAGAAATACGGTCATGGGCCATCCGCCGTGCCCCTGGTTCATGGCAGTCGTGGCCTGCATATAGATTTCATCCAAATCCGGACGTTCTTCCCTGTCCACTTTAATATTCACAAAGTAGCGGTTCATCAGATCCGCAATGGCCTGATTTTCAAAGGATTCCCGCTCCATTACGTGGCACCAATGGCAGGCTGAATAGCCTATGGAGAGCAAGATAGGCTTATTTTCTTTTTTTGCCAGATTCAGCGCCTCTTCTCCCCAGGGGAACCAATCTACCGGGTTGTAGGCATGTTGGAGGAGATAAGGGCTGGTTTCGTGACTCAGCCGATTGGGTTGGCGCTCTGTTGTGGATTCAGACATAAGGGTTTTTCACTCAATGTGATACAGGAAAATAATAATAGAGGCGGTATACTCTGGAATAATAAATACGTTAGGAAAAAGAAGTATTATGGTTGTTGCTCTCCGAGGCTTCGTTCATAAAGTAACACCTTCCATCCATCTTCCTCCGAAATGAAGCCCTTGGGCTGGACAACTGGAAGCATTCCTGTTCCAGGGACCCGGCCTGTCTGTCCCATGCTTCCGTTTTTGAGGACCCACATCATTTCACCCGGTGTTCGATAGGTGTTAAACTTCGGGTTGGTAAAATTTCTCGGTTGAATGGGAAGGTTTTTTGCGGCCGGCCCATTTCCTTTTCCTTCGGCCCCATGACAACTAATACAGCCTCCACGTCCCAGAAAGATTTCTTTTCCTTCGGCAAGGATCTCCGAAGTTGGTTCAATGGGAGGTTTCGCCGATTTGGCTTTGGCTATCTCATTCGATGGGACCCTGGAGATTTTTATGTTGAATTCACCACCTGCGCTGCCATAGCCGGCAGGGTTGACTGACCAGGCTGTTGGCGTAAGGATGATGGAGAGAATAAAGCTACTTCCCAAAATAAGCAGGTAGTGATTCATGAAACCCTCCTTCAATAAGATTTGGGAAAACTAAAAAAAATTAAATACGTAGGAGATAACTCGTGTTCCTTATATCTTAAGCTTTTCAAGGGTTCACAAAGGTCATCAGGATACCAATCATCAAGCTGGGGGGCAATCTCAGCTATTTATTACCTATTTTCAATTGGGGGCCTCCCTTTCAAGTCATAACAAACATCCTTCCATGGTGGCCAGTTGTGGTACAATCGGCCCCAAATTTTTCTTGAGCATTGGCTTTATGGCGTTAAATGAACACAATCGTCGGAAATTTGTGGCTGGCATGAGTCGGCGGATTGCGAAGCTTCGCGATCAGTCTGAGCAAAGCTTGGACTTTGCTATTGAAACGATGTTTCAAGAGCGGACAGAGGCCTATTTGCATGTCGAGCAAGGGTTGATTGAGGTTGATCGGATGTTGGGGCTGGTTGAAGGGGAGTTGGAGGATATTACCGAATTGACTACCGCCCAGCGTTTGGAATCGCGTTTAGAATTTATTGAGGACCGGTTTGAAGAGTTTGAAAGTGAGATCAGGCAGCGTCCTCGCCGTCGAAGGCACAAGATCAATCTCTTTAATTTTTTCAAGGCTGCCGGCGGCGGCGGAGGGGAGGGAGAGCCCACTTCTGTTCGTGGGGAAATCCGTTCGTCTGTCCAAGCCTATGAAGTGCTTGGTGTTGAATTTGGAAGTCCTTTGCCGGTGGTGACTCGAGCCTTTCGAGAGCGGGCGAAGAAGATCCATCCTGATATTCGGCAAGGTGACCGCAGTTCCGAGCCGGAACTGCGGCGTATTATCGAAGCCTACCAATTTCTCAAAACCGACTATTTCGGCAGTACCGCCTCAGATTCTATCCAGCGGCCATTTTGACTAGTGGCCCGCCTCTATTCTCACACGAAGATTTTGTTAAAGAATTTTGGTGACGGTTTCCGGAGGGCGGGCGAGAATTACTTGATCCCCTTTTTGGACCAGAGGACGCTGGATGAGATCCGGGTGTTTGGTGAGGATGTCTAATAATTCATCATCGGTGAAATTTGAGTCTTGTAGGTTCAGCTTTTTGTAGATCTCTTCCTTTTTACGGATGATTTCTGAGGATTTGATCCCCGCTTTTTTGAGAAGCCCTTTGAGCGTGGATTTGGAAAAAGTTTTTTCGTAATAGTTAATGGTCGTAAAGGGTTGTCCGCTTTCCTCCACTAATTTGATGACCTGTCGGCAGGTGGAGCACGTTGGTTTGTGATAAATGAGGATGTCAGCCATAAATACGCCTCCTTTGTGAATGGTCTGTCAATTCCATCAGCCTTGACCTCCTTTTTGGGGCCATGCTACAAGCTGGTCCAGCTATTAGCGGAAGGATCGGTCTGATGTATACATACGACAGAGGGATTTTGCCAGAATGAGCGACCCAAACCCAGCTCAAGACTTTTTTTGTGCATCTGAGACCGAGCGAACCTTAAAGGATCTTCGGATTAAACGTAAAGGTCAGCCCGTGTATGTGATGGGTCATGAAGATCGGTATAAGGGCAAGGAAGGGGTATTTGAATTTTTTAACGTTCGGCTTGCAGTGGTCAAGTTTCCCGATGAAAAATCCCTAGGATTCGACCCCATTGATTTATTGTTGCCGTGCGAGATCAATGAGGACGGCGTGCCATTTTTTGAAATTCGCTATTGCGAAACCTGCGATCAAGTTTTTCCTCTCACCGCATCTGAATTTTATGCCCCTGTTGAGCGGAAAGAATGCCCCGAGTGCGCGCCATAAGTCTCAATTGAAATTAGAGCCTTCCCTGCAGGTTGCTTGACTGGGAATTTTCCGTTTTCTTTCCTTTTTTTGAATTCAATCGTCTATTTTTCTTTGATTAAGTACAGGCAGACTGTCTTGATGAATAAATGAAATGAAATTTCAGATTTGCCAGGCTATAAAGCTAATGGGATAGTCAATAAAATTGGTCGTATTGGTTGTAGAGAGTCTTGAAGGCCGGAGTCACCCATCCCCCCACTTTAATTTTGTACGTAATACCTCAAAGTAGCTTCGCTCTGGAAAACGAATAAGATGCGTGCGGTGGTCTGAGGCTCCCACTTGCACAAGATCACCATTTAACATTTCCACTCCCACTTGGCCATCTATGGTCGCCATGGCTGGTTCCTGACTTGTTAGTTCAATGGTAATCGGCACGTCACCAGGGGCGAGGAAGGGACGGTGGGAAAAGGTATGCGGACAAATTGGATTGATCAGCAATACTTCAAGTCGTGGATCTAAAATTGGACCTTTTGCCGAAAGGGAATAAGCGGTCGATCCCGTTGGGGTAGCGACGATCAGTCCATCACCACGCAAGTTTGTCATAAATGCGTGGTTTACCCATATCTTAGTGGCGATCATTCTCGCTAAATGGCCTTTACTTATTACCACGTCGTTTAAGGCTGAGTAGGTGCAGAGAATTTGGTCACCGCGTTGTAGCTGGACTTTTAGCATCAAGCGTTTATCCAGTTGCCATTCCCCTGCGAATACTTTTTCTAAGGCTGTGGGGAGATCGTCGAAATTGATTTCAGTGAGGAAACCCAGACCTCCCATATTGACTCCCAGGATGGGAATCCCTCGTTGTTCAACAAGCCGTGCTCCGCTTAACATCGTGCCATCGCCACCCAATACAATAAGGAGGTCGGCTTCCTGGGCAATCTGAATACGTGTGGGACTATCCGAAGTAGGAAATCCTTGAGTA
Source organism: Nitrospira sp. T9 (assembly GCF_052156535.1). Taxonomy (NCBI): domain Bacteria; kingdom Pseudomonadati; phylum Nitrospirota; class Nitrospiria; order Nitrospirales; family Nitrospiraceae; genus Nitrospira; species Nitrospira sp. T9. The sequence goes on from NZ_JBQKUP010000032.1 coordinate 185,650, forward strand.
GAATCAAGAATGACGGTTTTGTGATATGCCACCAACCAATCACGGAGATGGGAAATCTCCTTCAGAATGTTAGGGGCGTAAGGTTTGGTAATGATTCCGATGGTCTGAAAGGTAGGCATGAGCGTAGATAGGGAATGGTGTTGCCAGGCGTCAGGATGGTAGTGTCTTCACTGATCGGAATGCAAGCGAGGAGTTTTTCGATAATGAGGTCGGCAATTTCATCCATGTGTGACAAGAGGCTTTTCTTAGCATATTTTGATTGGTAGACTAAATCATCATTTCTAATGCTGGGGTCTCTCATCTCTGGCTTCTGACTTGACAGTTTTGAGGGATCACGGATAGACTGAAATTGTGAATTTTTATCGAATTTCTTTGTGGATAATAGACGAATGTGTGAGCGAAAAGTTTCGCGAATAATCGGCTAGAGGAGGTCCAATGTTCGAACGATTCACGGATCGTGGTAGAAAAATCATCATCCTTGCCAGAGAAGAAGCGGAACGGCACCAAAACGATTATCTGGGTACCGAGCATTTGGTTCTCGCGATTCTTCGAGAGTCAGACGGCATAGCCTTGATGATCATCAAAAAAATGGGTCTCTCGCCGGAACAAATCCGCCTTGAAATAGAACGGAATTTGCCTGGAGGTGGGACAACGGTTACCTTCGGTGAAATCCCATTCAGTCCCAGAGTCAAAAAAGTTATTGAGTATGGTGTTGAGGAGGCCAGACTGCTGGGCCACAACCATATCGGAAGTGAACATTTACTCCTTGGCCTTCTCCGTGAGGAAGAAGGCATAGGCGGGAAGGTCCTTCGGAGTTTAGGGGCCAATCTTTTAACGGCTCGTCAATTGACCGTCACATTTCTTCGAAAATCAGGAACCAGGGAGCGAGATAAGAAAAGTAGCACACCTGCGTTGGATGAATTTGGTAGGGATTTGACGCAATTGGCTCAGGAGGGAACGCTGGACCCTGTTATTGGACGTTCAGATGAGATTCAAAGGGTTCTTCAAATTCTCAGCCGTCGAACGAAAAATAACCCGGCGTTAATTGGTGAATCCGGAGTGGGTAAAACAGCTATTGTGGAAGGTCTGGCTCAGCGGATCATTGGCCTGGATGTTCCAGACAATTTATTGAATCGTAGGGTCATTGCCTTGGATCTTGGTTCCTTGGTAGCAGGTACCAAATATCGGGGACAATTTGAGGAACGTCTCAAGGTGGTGATGAAAGAAATTTCCCAAGCCGGGAATATCATTCTCTTTATTGATGAACTTCACACGCTAGTTGGTGCAGGTGCTGCTGAAGGGTCAATTGATGCTGCGAATATGTTAAAACCGGCTTTGTCTCGTGGGGAAATTCAATGCATTGGTGCAACAACCCTGGATGAATATCGAAAACATATTGAAAAGGATGGGGCACTCAAGCGGCGGTTTCAGCCCATTTATGTTCAGCCTCCTTCAGTAGAAGAGACTGTTCAAATCATTCAGGGCCTTCGTGATCGATACGAAGAACATCATGGAATTGAAATTACGGATGAGGCGGTTGAAGAGGCCGTGAAGCTGAGTGAACGATATATCACCGACAGATTTTTGCCTGATAAGGCTATTGATCTTATCGATGAAACCGGTTCGCGAGCAAAGTTACTAACGTATGCCCTCCCTCCTGAGTTGAAGTCTCTGGAACAGGAACTCAAAAGAGTCGCTCGTGAAAAAGAAGTGGCAATCGGGCTCCAGAATTTTGAAGAAGCCGTGAAATTTCGCGAAGAGGAAGAACGATTCCGAAAATTATTAGATGATTCCAAGCGTGATTGGAAGAAAAAACAAGAGAAAAACAAACCGGTTATCTCCGGTGAGGATGTCGCCTATGTCATTTCGAAAATGACAGGGATTCCCTTGTTTAAACTTGAAGAAGAAGAATCTGAAAAACTGCTGCATATGGAGGATTATCTTCACAAGCGTATTATCGGACAGGAAGAAGCTATCTCTGCGGTCTGTCGGTCCATTCGTCGGTCGCGGGCTGGTTTGAAAGATGCCAAAAAACCCATTGGGTCGTTTATTTTCCTTGGACCGACCGGAGTTGGTAAGACGGAGTTGGCTCGCGCATTAGCAGAATTCTTGTTCAATACTGATGATGCGTTAATCAGAGTAGACATGTCAGAGTACCAGGAGAAATTTACCAGTTCACGGCTGTTTGGAGCCCCTCCTGGTTACGTGGGGTATGAGGAAGGTGGGCAATTGACGGAGAAAGTAAGACGTCGTCCTTATTCAGTAGTATTATTTGATGAAATTGAAAAGGCCCATCCAGATATTTTTAATGTGTTGTTGCAGGTACTTGATGATGGAGTATTGACGGATAGTTTAGGTCGGAAGGTGGATTTTAAAAATACCATTTTGGTGATGACCTCAAATTTGGGGACTCGATTCATTCAAAAGGGTGTATCCCTTGGGTTCCAGCGTGATGTAGAGGCTGAGCATTCTTCACGTATGCGAGGTGAAGTCCTTGCCGAGCTAAAGCGTCATTTCAGTCCTGAATTCTTAAATCGTATCGATGAATTAGTTGTTTTCCACCAACTCACGAAAGAACATTTGGTGAGTATCGTTGATATTCTTATTGGAGAACTCAATGCTCGTCTTGTGGAAAGAGGAGTATTTTTAGATGTAACGGACGAGGTGAAGCAGTGGTTGATTGACGAAGGGTTTGAACAACAATACGGTGCCCGTCCCCTTCGCAGAACTATTCAACGACGACTGGGAGATCCTCTCTCTGAAGAACTGATTAAGGGGCGGTTTAAGGATGCCAAAAAGATTAAGGTTGTCCTAACCGATCAGACTCCAAATTTCATTGAAGAAGAGGTGTTAGCGAGTGTCTGATTGGATATAGGAATGGTCAAATCCTAGATGAAACCCTCAGGACCGCCAGTCCTGAGGGTTTTGTTGTTTTTTGCCAAATGAATTTTGATGCTGAAAAGGATTCTTAAGTGATTTTAGGAATTGAAACTTCCTGCGATGAAACGGCCGTGGCTGTGTTGGATGGCGAAGGTCACATCCTTTCAAATATTTTGGATTCTCAGGTTGAGGTGCATGCCCGTTACGGGGGAGTCGTCCCGGAATTGGCTTCGCGCCGTCATATGGAGTGTCTGGAACTTCTGACACGGGAAGCCTTGGGTCTGGCCAATGTTTCTCTTTCCCAATTAACGGGGATAGCGGTCACCAATCGTCCAGGATTGGTGGGGGCCTTACTCGTTGGAGTAAATTTTGCCAAAGCTCTGGCGTTTGCCACCCAAATTCCCTTGGTGACAGTAAATCATTTGGAGGGGCATTTGGCGTCTGCATGGTTATCGAATCCCAATTTCCCAACCCCGGCCATGGTCTTGATTGCGTCTGGTGGGCACACGCATTTGGCATTGGTTCCTCATCGTGGAGAATATCAGTTCATTGGGTGGACGATGGATGATGCAGCGGGAGAAGCATTCGATAAAGGCGCCAAAATGCTTGGGCTTCCGTATCCTGGTGGTCCGGCAATTGACCGGCTTGCCCAACAGGGGAATGCACAATATGTATCATTCCCCCGCCCAACTCTTCAAAGCCAAAATTTTAATTTCAGTTTCAGTGGGCTGAAAACCGCACTTCGATATTTCGTGAGGGATGAACAACAAAAGGGGAATTCTCCATTGCCCGTCGCTGATATCGCGGCCAGTTACCAGGAGGCTATTGTGGATGTGTTGGTGGAAAAACTTTGTCGTGCTGCCCGTTACTATGATGTGAAAGGGATTTCTGTCGTGGGAGGAGTGGCTGCAAACTCCCGTCTTCGCCTGAAGCTTGAGGAGCGGGCTCGCACATTGGGGCTGCATGTGACTCTACCTCCACGCGCACTCTGCACGGACAATGGTGCCATGATTGCAGCTGCGGGGATGGAAAAACTTAAGCGCAAGGAGAGAGCAGCATGGAATGTGGATGCGATCTCTACGTTGCAATGTAAATTGGATGGGCATGCGATGGCTGGACTTTCTTCTCAATGACTCAGATGATATCGCAAAAGGAGAAGAATCATTCCTGTTGTTCTCGGTAATCTTCATGGGTTAAAGGCTAATCACATTAGCCGAATGGAGCGGCTCTATCGTCGACGGATCCCTCCGGAAAAAGTTGTGACCACGGAGGTGGCTCGGGAATGTGCTGAACTCACCTATGAGACGAGACGGCAAATCGGGCTTTTGGTCAATCGACAAGGCCAAATTGAATCGGTTTTAATCGGTGACCATCACGAATTGGTTATTCCCCATCTTTCGCGGACCCGGTCAGGCCTTCGGTTATTGCGAGGGGTTCGTTTGGTCCATACCCACCTCAATAATCAACCCCTGACCCAGGATGATCTGACCGATCTGGCTCTTCTTCGATTGGATTTAATTATGGCGCTCGGTGTGGGAAAAGATGGGAGCCTTCGGGATGTCTATGTGGCGCACATCCTTTCGAACCCCATTCAGGGACGAACCACGGCGGAATTACCGCCTTGTGCCTTTCACGCATTTCAGTTGGATTGCCAGCAATTTATACAATCATTGGAGCAAGAAATTGTTCGCTCGAATCCAGGGTTACGAGAAGGTGTTCGGGAGGGGAGGGCGCTCCTGGTTAGTGTCAGCACAGGGAATGCCGCATCGGAAGAAGGTCGTCTCCAGGAATTACAAGAATTGGTGCGTGCCCAGAACGTGGAAGTTTTAGGGTGTATCACTCAACGGTTGGGAGCGATCCATCCAAAATTTGTCGTTGGTTCGGGAAAGATGAAAGAATTGGCGATTCGAGCGCTCCAATCCGGTGCCGATACCTTGATTTTTGATCAAGATTTAACGCCCGCTCAGGTACGGGGTATTTCGGAAATCACGGATCTGCGGGTCTTGGACCGCTCACAAGTGATTCTCGATATTTTTGCACAGCGGGCACATTCCTCCATTGGAAAAATTCAAGTTGAACTGGCTCAGCTTCGGTATCTGCTACCACGACTTGCCCAATCCAGTACGGCTCTTTCCCGGTTAGCGGGAGGAATTGGTACACGAGGGCCTGGAGAAACCAAGTTGGAAACGGATCGACGTCGAGCCCGCGAGCGCATTCAACGATTGGAGCGGGACTTGGAGTCTATGGCACATGGTCGCCAGGAACAACGAAAAATGCGCATGAAGCGAGGCCTTCCGATCATTTCCATTATTGGCTATACCAATGTGGGGAAGTCGACTCTGTTAAATGCGTTAACAAAGAGCCAAGTCTCTGTAAAAGATCGTGTTTTTGAGACACTTGATACGGTCAATCGCCGCTGGTATTTACCTGGAATAGGCGACGTCATTCTGACAGATACCGTAGGATTCATCCGGGATCTGCCCAAAGACCTCATGGCGGCATTTCAAACCACCTTGCTGGAATTGCAAGAGGCCGATGTGTTGCTCCACGTGATAGATGCCCATGTCCCGGATCCTGGACAGCACATTATTGCGGTAGACAATATATTGAAGGAATTGGGGCTTGAAAACATTCCATGCCTGCGTTTTTTTAATAAAGCCGATCTGATGGCGGAAGAGGATGTGCAACTCCTCTGTCAGCGATATGGAGGAATGGGGGGATCGGCGTTACAAGATGCGTCACTTCTTATGATTCAGGAGGAACTCACGTCCCTGCTTCGTGGTCTTCAGGCAGAAGATGGCAGGACGGGGAAGTGTCAGGAGATGCCTCTCTATACTCTTCCGGCTCCAGCCGAGACCTTTCCATGAGGGGTCTTGCGTCACCGATGAGTCGTCTCAGAACAGCACGACCTCCGATGGAATCGCTGGTAGAAGCGAAAAAGCGGGTACGTCGGATCCTTGCCGCCTTGGATCAATCCGTTCCTGACGTGAGAGTAGAATTAGATTCCTCCAACCGGCTTGAGTTGTTAGTGGCCACAATTCTTTCGGCCCAATGCACGGACCAGAGAGTCAACCTGGTGACCCCGAACCTGTTTGCCCGCTTTCGCACGGCCCAGGATTATGCCAGTGCGGATCCAGCCGAATTGGAAGCGCTCATTCGAACAACGGGATTTTATAAAAATAAAGCGCGTCATCTCATTGGGTGTGGTCAAGCTCTGGTGCAGCGTTTTCATGGAATGGTGCCAGGAACGATGAAGGACTTAACATCCCTGCCCGGCGTTGGACGAAAAACAGCCAATGTTATTTTGGGGAGCTCTGTGGGAGAGCCTGCCATTGTGGTAGATACTCATGTGAAGCGGGTAGCTAATCGCCTCGGATTGACGAGAAGCCAGGACCCGACCAAAATTGAAGAGGATCTTCAACGCCTCATACCCAAATCGAAATGGACGAACGGGGCTCAACGCCTCCTGCTTCATGGGCGATATGTGTGTTTGGCCAGAACGCCAAAGTGTGCTCATTGTGTGCTTGATTCAGACTGTGGATGGGAAGGAAAACGGAAGCCAACATGAAAAGTATGACCGGTTTTGGAAAACGAGAATCCCTATATCAGGGAACCATGGTGGGGGTTGAAGTGCGATCTGTGAATCATCGGTTTTGCGAGCTGATGGTGCGTCTGCCCAAGTCTCTGTCTCATATGGAGTTGGAACTGAAAGAGCAAGTCAAGCGTACCTGCGAGCGTGGTCGCATTGAATTGACCGTGACCATGAATGGTGGAGGTTTTGGAGCGACGAAGATTGTCCAATTAGATCGCGCCATGGCGAAGCGGTATATTCAAGGGTTACAGGAATTGCAACGGGAATTCAAGCTGAGTGGAACGGTGGATGTGAATGTGGTGGCAGGATTTCGGGATCTATTTTCAACCAGTGAGGAGCCCCTGGCGATCAAGGATGTCCCGAAGGTCGTTGAGGGGTTAGTCCAGCGTGCCTTGACCGATTTAGAAAAAATGCGCAAGAAAGAAGGTTCCGCCTTACAAAAAGATCTCTTGCAGCGTGTTCAGACAGTCGAGGATCGGCTTGATGTGATTCAGCAACGTATTCCTTCGGCACTGCAGGTGTCCGCGGATCGTTTGAAAGCTCGTGTCACCAAGTTATTAGAGGGGGAGCGGGTAAACGACGATCGAATTGCTCAAGAAATAGCCATGTTGGCAGAACGATCAGACGTGACGGAAGAATTAACACGGTTGCAAAGCCATGTGACACAATTTCGTTCCACACTCAAATCCAAAGGCCCGGTGGGCAAGCGGCTTGATTTTCTTCTCCAAGAAATGGGAAGGGAAGTCAATACCATTGGATCAAAGGCGAGCGACTCCGAGATCTCCGGGCAGGTTGTGGAGTTAAAGAGTGAATTAGAAAAAATCCGTGAACAGGTCCAAAATATTGAATAATCAATCTATGTCATAACGTCGGAGGAGCGGTGGGAGTCACGGGAAAAAAATTGTTATTTGTCGTATCAGGTCCTTCTGGAGTGGGGAAGTCAACGCTCTGCCGGCATATTTTGAAGACGATTCCCGACATTCGCCTTTCGGTTTCGTACACCACGCGGAAGCCACGGTCAGGCGAGACGGATGGCAAGGAGTACAAGTTTATTTCGGAAACGGAGTTTCACACAAAAATTTCCGAGCACGCGTTTGCTGAATATGCTGAAGTCTATGGACGATTATACGGAACACCATGGAAGGAGTTGGAGCAGGAGTCTGGATCGAACACGGATATCTTGTTGGATATCGATGTCCAGGGTGCGCGGCAGGTTATGAAAACGCTTCAAAAAGCCGTGACCGTGTTTATTCTGCCTCCTTCATTAGAGGTGCTTCGGACCCGTCTGGTCGAGCGAGCGACGGATACAACGGACGAGCAGGAGCGTCGGTTTCAGAAATCCCAGGACGAGATGCGGAGCTATTCGGAATACCAATATACGATTCGTAATGAAACCTTGGAACAGGCCATCGAGGAACTCCAATCCGTCATTATGGCTGAACGTGTTCGAACCACCCATATCGATGCTGCGCATGTGTTCCGGTAATTGCTGCATTGATGGGATTGATTTGTGTAGAATTTACCAGGAACGTGTATTTTTCACAGAAAGGAAAGAGGATATTCAATGGAAGCATTATCGTTACTACCCCAACATCACCAAAAAGAATTTGATTCGCGGTATCGGATTGTGCTGATTGCCGCCCAGCGGGCCAAACAATTAGTTCGGGGTGGAGAGCCGTATGGAGCCAGTAAATTTTCGAAAGACACCTCAAAAGCCCTGGAAGAAGTGCTCAACGGGCAGGTTCCGTATTTAATTGGCCAGGAAGCCAAAGAGGCCATTAAAAATGCCAAACGCGCGAATGAACGTCCCATTGATCCGGCTCTTTACGCACAGCCGGATGAAAACGCTCAAGAGATCAAAAAAGAATTGAGTGTGTATATTGATGACACGGCTCAACATCTTGGCACGGTGGTCGAACCTGAAGAAGCATAGTTGAAAGCATTTGGCGAAAGAATGCAGAAGATGAGCATCGGGTTAGCAGGCAAGCGGATTATTCTGGGAGTGACCGGAAGTATTGCGGCCTATAAGGCGGTCGGACTTCTACGTCTGTTGACGCAAGCCGGTGCCAGCGTGCATGTGGTCATGACGGATTCAGCCACCCGGTTTATCGCCCCCCTGACATTTGAAGTGCTGTCGCAGAATCCGGTGGCGAGTGATGTTTTTGCCGGCCATCAGGACATGAAGCACTTGTCCTTAACGGAACATGCTGATTTGTTGCTTGTGGCTCCCTGTACCGCGAACACGTTAGCCAAAATTGCCCTCGGGTTAGCCGACAATTTGCTCGGAACCCTTTCGCTCACCGTTCAATGTCCGGTGATGATTTGTCCGGCGATGGATGGGGAAATGTGGGACAATCCGGCGGTCCAAGGTCATGTACAGACCCTGCGCCATCGAGGGGTGGTCCTGGTCGAGCCGGAAGTTGGAGCGTTGGCTTCCGGAGAATGGGGACAGGGGCGTTTAGCTGCGGAGGAAAGTATCATGTCGACCGCGGTTGCCCTGTTGCGTCGCCGAACTGATTGGCAGGCGGAGCGTGTCTTGATATCGGCAGGACCTACCCAGGAACCCATTGATCCCGTGCGATTTATCAGTAACGGGTCATCAGGGAAAATGGGGTTTGCCTTGGCCGAGGCAGCCGCCGCACGTGGGGCCGAGGTCGTCTTGGTGACGGGTCCCACCCAGTTAATGGCTCCGAAGAACGTAACTGTGATTCCGGTGGTCACCGCAGAAGACATGTTACAGGCGCTCACGGCACGATTTGAATGGGCAACCACGCTCTTGATGACCGCTGCCGTGGGAGATTTTCGCCCCAAACAGGCGCATGCACAGAAGGTAAAAAAAGACCAATGGCAGGGCGAAGGATTGGATTTGGAGCGAACGCCGGATATTTTAATGGCACTCTCCGCCCAGCGTACCCACCAACGCCTGATTGGCTTTGCGGCTGAAACCGATCATCTCATTGAGCATGGACAGGCCAAGCTTGCCGGCAAACATCTGGATATGCTGATTGTGAATCACATCGGCGGAGAGCAATCTGCTTTTGGAAATGATACCAATGAGGTGTATGTGCTCACGCCGGGTGCTGCCCCGCATCACATCCTGCGAATGCCGAAACGACAACTTGCGGATACGCTCCTAGATCGTATCGTGTCGCTTCCGGTTCAGACTTTCCCGCAGAAGACCCTGTCTTCACCGACGTCATAGTTTGTGCTCACCTGATGGGGTGTTTCCTCACCCTTTTCCATTAAGATGGAACAACGTCTTCAAAGCCAAGGGACATCTCTTGGGTGGTGAAGGGTCAGGGGTCCTGATGGATTTTTGGATTAAGATGGCGAAAATGAGTGGAAAATGAAGCAAGAATCTCAGAGAACAAGAAAAAACTTAACTTTAGGAGCTGATAAGCCGATAAGAATAGTATGGAAGGATTTTTCATCAATATTGTTTTTTTCGCCTGGCTTATTTCCATGATTCTTCTGGCTATCCGAAGAATCTAGCTCCTCTCCCCCGGCCCGGTTCAGAAAAAAAGTATCAGCTTTTCTTTGAAGCCTTCCCAACAGGAACGTGTCAGGGAAGGGCACCATCTGAATCGGAATTCCTGACGGGTGGCTTGGCTGACTAAATGGCCTGCCTTAGGGAATGGCTCGGATTTGAATCCCATCGACCCGCTCTTGAGCCAACACGTCTGAGATAATCACGACCTTGTCTCCTATTTGAAAATGTTCACGGGTTTTTAAAATCCGAAATGCGGTTTGTAACGTCTTCTCCGGGTCTGAACTAAAGTCGATCCGAAAGGGATAGACGCCTCGATTGAGCGTCATCGTTCGGCGGGATTGACTCCCGTTCGTGAAAGCATAAATGTTCGTGGAAAATGGACGACAATTCGAGACCAAATCCGCCATGATACCCCGTCGGGTGATCACGACAATCCCTTTGGCGTGTAGTCCTTCCGCGAGCTGGACGGCAGCGGTGGCTAATTGTTGTTTGTCTGTCGTCGGCTTTAACTGTTTCGCAAACTGCAAACCTGGAATGGCTTCGGTTTTGATGGAGATTTTTCGCAGATACTCGATGCATTTCAGCGGATATTTTCCGACCGTGGTTTCTCCGGATAACATTACCCCGTCGACCTCCTCATAGATGGCATTGGCCACATCAGTGACCTCGGCACGCGTGGGGATGGGATTATGGATCATCGATTCCAGGAGATGGGTGGCCACAATCACGCGCTTGCCGGATTCCGCGCAGAGTCGCACAATTCTGCGCTGCACATTCGGCAGATCCTCCAGGTTGATTTCTGCTCCCAAATCTCCGCGAGCCACCATAATACCATCCGATTCCCGGATAATATCCTCCAGATTGCGAACCCCTTCCTGATCTTCAATCTTGGCAATAATTTTCACCCTCCCCACTTTATGTCCCATCAATTGTTTCAATTGTTGGATATCCCTCGCCTCCCGAACAAAGGACAGAGCAATGTAATCCACATCAGCGGCTAAACCAAAGGCAATATCCTTTTCGTCCTTTTGCGTAATCGCCGGGAGATTGACGCGGATTCCCGGTAAATTGACATGGCGTTTGCTTTTCAAGACCCCCCCATCAAGGACCCGGCACTGCATGAGGCGATCCTGTTTTTCAAGGACCTCAAAATTGATCAACCCATTGTCCACGGTAATCTTATCGCCGACATTCACGGATTCCATTAAATCGGCATAGTTGATGTGAATAGAGCTTTCTTCCACATCCATCGGCCCCCGCGCAGAAATCGAGACGATAGTGCCTTCCTTGAGATTGAGATCAATCGATAAATCTCCTGTCCGGATTTCTGGGCCTTGGGTATCTAAAAGAATCGGAATAGGAAAGGGAACCTTGGTATTGAGCGTCTTAATGTGTTTGATCACTTTGGCATGGGATTCGTGGGTCCCATGGGACATATTCAACCGCACGATGTTCATGCCGGCATCATACATTTTGCGCAACATCTCATACGATTCGGTCACCGGTCCGATCGTGCAGATGATTTTGGTCTTTTGCATGAATATGTCCCTATCCGTTGTCAATAATCGTCAATTGTGAAAACGATCCCATCATCTTCCAGTTCGTCAGTTGAACCCTATGGCCCCGGTGCCTACTGTGAGAGCGGCATCAAACGCAGGCATCCAAGGAAATGGAGAGGCCAACTCCTGTTTGAAATTGATAGGATTAGAGGTACCCGTGTTGCTGGAGTGCTGTTTGGTGCAGACGATATCCCACCTCCCTGTGGGTTCTCATGAAGTGTAGCCCACTTTAGCGTCAAACTCTAGCAGGGTCGATCACTGACCAGGGTCGGTTGAGGCGGGTTCTCCATACCTGGTGCGTGAAACAAGTGCTCTTTTCCACCAACCGTAAGACCCTTTGGCATAGAATGATCGTATTCGTAGAAGATGAATCAGACTTTCCTGGCGAGGACTTGTGTTGTCGATGAGGTGGGATAAAATTAAGATTAGGGTGATAAATAGCAGATCAAGAATCGCTGAAGGATTGGAAGAGGTGAATAGATGAAAGTGGAAGCCGAGACTCTGGAATTTGTCACAATGAATGGGCTGCTAACCTATGGCGAGGTCATTGCGAGGCGACCGCCGGTAGAGGGAGCAGAGCCTCATCCCGCGTTAGCTTCCTTGGAAGATCGTCCGCAACGGGTGTTAGAGGCCATGGCCGCCCTACGACTTTTTGTCAAGGATGCCCAAAAAGGGTTTGCCAATGCTGCGGCCTACAGAGAGGCAAGACAGACGCTGATTCAGCAGGCCTGCGGTGGAGATGAGTTGGTGTTTTTTGCTGCGTGGAATCAACTGCTCGCTCAGGGCGAGCTTTCTCCATTATTTCGGGCACCTATCGGGGCCACGAATAAACCCATACGACGTCGACCCGTGGCGATCGTTCCGCGCGAGCATATGACGCCCAATCTGGCTGAGGGTCGGATTGTCCTTGATATCGGCGAGGATCGCTATTGGTTGATGCCGAGGGATTTAAGTGCCCGCACACTGTTTTTCACGATGCGGCACGGCGTCTCTCAGATGGATAGTAAGAAGTTCCGTGTGGGGCGACGGTTGAAGAATGTCCTTGACGTCGAGCGGGGCATTCCCAAGGCTGACGCCATCGGAACCGCCCTTGTCCGGACCTTGGGCCTGGTCGGAAAACAACTGGATTTCCTTCAGCTCGATAACTACCTGGATGCGAAATCATTTGTTCATATGGTGAGTCAAAGCCCCAATACCCGACAGCTTTTTGAACGGGTTGTCTCCATCCTGTCTCCCGAAACAGCCGGGACCACCGAGCCCATCACGGAATGGGCATTGGAATCACAAGACTTTGGATGGGCCACCGGTATTGAGAAAACGATTGAAATTGAAGAAGCCGCCAAAGCCTTTGGGGTCGACACGAAAACGGCCCAGCGTCTGATTAAGCATCCGCTCTACAGTTATCCGGGGGGCCATTCCTTCTTTGAACTGTATGTGGAGTTGGTCGATGGGTTCCATCAATTAGGCCAGAGTCATCAGGGAAAAGTGTTGTGTTTATATACGCACAGCTCAACTTTGCGAGCGCTCTTAATTTTTCTCGACCCACGGCCCTTCAATGAAGCCTTTTCCGAATTTGGAGCCTATAAGGAAGGGCAGGATAACGTCGTCCTCCTCACCTATGAGCATGGGCAATTGTCTGGCTACTCCACGGCCGTGGGTCTTTCAGAACGGGAAAAGGCCGTCCGCGAGGCCTGGATGATCGTGGAACAGAGCCGCCGGGAGAAGGTGACGCTGAAGCCAAGGCAAATTCGGCGAATTGTCGCTCTGGTCTCCGGTGGGGATTTTGCCGGTGCCGGTGCGGCATTGAAGGAACTCCGTGTGACCGGGAATCGATTAGGCCTGGAAGTCTATTTCGTACAACACGGATTTCTGGGGTTGGCCAATAATTGGATTGAGTTGGTGACGGAACAGGACACACGTGGCATGAGCAATCATGCCAGCAGCCCGATTGGCAGCAGCCGGTTTGAAGATTTTAAAGATGAGGAGGTCCAACTGGCCGCGATTCATCATCTCAAGCCATATATGAAGGATGGGGCGCTCATCGTGATGGGAGGTGACGGAAGTATGCGTGGGGCTCGCGCCATCTATGAACGGTTCGGTATACAGGTCGTGGGGATTCCCGGTTCGATCGACGACAATATCGCCGGGACCACTTCACTCGGGGTCCAATCGGCTGTCGCCCTGGCCAACCAATCCATTGAGTCGCTGAAAGCAACCAGCGCGGCCATGGGCAGTGTGTTTTTTGTGGAGGTCATGGGAGCAGGATCCGGTCACCTGGCGCTTATGTGTGCCTACCAGGCACGAGCTGAAGGCCTGTTGGTTAATGAACATCCTGATCCGAATGCCTATATCGAAGAGGTGGTTCTGGGCACACTGAAACAGACGTTGGGCGTCCGGAACAAAAGCCATATTATTATCGTGGCCGAACGCACCCCGCACCAGTATCATCCTGAAGGCGGGGTCCATGGCCTGGTCGATTATTTCGGCAGTAGGATTTCCCAATGGACGCATCTGCAAACCCGATCCGGGCACTACCCCCTGTCGGTGGCGACCAAGGCCACCATTCTTGGCCATACCCTGCGAGGAGCTTTTCCCACTCCCGTGGACAAAACCATGGCCCAACTCTTCGCCTACGAGGCCATCCGGCGGTTGATCGAACAACCGGAACAGGTCATCGGCTGCATGTTAGCCTACCGCGATCCCGGAACCATTCAGCCCATTCCTCTGCATGCCGTGGCACCCAAGCCCTTTGATTGGGAATTGTTTGCCCGCATGCACGGAATTGAATTGGTGTAGCGAAAGGGATTGTTCTGTCTGAGAATTCGTCTTTGGGATGTGGAAGCTCGTTTCGACGGAAGGTGATATCACCAATGGCCGGGAACTCGTCTGATGTTCCGGTGCTGACGACCACCGACCATGGAAGCGCTCCTACTGACATTGATGAAAGGATCGGATGGATGGCGAGGGTGCTGACTCTTTTATTCTAAGACGGAAGGCGAAAGGCACCTAGGCGAGTATGTCCGATGCAACGGTGCCCTGCATGGACTCGGGAACCATCTGGCCCATCAGACGCAGACAGGTCGGTGCGACATCCAGCACGGACAACTTGAGAACCCGTCCCTGGCGGGAAATGCCTGGTCCAGCAGCTGCGAAAAATCCACAGAGGTTGTGCCGCGTGTCCCGATTAAAGAACATGTCTTTTTGTTCGAGGATTGTGCGTGGATGTTCGATGCGCCGTTTCGGGTAGGGTGTGGGTGCCCAGTCGAAGAAAATATCCGGCAGGGATTCATGCGGCCCGGTATTGTAGTGATCGACTGTGCGGGCAATATACCCGATTGCAGGCCTGCCGGTTTCCGGATCGATCAGACGCTTCAGGTCCGCTTCGATTCGCTCCAACAGTTGTCGATACTCCTGGCCTGGCTCGACGATGCCCTGCGGCTCCCGACCACGAAGATTGACGCGCAGGAATCCGAGAAAATAGGCCGGGATCGGGAACACAGTCGTTGCTGACCAGTCAGTACCCCCGAGCCATTCCCGGGACAGCATTCGGCCATGAAAAGCGTCCGGCAGCCTGGAGCTGATGGCTTGTTGCCAGGATTGCGGTATGATCCGCCGGGCTAGTCGAGGAATGGCGGGCCATGAGTTCGAATGCTGTTGCATCCGGTGGTAGCCGAGTTGGCGGCAGAAAGCCTGCGTCAGCTCGAGGTTGGGGTAGTCCTCCTGTAACCCCATGTTCGACACGACGACAGCCGTGCTATTCTTGGGTAATTCTTCAAGCAGGGCACCAAATACCCTGTCGATTGCTTGATAGACATCGCGCGTTGCATGCGTCAGACGACCTCCACTGTTCACAGGCATGCTGGATCGATCGGAATACTTCCAGAATTGATGACCGGCAATGTGTGATTCGTGAAACCCGAGGACAACCAGATCAAATCGATCGCGGGACAGCAGATGATGACAGATAGCCGCTTTCTGTTCGATCTGCTTCAACAGGCCCTTGTAGATCTGTACATCCTCATCGAACGTGCTTCCGACTTGTTCTTCCACACCGAGGGGCGATCCGAATCGGGTCTTCAGATCAGCGAACAGCGACGCCGGGACCGAATACCCCGCGAAGCGTGCGTTGTGTGGTGCCCAGTTGGCTACCTGTACGCCGGGCACTCCTGCTGTACAATGCGTTTCCGGTACATCGACGACGGCAACCCGCATTCCTGTATGGGCCAAGTGTCCCCAGAAGGGCACAGCGCTGTCGACCCGCTGGTTGGAGAGTTCCAGCTCATAGGTGCCCGGCTTGAGCGGACGCCAATAGTAGTATCCGTGTTGGGCCCGCGACAGGCCGGAAAACAGGGAGACCCAGATCCCGTTTTCGCTGACAAGCTCGGAGCCAGTGAGTCGGCCTTGCACCCCACCGTCAAGCAATCCCTTAATAGTTGGCAAGTGCCCCTCATCAGCCCATTGCTCGATCAACCCGGCGTCGCCGGCGTCAAATGCGAGGACGACGAGTGGTCCGTGTTCACGTTGCTGGTTCATGCGTAACGTCCCATAGATCACAAGAGGGATAGAATACTCCTATTGAAGAAAGCATTGATGATAACAGCAGCAATCCCAAAAATACTAACGCGAGCGTCGTCCGTCGAAGGATTGAGAATAACGGACGATCTCGACAGGAAGGTATTATGTCTATCGGGATAGGTATGATCGGGTACTCTGGAGTTGCGTCACGGCTTCACCTTCCCGCGCTGAGAGGTCTGCCGGGGGCCCGGGTGACCGCTATCGCCGGCACTACGCGCGAAGCCCTTACTGCAGTCGCCGATCGTTACGCCATTCCCGCCCGATACCACGACTACCGGGATCTAGTACACGATCCAACGGTCGATGCGGTTGCCGTCTGCGTTCCACCGGAACTGCACGAAGTCATCGGGCTGGCAGCTATGGCAGCCAACAAGCACGTGTTCATGGAGAAGCCGATGGCCCTCTCGCTGGAGCAATGCGCCCGTTTGGTGCAAGCGGCTGAATCCTCGCCCGTAACGACCTCGGTCGGTTTCCACCTTCGTTGGCATCGACTGGTTCGTGAGGCGCAGGAGTGGATCGCCGATGGCCGGCTTGGCACTGTCGAATTGCTCCGCACGGTGTTTACCAGTGGTATTCGCTGGCGTGCGAAGCTGCCGGTCTGGCGTACACGCAGACAGGCAGGCGGTGGCGTTCTCATCGAATCGGGCGTTCACTACTATGACCTCTGGCGTTTCCTCACCGGGAGTGAGGTTGATGAGGTACACGTCATGAGCCGCTCCGCCGAACACGATGATGTTACCGCGGTGGTGACCGCGCGTCTGCGGAACGGCATTGTGGCGACTGCGGGTTTTTGCCAGGGCACGGTTGATAATCTGGAGATTGACATCTATGGTTCCGCCGGCCGGTTGCGGATCTCCGGATATGCCCTAGACGGGCTGGTCTTTGATCCGACGGGATACAAGGGGCTAAAAAAAATATGGCGGAAAGCCCGGGCGGTACCTGGTCGATTGCTCCGTGCGGCACGTGCGATTCCTCTGGGGGGGTATTATGCTCACGCTTACCGCGATCAGTGGATTGGCTTTCTGAACGCTATTGAAAGCGGAAAGCCGGCAGGTGCGAGTTTTGCCGATGGTCGGGAGGCAACCCGGGTGGCCCTTGCGGTGACTCAGTCGGCCAGTGCACGCCGACCGGTTTGCATTGCCGATTGTGCCGATGCGATTGCACCAGTCCTGGAGAACGGGAACGAAAACGTCAATTGAATATTAATGGCGGGGACTGGTTTTCGATGTTGTGAGGCGGTTCCTGGTCAGCTGTTCATAGATGGCCACGAAACGATCGAGAAATATGTTCTGGTCGAACGCCTTGAGCGCGAAGCGACGGGCGGCGAGTCCGAGAGATTCGGCGTAATCCCGATTGCTGACAATTTTTAGTAGCGCCATGCCGAGGGTTGCAGGGTCTTCGGGAGGCACGAGGAGTCCTGTCTGTTCATGCTTCACATACTCAGTGAATCCGCCGCTTCCGCTTGCGACGACCGCCGTGCCTCGCATCATCGCTTCAGCCGCTGCATTTCCGAATGCCTCCGCGCCGCGCGAGGGTACGACTTGTACCCAGGCGGCATCGAAACGGCGTTCGATTGTCTCGCGTGGCTGGTGTCCGAGAAAGTCGATTTTCGCGTCAAGCTGTTTTGCGATCTCCCGCAATCGCCGACTCTCCGGTCCCTCCCCGGCAATGATGAGCTGCGTCTGTGGCCGAGACTGGATGACGCGCTTGAAAGCATCGAGCAGGATATCGACTCCCTTCTCGTGCGCCAAGCGACCCGAGAACACGATGGTCGGCGGATCCTCTAACGGAGGGCGCCGTGTACGTGCCACTACGCCGTTGTGGATCACCTCAACGGGGGTGGTGCCGGATATTTCCAGCCATCTGGCGACTGATCGGCTGTTCGCCACGACCACATCAAAGACGCCTTGCCAGTAGCGCCACAGGCGAAGTTGTGTCATCAGGAGCGGCCAGGCAACGAGGGGCACACAACCGTTTTGATAGCAGACGGAGCCGGCTGGTTCATTGCATCCCCTCCCATCGGGCAAGACTCTTGATCCAATCGGACAAACGGTTCGGTACCACCCATCGTGATAGATGGCAGGAATGTCGCGCAACAATGGCAGAATTAATGGCGACAATTGAGAAAGAAATAATCGCACATGCACGACGTCGGGTTTAAATTCTGTCAATGCGCGACGCAGACTGAAGTAGGCAGACGGGTTGCCGCACCAAAGCGCCGCGCGCAAGGGTGAGGCGGTCCCAAAACAGTGGTAGTCGGCCCGATCGCTGCCCCCATTGGTATGGGCGCGGCTAGAAAATAGGCGTACGTCGTGGCCACGTGCCCGCAAACCGTCGCGCAGTGCCAGCGTGACGATTTCGTTTCCGCCTCTCGGTACGCTGTAATCGCTAATCAACAGAATCTTCATATCCTGAGTGAGAACCTGTTCTCCGTGGCTGATCAAATTCTCTGATAGGCCGGCAGTCCGGCTACCACCATTACCGCCCCCAAACCTTCAGGACACCGCCGGCGAATCCAAAGAGCCCGTGGTTGGGGAATCGGAGGCAATAGGTGTATTGCGTTTTGGATTCTTATTTCCATTCGTGTTTATCAAGGAAATTCCTCGGGAGGGTCATGATGGCATGGAAAGCCCCGAGGCGATGGCACCAGAAGTTCCTGATCTACTCAGCCCCTTCCGTTGACCGACTTCCTTCCGGTATGGGCAGGTTAGGTGCATCTTCACAAATTTAAGCCATACTCAATTCAGTACTCATGGGAGTGTTGAATATTAAGTATGTTCAAGAGCAAATTTGCTCAGGATTAGATTACTCATAAAAGGCTCCGGGTCGGTTCAAAAAAGTTCGTCCAGCAAGGCCGCAGCCGTTTTTACGCGCGGAGCGTACGCTTAGTACGTGAGCACGGGAAAATGGCGAGAACGCCGCTGGCGGCTTTTTTCAACAGACCCCTCATGGATGGTTCAATAGTCAGCTTACTGCCCGGAGCTGGAAAGTCAATTCAAATTGACTCCAAGTCTACCATACCCCTGCGAGACGTCTTTCCCACTCCCATGAACGGAACCATGGTCCAATGCTTCGCCTACGAAACTATCCGGCGGTTGATCGAACAACCGGAACAGGTCACCGGCTGCGTGTTAGCCTACTACGATTCCGGGACCATTCAGCCAATCCCTCTGCATGCCGTAGCACCCAAGCCGTTTGATTGGGACGCCGTCCATATCCGTGAACGCGAACTTCAAGAATCAGAGGACGAGGTCATCCTCGACCGAGCCGCCAGAAAAGATCGAATGCTTGTTTCCGCAGCTACCTATTTTGAGACAGTGTTTGTACCCTGCATCACAAGAAAAAACCCACCAGTCATCCTGCTACGTCAACTTGACAGCGAACGCGTGACCGTCAGCTGACATAATCCTGGAGCTTATCAAGGAAGTCGCTGACGCGTTTCAGGAAGAGGCAGTGTCGGTTTTTGATAGGACACGCATTCGTGTGTGCCAACTTATTTATTGACTTCACCACAGAATCAACCGAAGCGTAAATTTCCTTTCAGCGAATTCCAACTCTACGAAGCAAAGGTATGAACTATTTTTTGGAAAAGATGTGGGAGGAATGGTTGGGGAGCAAGGTCCAGAAGGAGTTTGAAACGCATGCGGCCAGCCCGTGGTTTCTGGGATTGGGCTGGCCATATTGAGCGGAAGGGCATGGATGGATGTTTACATCCGGCCACTGCCCCCCATCACGATTGCCGTGAGGTAAACATAACCGGCCGTGACGCCAAGGCTTACAGTCAACCCCAGTATAAATGTGCTCATTGTGTACTCCTTTTTCTGGTTCTCATCCACGCTGGTATGTCTCAAGCTTCCAGGTCTTTGACGACAACCATGTTGTTGATATCGACGAGGAGAGGTACAAATCCTCAAACAATCTCAGGGTATCTATCTACGACATCTTGACCGGATCGTTGGAAGAAGGGTCCTGAGGACGCTTCCCCTTCAGCATCACAATCATGCCAATAATCCCCAAAATAATAGAAAGTATTTCGAAGAGTTCCATGACCTCCTCCTTGTTCTATGTTGACCTGCTAAGGTCAACGAGTATGCCCTGCAAGGGCTATATTCCGTTTACACTTACATAATATCCGGCGGGAAAAAGGGGAGGGTCAGGTTTGTCGAAGATTTTGGAAAGTAAAAATCCAAAAACATCCCAAGATGAGACGAGGGCCGTGATATGAATAAATAATATTGAGCCGTCTGCGTTGACAACCATTCAGCTCACGAATATTGAATGACCCGCATATGTATCGATCAAACCATCCGATAAACATCGGCCTTCTGCCCAGGTATTGTCCTTCCTTGTCAAAGGAGTGCTAATATGAGACTTCTTCGAGTTGTCCTTAACCGGAACTGAAGATGAAGCTTTTCTCTTCTCTCGCCCTTATCATCCTTGCGGTCGTGTTTCCTACTTCGATGTTCGCCGAACCGTATTCGCCATCCTGTGAGATCGTGTTAGATAGGGTTGAAACAGCCAGGAAAGCGCTCCTTCCATTTCGTCGGACCATGGAAATGTTAAGAGCCCATCAAGCCGGCGCCTATGGTGAAGCGGAGGCCTGCGTGACCGGGAGTCGGCGTGGTGGGGACAAATCCGTCAATTGTTCTCAGTCGCGATGGCACAGCCCGAAACCAGATACGTTCGCGTTGGCGGCGATAGACCAATACCGGCAGGAGAGAAAAACGTTTGAAGAATTATTTCAACAGGCCAGGCAGATCTGTCTGCGTGAGCCATAACCACAGCCGAGGGTTGTGAACGTTCTATCGGGAATCAAGGTGTGATGGTCAAATCATTGTATAGTATTAGTCTTACTCTTCTGCTTCTCCTCGTCTGGATGTGTCCTGCCGGCAGTGAACCGTATTCTCCTTCCTGTGGCTTTGCAGTAGAAAAAGTGATTAAGGCTCGAAAGAATCTCAGCGCCTATCAACGGATAGTACAATCAGCCAGGAGCCGGGAGCGCCTAGCCTATGCAGACTTAGCGGTGTGTGCACGAGGTGGAATCTTTAGCGTGGGACGAGCTGTTGCCTGCAACCAAGCCTCCTGGAAGGCTCCAGCTCGAACGAAGGAATTGATTGAAGCCGAAGAAGACTATCGACAGGCAAGACATGAATTCGAGAAGTCCTTTGAATACGCTGAGAACTCCTGCCTCTTGACCCCGTAATATCCCACTGGTCTCTCCTCCTTTCTTCTTACTCTATAGGACAATCAGGCTGTGCAGCATTTTCCCTACCGGAATTGCGCTGAGCTGTCTTTGAAAAAGATGCGCAGCGTGTGTTCCCCACTGGAGATTCCAACTGCATGCTCGACTGATGCCGGCATGACTCCGCCGTAAGGCGAAGGTGATGGTTCGTAGACCGACCTTGTCCTTTAAAAGATGCGAGCGCGTTCGTAGTGAACGAAATGCTGTGGACGTATTACCATCCATCACGTCCTAAGGAATATGCATGCGGCTGTACACCGTGTTTGTGAATGTGTGCGATTGATATTTGTTTCACTGATATTCTTGCCGTTTAAATTAAAAAGTTGTAAGGTTTCAGAACTGCTACTGTTCATTTCAATGTTTTGGGCATCAACCAACTAACACAAGGAGGTATCTGATGGCCGTTCCAAAAAAGCGCGCGTCTTCAAAGGTGAAGTTGGCAGGACGTGGTTCTGCAAAATTAAGTCAGGCAGCGGGAACGATTAAGAAAAAATTACGAGGTGTCAAAATCATTGATTGGCATGAAGTTGGTCAACCGGGGCCCGATGTAATTTTCGGCACCGTCCAGGCGAACATCGGCAACTTCAGGTCTCATGTAGCCACATTGACAAAGTTGAAAGAGTTGCGCGATCTGAACATCCTTATTCACGGCCAACCACCTCGGCCTGAGGTCGTGCAGGTGAATTTCACACTCGGACGAGGATAGATGATTCATGCAGGGACCGGCCGGTAAATATCCCGCATTGCAGGTCCACCCCGGCAGACGCTGTAACCTGCAGTGTCTGCATTGTTATTCGGATTCCGGACCGGATGTCTCCGAACAATTGGATATCGATGCGCTGCGGACAGTCGTGGTTGATGCAGCCACGCTCGGGTACGTGGTCATGTCGGTGTCGGGCGGGGAACCCCTATTGTATTCTGCGCTAGGGGAACTGCTTCGCGTGTCGCATGAGGCGGGATTGGCTACCACGGTTACCACGAACGGCATGTTGCTCGATCAACGCCATCTGGATATCTTACAGGCTGATTGCGATCTCATCGCAATCAGCCTTGATGGCGTAGCCGAATCGCATAATCTCATGCGAAATTCTCCCCGGGCATTCGACGACATGTGCGCGAAACTTGAGGGCTTGCGGGCATCCGGTATTCGATTCGGGTTCATCTTTACCCTCACGTTTCACAACGTCAACGAGTTGGAGTGGGTCGCAGAATTTGCGGTTGAACAAGGCGCCAAATTGTTGCAACTCCATCCGCTCGAACCCGTCGGCCGGGCCGCCTATACCCTTGACGGTTCCTTGCCCGATGCCGAGGAAAATGCGGCAGCCGTCGTCGAAGCCGTTCGGATCCGGGAACAGTACAAAGATGTCATCGATGTACAGATCGATCTCGCCACGATCCCCGCACTGCTCGAGCATCCGACTCGCGTCTTTGTGCGGGAAACGGCGGTGTGTGGCGAGCAGACCGTGGCAGACATCATCGCCCCGTTGGTCATTGAAAGCAGTGGAGTGGTCTCACCTCTCCAGTACGGATTCCCGCGCGCCTGGTCGTGGGGCAATATCAGAAATGCGCGCCTGCCGGAATTGGCTGCGTCGTGGTTGTCTCGCGATTACGCCGCGTTCCTCACCCTATGCAAGTTGGTGTACGAACAGGCGGTCACCAATAAGGATGAACCGGTCCTGAACTGGTATCAACATATCCAAGCCGCGGCCTCACGTTTTTCGCCCCTGCAGATTCGCGACATCATGAACCAGTCCGGTGATACCGGGACTTGTGACCGCCTGCGGACAATGGCCTCGGCTCCTGTCGGTCATTCTTCTCTTTGAAGAGCGCATCTGGTTCGACGACATTCCTCGCCGCCCTCGAGACATTGAGTGGATCATATGATGGTCTATCAGGCAGCAGGTATGGCAGAGCCACCCATTGCCATTGACCCCATGGCTGAGCAGTGGTTTGCGGGTACTCATATGCTGAGGAAGTGGGAAAATTTTTGAAATTTCCCACAGCCCCATGACGAGCCCCCGGTGCATTGAGTTCAGCTCGTTTTGAAGACGGCAACGTCTTGGATGTGAATTTGGTTGATTACCATTAGAAAGGAGTATGTTATGGGACTGCATAATCCGCCTCATCCGGGTCGCTCGATCAAGAGGGACTGCCTTGAAGCCCTCGGATTGACGGTTACGGATGGAGCTAAAATATTGGGGATTACCCGGCATATGTTGTCGAGGATTATCAATGGGCAGGCCGGCGTTTCACCGGAGATGGCCGTGCGCTTGGAAAAGGCTTTTGGCGGAACAGCGCAAAGCTGGTTAGCGCTTCAGCAAGCGTATGAACTCGCCCAGGTAGAACGGGGAAAAATCAAAGTTCGTTCGGTGGCTTCGGTCCGGAAAGAAGCAAGGGTTTAGGGAAATCGTTTTATGGTGTGGAAATGAGATCCAAAACAGGGGAATATGCAAGGGTGCTCTACCTGCAGTGGAGATTACAGCAGTTATTCCAAGAGACCATCACCTACTCTATATCAAAGCTGATGATGGAGAAGCCGGTCTGTTTGACATCACACCCTTTCTGAAGGCAGAAAGCGTTCGCTCCGTTGAAAGATCGAAACACATTCGAGCATATTTACAACGGGGTATTTTATTGAGTGGGACTGTGAAGCCCACCTTTCTGTCGATATGATTCAGGCGCGGTGGAAGCCTCTCACAAGCTAAGACACCTAGTTCCTAACCCTGCTCGCCTCAGTCGCTTTGTTCCTTCGGAACCAACGGAACCAAAGCTCGAGGGGGCAGTGTTTTTATCACCCATCCGCCGATTCCGTCTGCTGCCAATTCCTTCAATCTCTTTCTCTTTCGACGGTTTATTTTCTGGGACTGTTGAATATTGGAAAAATATCGCCGCTTCATCAGCTTAGGAGTCAACGTGGCTCACCAGAGAAAAATAGTGGAGTGTTCAAAAAGGTCCGTCCAGTCCTGTCCTGAGGCTGCTCGAGGGAAAGGCCGCAGCCGCTTGGACGAGCGGAGCGTACGAAGGAGTACGTGAGCACGGCCAAGGGGCGAGAACGCGGCTGGCGGCCTTTTTCAACACTCCCTTTCTCTCGATATTCACCTGGACATTGGTGCCATGAGTGGTCATGTCGAACACCGGTGAGAGTTTACTCAGGGCTTTGAGTTTCTCAATATTCTCCGCATCGGTTTTGACCTTAAAATTGACGCGGATATTCTCGAACCCGCTCCGGACTTTATTTGACAGGCCCAGGAATCCCCTGATATCCAAGTCGCCTTCAAGTTCGGATTCTACCTCCTCAACCTTAATTCCCCTCACGGCCGCATGATACACCAAGGTCGTCGTCAGGCACCCTGCCAACGCATGTAACAGGTGATCAACAGGATTCGCACCGGTATCGTGCCCGGCCAGAATAGGGGGTTCATCCGCTTTCAAGGTGAATGGGTTATCGTGAGGAATTTCCTGCTTGGCCGCATAAAAGCTCGAGACCTTCGATTGGTTTTGTCCACACGTACTCCAGGTGTTTTTGATGCGAAACTTGCATTCACCCAGTTTGGGATCACTCTCGACGTTTTTCACCAGCTCGTTCACCGCTGTGACATTGACACCGTTAATGGTTTGGGCTTCAGTCATGGCCATGCATCTCCATAAATTAGTCAAAAACTGTGATGAATAATTGGTCTATCTGTGCTCAACTGCACAGAGACTGTCTTGATGCCGCGATATCTTTTCTCAATAGTGTTGAGGACAATCCTAACTCTTTCCAATTTGAAAGGGTATAGCCCCCCAAACAAAACCTTCCTATCCGTTTTCGGGCAAAAAGGTTTCAGAGGAAGTGGGGTCATCCATTAGAAGGCCCCGGTTACGTGGTTCCAAGTGTTCTGTCACTCGGAATTTCACTATTCCTGCTTCTCCTGACGCCTACAAGTGCATCCGCCGCACGACATTCGAGTTTTCGCGTGTTGCGGCATCGACTCAGTTGCCCCGCTTTTTCTGTGACATTTTCCCGGAATCCCGGATCTGCTTTCCTTTGGGTCCCGTATTTTGTAGGGTTCGTCGAAATTTGTCCGCCATTCTCCTCATGGAAAAAATTTTATAATTTGGACATCTGATAAACGGAATAATGATATGGGGAATTTCATATCATCTTTATTGAAGGGAATAGGCTTCTTTTTAGGAGTTGTGTTACTCATTTTAGGTGGTTGGGTTGGGTTGGAAAATTGGCAGGCTCCAGGAAACATTAATTTACCAATAACGGCGTTCTCGGTAGTGGCTATTCTGGTGGGTTCAATATTTCTGTGGTTGGCCTTGAAAAAGCGTCAAAAGGAATAGTGCGATCATCTGCGGCCATATTCTTTTGGGATTTGCAAAAACGGTGATGTTGTCCTCATCGGTATTGACCTTAAACTTGACGCAAATATTCTCGAGCCCGCTCCTGACCGTATTTGAGAGGCGAAGGAATCCTATGATATCCAAGTCGCACTCAAGTTCCGATTTCAGTGCGTTAATTTTAATTCCCCTCACGGCCGCATGGTACATCAAGGTCGTCGTCAGGCATCCCGCCAATGCAAGTAAGTGTGGAGGGGAAGCCTAACTCTTTCCGATTTAAAAGGGTCTGGCCCCAAAAAAACCTCCCCACCCTTTTCCGGGCAGGGATGTTTCGGTATAGAAGCGGAGTTTCGAAGGGATGCGCAAGCGGATCAAAGTCGTGCCGATAGAATCCCCCAAGAGGTCAGCAAGAAAAACCTCTGCAGCGTGAAGGAAGCAGCATGGGGCATTTCGCACAAAAAAAGTCTTTCGAAGGAGTGACCCACGAAAGACTCTGCACCCCGGCATTCACGTTGGAATGCCAATGCCTCGATTGGTAGGGAATTTTTGGAGCGACTATCTACCCCTCGGGAAAATAAGAAATCAGTACCTCACTGGTTGCTAGGCAATACAAAGAAGTGCGTATGCCCTCGATCAGCGCGAACAGTGTCCTTGCGAATAGTGCTCCAACTGTTGCCAGGGCTGACAGGAGGGACTCGGAAAATTCAAGATGCGGTGGCCGAACCATGGGGCGAGAGAGGGGGAGAGCACACGTGTGGATCCAAGATCTGATCATTTTTTCGACGAAATTATCTCATACCAAGAGATTCAACCTTAAATTTTATTCTTTATTCCTTCGGTGTTAAAATTCCAGCGAATCATTAGTTGAAAGTTAGGAAGGTGATTACTGGAGGAATGGACTTTTGGGATGGTACGAGGCATTTAAAAATATTGCCACAGTTGCCGACCGATTGAGGGACGCAGAATTAAAGCAGAAGTTGGCTGACGTTCAGTTTGGAATGCGCAAAGCTTGTGAAGGAAAATTCTCAACTTCGTCAAGAATTAGTCGATTTGCACGAACGGGTTAATACACGGCAGGAAATGCGATTCCAGGAAAATATGTATTGGCTACCGATCCGACCAGAAAAGCGTGAAGGTCCATTCTGGCCAAAATGTTTGGATGGGAAAAACTAAACTGCGCGAATCAGTGAACGCTCTGATGACATGTTTTGGCGATGTTCTGGCTGTGGGTACGCTAGTAAGAAAACAGACTATACGAGTGGACTATCAGGTCGAGCAGAGATTGACTTTGATCCATTGGCTGACTAGCAACTCCGCTTTCTGTGAACTACTTACCTAAATCAAATATTTATGTAAACGTGAATTCAACTTGTAAGTTCAACGCTTTTTAAAAGGCAATAAGGTTTTATATTTCAATGTCTTCGGTTACTGGGAAAACATAGGGAGAGAATATGCTCGTGAGAACAGTCCTATACAACCCAGCCCCTCGAAACCCCTCAAAATTTAAGAACAACCTGTTACCCAAAACCATAAACTCCTTGTTGCACTTACAAGTTGAATCCAAGAAAGCTAGTTTGGTAATTGCGGCTAAGATTAAGGACAAGTATTGCAATGGCCCTATCTCCTGACTTTATCACGACCCTCACCAATGGACTTACTGAGTATTATGATCAATCCGAATTGGAAAGAATATGTAAAAGGTATGCGGTCAGTTTTAGTGCCGATTTTGACCAGCTTGATATACTTGCAGAAAGCCTCATTGTGGGTATTGATAATGGAAGAAATCGAAACCTCCTTAAGGTGTTAGTACAAGACCTTTGTTTGCGTTCGTCTAGAGCGGTCGCGAGAACTGACTGGGAAAGACGAGATTATCACAGTGTGCAATTTGAACATTTGGGGAAACTAGCAAAAGAACTCGAAGCACAACACGATTCAATACCCACAGAGGTATCAGTTGCTGCGGGGAAGCCTTTTGCTGCAAAAACGGAGGTTCGTGAGTTACTAGCTAGTGCCACTACCAGAGTGACTGTGGTTGATAATTACGTGGACCATAAAACATTGGACTGTTTTCGTGATACCGCACAACCTATCAGGCTACTAACAGGAACTCGCAAAGAGGCAATAAAGAGTGGGTTCGATAGTATCTTACAGGATTTTCGAAATGAGGGATACAGTATAGAAATTCGTCGACACCCTGAACTTCACGATCGCCATATTTTATTCAACGATCGCTGTTGGATGGTTGGTTCTTCTCTGAAAGATGCTGGCAAAAAACCATTTAATTTAATTGAAGTGATTAATGTGCGGGCGGAAATAGAAGCGGATGTGGAAAGGAAATGGCAAGAGGGAGAGGAGTACCCTGGATTTTAGCCTATGAATCTGCTGTACATTAAATATGATAATTTTCAAAAATTTGACGTACTCCTGAGTGAAGCAATAGCAACAGAGTACAGCATTCGATATGCGGTTTTAGAAATGAACCCAGGTAAGGGAGCATCTATAAACAGGCTCCGCCAAGCAGGTGCACCCCCTCCTTCAGTTAGTGCTTCACAAATTCCAGCTATCTTCTCTAATCCGCTCCTCCACAAATGCCACGATTTCCAGCTGGGTCTTCATTGGATTCAGTGTTGCCGTCTTAGCCTGAGGCGCACCAGGCAACCATCTTTCTATTTTTAGCCGCAAAATTTCAGATGATAGATATCGTATCATAACGGAAGTGAGAAGAAGTTCAGGGCCATCTTCGGTAAAATTAATTTGCCATGAAGAAACAAAAAGGAAAGAGTTTTGCTGAACGAACCAGCAAGAATTTTGAAGATTTTGCCTATATCATCAGCGAGATCAACCGCATCAATATAGGTCTGTCCAAACATCAGCGGGATGTATTTTCTAACAGAACAGAATTTCTTTACTGCTTGTCAAATCCAGAGGGCACTGGAATTACCTTTATAGGACAAAAAGCAGACAAGAGGTTTTATGAGATCGCCAAACGTGCGCACCGCGATCCCCAATTATCCTCAAGGGCAACCGCAAGTATATTGTGCAAAACGATTACGCATAATTTTCAGGAGGAAATCCTCAGAAAAAAGAACAAACTTACACAAGCCTTGGCTGACAGAATGATTTCTCGTGCTGTGAGGCATGTGAAAACGAATAAGTTAAAAACAATAAAATACTTTTGGCCTTGCGTACTTCCAGATGACTCAGCAACTGATCAGTTTTGTATCGGTCCTGTCATTTTCACCAGAACTGTTCAGCTTCTCGAGAAGAAAAAGAAGCAATTTATGGAATATACCGACCGTGTTGAGAAGCGATATCTCGATAACCAGATTGACCGTAAGGAAATCTTAACTCCCTCGGAAATAGAAAAGACCGAAAAGGATATTCGCAAATTCTCCAAAACATTCGTAAAAGATTTGCGTAAATATTATCAGCAATTTCCTTGGATTGCCGAGATAGAAATTTTTAAGTTTGAAGAAGAAAAATCAACGGAAATAACCAACTTAGGTTTTAATACGGCTTTGAATATTCTTAGATTGTTTTTCCCCTATCCGTCTGCCAGAGAAATCGGCCAGGGCTCAAACCGCCGAGGTGACCTCAAAACTGTCATGCTAACGGAAGAAAATGGAGAACTCCATATTTCTTTACAGGGACGGTTTGAATGCGGAGAAGAAAAAGGCTGGGTTCAAAAATTAACTAGCGGTGAAGGAGGCCGCTGGATTTCTACAGCAGGGAGTCTAATTCCGCACCTTTATTCAGGAGGCTCTATCCCTCTCCTATATCAACGGTTTATTAACGCTCTATGGTGGTATGGAGAGGCTTTGGTACAGGAGGATGTTCCTTGTTTGAAAGTCATATCTTTGACCAATTCTCTGGAAGCCTTTTTAGGAACAACAGAAGGCGATCCCCAAAAATTAATTTGCTCGCAGATCTCAAAACGAGCGGCTCTTTTACTATCAATTCATAATAAGAATGAAAATTGGGAAAAGAGGATTAGAGAATTATATGGAATGAGGTCAGCCTTGGTACACGGCCGAATCCCTGCGTTTGACCAAAGAGTTCTTAAACAAATCGGATGGGGGACTAGAATCGCTCACGGGTCATTGATGGAAGGACTGTCTTGGACATTATATCTCGCCCAAAACACCCCTCCGAAAACAATTCAGGAAATTGACGATCGCTTCGAAATAGATCTGCCACTTTTTGTAAGAGGCAATTTCTCGGCGAATAGCCCATAGAAAATGTTGTAGGTTGCGGGAAGAAATGTTTGGCAGCGATGACAATGTCACAGGGTTCCCCAGCAAGACCATTTCCCAAAGATCCTGATACCGAAAATTTTGCCATTTCTTCGAGGGACAGATTTCTTATCAGTATTCACACACCCTGGAATGACCAATCTTACATATTCATTCGAGGCGAGGGATAAAAATGGTATGATCAACCGAGATGGTTTCGAAGGAATTGGGAGTATGATAATCCGAACTAACATTTCGGAATTTGTGGGTCACTAGCCATTGTGGTTGCTTTCCCGCAGTAGCCGGGTGTTTCGGTATTGATTTCCCCCGTCAGGTAATCCCCATTATCTTGACAATACCGTGCCATGTGTGAGGTTCTGTATTGCCGGGTATCGCCCCGGCGGTCGAGCCACTTTTGTTTCGGCAAAAGTGGCCAAAACCATTGACGCCCCGTCTGGCTTCAAGATTTCGGATGAACATCAGCCTGAGGAGGGCGGACCAAATCGCTCCGCTCAAACAAGGCCCGCCTGGGGATGAGAGCGTTCCTCCTTTGGGCCAGACGGCAGGCGTCGGAGCAGGGGAGATAAATCTTTCAAAGACATACATGAAAGCACAAGGCCCTTTATATTTAATATGATCCAAAAAATATCAGAGAATAAAACAGCATGGATATTTGCCGTTGCCGTGATGGTGCTGGGTGCAATGTTTGCCGGATGCACAGGCGGGAGCGGGCAGGATGACGTTCTGGAAATTAAGTTCTGGGCTATGGGCCGTGAAGGGGAAATTGTTCCGGAGGTGCTCAAAGAGTTTGAACGCGAGAATCCGGGGGTTCGCGTTATTGTCCAGCAGATTCCCTGGACCTCGGCCCATGAAAAACTGCTGACGGCCTTTGCCGGAGACGCTCTGCCTGATGTTGCCCAGATGGGCAATACCTGGATAGCGGAGTTTGCGGCGCTTGATGCTGTTGCGGGGCTGAACGAGATGACAGGTGCTTCTTCGGTGATTAGGGAAGAGGATTATTTCCCGGGAATCTGGGCGACGAACGTCGTCGGCGATTCACTGTACGGGGTGCCCTGGTATGTGGATACGCGGCTGCTCTTTTTCCGGCAGGATATTCTCAGGGCCGCCGGTATTGTTCGCCCTCCACGTGACTGGGCTGAATGGATGCAGGCCGCGACAGCCGTGAAGCAACATGTTGGAAAAGACAACTTTGCCTTTTACGTGCCACTGAATGAATATGAGATGCAGGTGTCTCTTGTTCTTCAACAAGGGGTGCCGTTGCTGCGGGATGGGAATCGGTATGGCAATTTTTCCAGCCCTGAGCTGGTGGCCGCCCTTGATTTTTATCTCGACTTTTTCCGCAAGGGGCTGGCACCGCCTTCCAGTGAAACCGACATAGCCAATGTGTGGGATGAGTTTGCACGCGGCCACTTTACCTTCTATCTGACCGGGCCGTGGAATATTGGTGAATTCCGCCGCCGGTTGCCTGCCGATCTGCAGGATGACTGGATGACGTCCATTCTGCCGGGGCCTTCGGGTCCGGGTGCCTCGACAGCGGGCGGTTCCAGCCTGGTGGTGTTTAAACATTCAGAACATAAAGATGCAGCATTCCGGCTGGTGGAATTTCTGTCCCGTCCCGAAATTCAGCAGCAGTTTTACGAGATCAGCGGGAATCTACCGCCGCGTCGGTCAAGCTGGCGCGGAGAGCGGCTTGAATCGGATCCGTATCTCGTGGCTTTCAGGGAACAGCTTGAGCGTGCGCTGCCGGCACCGAAAATCCCTGAGTGGGAACGTATTGTGCAGGAATTGCGCACGGTGACAGAGCGTGCGGTGCATGAGAAATGGACGGCGGCCGAGGCGGCGCGTGAACTGGATAGCCGGATCGATCGCATTTTGGAGAAACGTCGTTGGATGCTGGCGCGGGATGGGGGAGAGGGGGCGTGAAGTTGTCTGTGGCAGGCTGGGTGTTTGCCGGGTTTCGCCCCGGCAGGCGAGGACCTTTTGTTTCGGCAAAAGGTCCTAAAACCATTGACGCCCCGTCTGGCTTCAAAAGAGGGGCGGGACGCAAATTTGCGGAGGGCGGCCCAACTCGCCGGGCTCAAACAAGGTCCGCCAGGGGTTGAGAGCGTCCCTCCCTTGGGCCAGCCGGCAGGCGTCAGGAGGCGGCGAAGGGGGCACGCGGATAAAGAAGCCTTTGGGAATTCATTGGAATCACAATTGGAAAAATGCGTTGTAATGAGACCGCATTGCACTGGTGGCTGGAAATTTCGTTGCGACGTGGTTTTCTATGTTGTTGGGTTTCGTCCCGGGTGGCGAGGTCCTTTTGTTTCGGCAAAAGGACCCAAAACCAGGTTGGCCGTGGTGTGGCCCTTCGGGTTCCCTGCGCGGTTCGCCGACTCCGGCGTCGCGCAAACTCGCTATGCTCAAACAATGCGCGACTTTTCTCCGGTGTCGGCTGCACTGCTCGGCCACACCACAAGGCCAGGAGAGACTGCCTAAACTATGTACCCTTTAATTAAAGTGTCCCAGCTCGCGGAGCCTGCCCTGAGTTTTCGAAGGGCTCAAACAAAGTCCGCCGGTTCATGAGGGCGTCCGACCCAAGGACCGGCCGGCAGGCGTCTGTCAACGGGGAGACGGCACACAAACAAAGAAGACTTTGAACATTAATTTGAGTCACTCTAGATGCATCCCTTCGCGCATAATTGTCCAGGACCGATTGTTGGTTTACAATGACGGAAAGCAAAAATAACTTATGAAATTCACGAATCATCGTCAATCCACGCCACATGGATGGAGTGCCATGTATTCGGAGCCTTCGGATTCCCGTGGCCACTATTATGGCGATGATGGCAGACGGTATGAGCACAGAAGAGATGTTGAAGGCCTATCTTCATCTGGGCTCGGGGGATGTCCGCGAAGCCTTGAAGCATGCGGCTGAGGCGGTCCGCGAGCGAGAGTTGCCGCTCACTGCCCAAACGTGAGGTTTCTTGTTGATAACGCGCTATCTCCGCTCCTGGCCACATTCTAGAGCTAGAAACTAAGCTCCATATCGAAAGGGCGACTCCGGTCACGCCACCAGTTAGCTTCGGTAATACGGAAGCATGAAGGAAAATGAACACAGATGGAATAACCCAGTCTGCGAAGGGTGATACGCATAGAAGAGAGAGTTACACCCATGCCCACTATTTCCATGTTTTACGGCATCCTTATCCGAATGTTTTTCTATGATACGGAAAGACACCACGTGCCGCACATTCATGCTGAATATCAGGGCCAGGTTGCTGTATATTCAATTCCTGATGGTACGGTTTTAGCTGGCGAGCTTCCTCCTAAAAAACACAAGTTAGTCGTGGCATGGATTGAAATACACCATGAAGATTTACTAGCCGATTGGGAACTGGCGGTGGTAGGCAAGAAACCCTTTCCTATTCGAGGGCTTGATCAGTGAAAATTACTGAAGTTATTCCAAAAGACGATCACCTCCTATACATCAAGGCTGATGATGGGCAAGCCGGTCTCTTGGACATCACCCCCTATCTGGAATCAGAGGCATTCGCTCCGTTGAAAGATCGAAACACATTTGAGCAAATTCACAACGGGGGATATTATGTTGAGTGGGACTGTGGAGCCGACCTTTCTGCCGATACGATTCAGGCGCGATGGAAACCGCTCACAAGCGAAGACACTTAATATCCAAGGGCTGCCACCTGGCCCACCTCAGACGCCTGGCTCCTACGGAAGAATTCTTCTTTGATGTAATTTCGGTGGACATGAACTTTAGGACATTGCTGGCCTCGTCACGAAAAAATACTTTAAGGAGTGGTCGCGGTTTTTGAGGAGTCACACACTCGTGTGCGTCGATTGTTCATTGCTCTTGCAATAGAATTGACTGAAGCTTGAGTTCTATTCTTCCCCCGATAGTCCTCTGAATTTCCAGACATCATTTTCCATTCAATATTTTGGCAAATAGTGGAATCCTCTCTCTATAGAGCGTGGGAAGGAAGAGCAGGGGCGTGAAATCGTCTGTGGCAGGCTGGCTGTTTGCCGGGCCGGCATTGGCAATCATTGCCGTCTTTTTCTTTCTGCCGGTGCTGGCGGCCTTGGCTCTCAGTCTGACGGATTTTGATATTTATGCCCTGGCCGACCTGTCCAACCTGCGATTCGTGGGATTCCAAAATTATATTGAACTGTTGCAACGGCCGCTGTTCTGGCAGGCCCTGGGTAATACGCTGTATTTCGTGCTGGTCGGTGCGCCTCTCTCTGTTTTGGTGTCATTGTCCGGGGCACTGTTGCTGAACGGGCAGATGGTACGGTTTAAAGGATTCTTCAGGACGGCCCTGTTTGCGCCGGTGGTGACGACGATTGTGGCGGTGGCAGTGATCTGGCGCTACCTTCTGCATACCCGTTATGGCTTGATCAATTATTCCCTCGATTGGTTGGGTCTTCCCGTTGTGGACTGGCTGGGGGATCCGCATTTTTCCATGCCATCCATCATTCTTTTCGCGGTCTGGAAAAACTTCGGCTACAATATGATCATTCTTCTGGCGGGCCTCCAGGCGATACCCGGCGATTTGTATGAGGCTGCACGGATTGACGGGGCCAATGCCCTTCAGCGTTTTTTTCATGTCACCTTGCCTTCCCTCGTTCCTTCACTGTTTCTCGTCGGGGTGCTGACCATGGCCGGGTACTTCCAGCTTTTTGCCGAACCTTATGTGATGACACAGGGCGGACCCGTCCAGAGTACGCTCAGCATTATTTATCTGATGTATGAAGAAGGTTTTAAATGGTGGAGCCTTGGTTCGGCATCCGCCGTGGCCTTTATTCTTTTTGTGTTTATGATTGTGGCGGCAATTGGCCAGCTTGTGGTGATGCGACGGTATGGGAGTGGAGTGTAGGCCTGGTTCATATGGAATGTGGGGGTGTGGGTTTACAGGTTTAATGATGTCTAGCGAGAATCCAATTTGGGCATGGCCAGAAAAAACGATGGCTGGTTCGCACTTCGACCTTGTGCAATTAACTTTCATATCAAGATGGTTTTCTGTGTTGCCGGGTTTCGCCCCGGCTGGCGAGGTCCTTTTGTTTCGGCAAAAGGACCCAAAACCATTGACGCCCCGTCCGGGCACATTAAGATGGGTCGGACGCAAGACTGCGGAGGGCGGCCTAACTCGCCGGGCTCAAACAAAGTCCGCCAGGAGATGAGAGCGTCCGACCCAGGGACCGGACGGCAGGCGTCAGTCATCGGTGAGGAGGGCATATGGATAACGATGGCTTTGGAGATTCATGGGAAACACTTTAGGGAAATCGTGGTGTGATGAGCGCGCATGGCACTGGAGGCTTTAACTCTCGTGTTAACGTGATGTTTGGTGTTGCCGGGTTTCGGCCCGGCAGCCGAGCCACCTTTGTTTCGGCAAAAGTGGCCAAAACCATTGACGCCCCGTCTGGCTTCATCAGAGGGGAGGGACGCAAACTTGCGGAGGGCGGTCTAACTCGCCGGGCTCAAACAAAGCCCGCCGGTTCAGGAGAGCGTCCGACCCAAGGACCGGACGGCAGGCGTCAGGGAACGGCAACAGGCACATAGAAACAGAAGACTTGGAAAATTCATTGGAATCACTAGAGGAAAATCGTGTTGTGATGAGCGCGTATCGCACTGGTGGCTCCAACTTTCGTGTCAACGTGAATTTTTGTGTTGCCGGGTCTCGGCCCGGCAGCCGAGCCACTTTTGTTTCGGCAAAAGTGGCCAAAACCAGTGACGCCCCGTCCGGGCACATTAAGATGGGTCGGACGCAAGACTGCGGAGGGCGGCCTAACTCGCCGGGCTCAAACAAAGTCCGCCGGTTCAGGAGAGCGTCCGACCCAAGGACCGGACGGCAGGCGTCAGGGAACGGCAACAGGCACATAGAAACAGAAGACTTGGAAGTTAATCGGAATCATCATAGGAAAACGTGGTGCTATGAGAGCGTCCGACCCAAAGACCGGACGGCAGGCGTCGGATTATGGGAGAGATATTTTTTGGATATGCACATGAAGAGCAGGGAGCAATAGATTTTTTGGTATGTTAGGTGAATCGGTGAGATATCTGTGGAGAGGGTCAGGGGTGAATGTCGGCCTGTCGTTCCTGGCTGCATTTGCCCTGATCCCGTTGCTGTGGATGCTGAGTGTGTCCTTTATGGCTCCGGGAGAGGCCAGCAATTTTCCGCCGCCGCTGGTACCGGAGCATCCGACGCTTGCCAACTATATCAAGCTTTTTGAATATTCGAGTATGGGCAGGAACTTCCTGAATTCCCTGTTTGTCGCGACGACGGCCACCCTGTTGTCACTGACGTTTAATGTGGCTGCCGGATATGCGTTTGCCAAACTGGAGTTTAAAGGGCGGCACCTGCTATTCCGCGGGCTGTTGAGTGCCCTGGTCATTCCAGCTCAGGTGTCCATGATTCCGCTGTTCTTGATGTTGAAAGGGATGGGGCTGGTGAATAGCTGGATCGGTGTGCTGATCCCCTTTGTGGCCAGCATATTTGGTATATTTCTAGTACGGCAGTATGCCTTGTCCATTCCGACGGAACTGATCGAGTCGGCCCGGATTGAAGGGGCCAGTGAACTACGCATATTCCGGTCGGTCGTGGTGCCGTTACTGACACCCATTCTGATTACACTGGGGCTGTTTACCTTTATGGCAGCATGGAATGATTTTTTGTGGCCGCTGATCGTCCTGACCGACAGTGACAAATATACTCTTCCCATTGCGCTGGCCTCTTTGTCACGGGAGCATGTGCAGGATGTTGAACTGATGATGGCCGGTGCGGTGATCACGGTGACACCGGTCCTGATTCTATTTTTGGCGCTTCAGCGTTTTTATATGAGCGGAAATCTTGCGGGAAGTGTCAAAGGATGAGAGGTGTGTGGCGTGCAGCCGGCTTCCTCTTTGTCGGCCTGGCCTGGATGTTAGTGCCGGTGTGGGCGTTTGGGGAGAAACCCGCCGTCAATGATTTTCGGTTGCTTGACGGTTTTGAACGTGTCGGGGAATGGCAGACCGTCGCCACGGAATACAGTGAGGCCTCGCTCAGGATGACAGAAGGCGTGAAGGGCAATGCGCTTCAACTGTCCTATGAACTCCGAACCGCCGGGACCGCCAATGTCCATCGGGCCCTTCAGCTTGATCTGTTAAATAATTTCGAGATCGCATTCACGCTTCGGGGGCATGCCCCACGGTCTACTTTTGAGATTCGGCTGGTTGATGACAGTGGAGCGAATGTCTGGTGGAAGCAGTTTCATGATTACGAATTTCCTGATGACTGGACAACCGTTCGTATTCGGCGAAGCGATATCCATTTTGCCTGGGGGCCGATCAAGGACCATCATCTGAACACCATCGCCAAATTTGAGTTTGTGATTCTTGGCGAAACCGGTGACAAGGGGACAGTCGAGTTCGATACCCTCCGGATGCGGCCACTTCCTGAACCACCCGCCGTGATTCCGCCGGTCGTGGCCATGGCCGGCGACATCCCTGCCCCTGAGGTCGTTGACGGTAATCTGGAAACCACCTGGACGGCTGATACATCCACGGAACTCATATTTGATCTGGGCTATTTGCGCGATCTTGGCGGACTGACCTTGCGATGGGCCGAGGGTCAGATGCCGGAGGCGATGGACATTGCCATTTCCGAAGACGGAACAGACTGGACCACGCCGCACTGGGAATTAGGTACCGGGCCTTCCTCGCTGGGGACCATCGGGTATGTGCGAACGGCAGAGGCGTTCGGGCGTTACGTTCGTCTTACACTGACCCCGGCATCGGGCGAACGGATTGGCTTGCTGGAATCTCGGATTGAACCACCGGAATTCGGGCAGGATGACAATCGGTTTCTCCTTTCCTTAGCCAGGGAAGCCAACAAGGGATCGTATCCACGCAGTTTCCTGGGGGAGCAAATTTACTGGACGGTCGTTGGCCCTCCTCAGGGTGGCCGGGCGGCCCTGCTGTCTGAGGATGGCGCCATGGAACCGGGCCCCGGCGCGTTCTCGATTGAGCCATTTCTTCTTGAGAATGGGTCGGTGCTGAGCTGGGCCGACGGCGAACATCACCACAGTCTGCTGGATGATTATCTGCCCTTGCCGCGCGTGCGCCGGACCCATGAGGGCCTATCATTGGAGGTCAGTGCCCATCGTCCGCCTGTTCCCGCAGGAAGAGAAGGGGGAACGGACGGTCATGCCCGGGATGTGGTGACCAGATATCGTGTGGTCAATACCGGCACGATTTCTCGAACACTCACACTGGCTCTTGCCATCCGCCCCATGCAGGTCGATCCGCCTACGCAGATTTTGAACCTTGTGGGTGGTGTCAGCAACATTGATCGGATCGGCTGGGATGGTGCCGCGTTTCAGGTGAATGGTGACTGGTCCGTGTATCCTGAGCTGAAGCCGGACCATGTCTCGCTCGCGGAATTTGAACGGGCCGGGTTCCCGCATGTGCAGAATGCCGGGGCAAGCACGGTTTCGCAAAGCCTCGTGGCGCCGGGAGGTTTTGGTTCCGGCGTCATGTATTTCCATGTTGATCTGAAGCCGGGAGAGGTTCGCGAAGTTTCCGTCGTCACGGTGCTCCATTCTGAAAGCGGGCGTCCGCCTGACCTGGATCGCGTGGCCATCGATGCCGGAGAAAAGGCCGCAGCCGATGAATGGCGGGAAATCCTCAATCAGGTGGACATTTCGGGCCCGCCTGAATCCATGCCGATGCTCAATAGTCTGAAAACCGCATTGGCTCATATGATGATCACGCGAGACGGGCCGGCACTGCGTCCAGGTCCACGCACCTACGCCCGTTCGTGGATACGTGATGGCGCGATGATGAGTGAAAGTTTCCTGCGTCTGGGGCACAACGACCCTGCTGTTGAGTATGCCCGCTGGTACGCACCGTACCAGTTCTCCAGTGGCAGAGTTCCGTGCTGTGTGGACAAGCGTGGCGCGGATCCGGTTGTGGAAAATGACAGCCACGGAGAACTGATTTTTCTGATCGTGGATATTTACCGGTACACCGGAGATCGTGTTTTTGCCGAGATGATGTGGCCCCATGTGGACAAGGCGGCGGCGGCCCTCGATGCCTTGAGGCTGTCGGAACGCACGGAGCATAACCGTCAAGGTGATCGTAAGGCATTCTATGGGCTGTTACCGGCATCGGTGAGCCATGAAGGTTATTTGGATCGTCCGGCCTATTCATTCTGGGATAATTTCTGGGGTCTGAAAGGATTGAATGATGCGGCGTTTCTTGCTGAGGAACTGGGTTATCCTGACCGCGCAGCCGACATCAGGGCGGATGCCGCTGAATTTGCCGCAGACATCAGCGCGTCTGTCAGTTTGTTGGGAGAAGAACTCGGGCATGTGCCGGGGGCCGCAGACCGAAAAGATTTTGACCCGACATCCACGACGATCGCGCTTTCGCCGACCGGGGCGGCGGCCGCCCTGCCACGAGAGTTACTGATAGCTACGTTTGAAAAAGCCTGGACCGAGTTTGTGGCGCGGCGCGACGGCACCAAAGAGTGGGCTGTCTATACTCCTTATGAATTCCGTCAGGTGAGCGCGCTTGTGCGGGTGGGTGAGCTGGAACGTGCCCATGCCCTGCTCGATTTTTATATGCGGGACCGTCGCCCGGCCGCGTGGAACCAATGGAGCGAAGTGATCGGGCGGGTTGAACGGGATCCGCGTTTCATTGGTGATATGCCCCATACCTGGGTGGGATCGGATTTCATCCGGGCGGTGCTTGATCTGTTTGTGTATGCTGATACAGAAACCGGCTCACTGGTCATCGGCGCCGGTCTCCCGCGGAATTGGTTGCAGGGTGAAGGCCTCCGGGTGCAGGGGCTGAGGACTCCGTATGGCGAAGTGTCCTATACGGCACGAGATGAAGGCGGGCAGGTGCGCATTGATCTGGTAGGATCGACCATGCCACCAGGCGGCTATGTCCTGCCGTTCTCGCTGAAAGGGGACGTCAAGGTAACCTTCAATGGAAAGGCTGTGGACGTTCGCTGGACATCTCCATAACAACC
Source organism: Nitrospira sp. T9 (assembly GCF_052156535.1). Lineage (NCBI taxonomy): Bacteria > Pseudomonadati > Nitrospirota > Nitrospiria > Nitrospirales > Nitrospiraceae > Nitrospira > Nitrospira sp. T9. Next base: position 225,577 of record NZ_JBQKUP010000032.1, read on the forward strand.
GTCTGGCGTTAATGGGATTGCGTGCAAACATTTCGGTTGTGAGTCGCCTCCTTTGTTACGAGGGGCAGGAGAAACGTCAGATGCCAATTTGCGGCAAGGCTATGTCATCCTGAGGGGACCGAAGGATCTGGCAGAGCTGTTGCACCTTCAACCTGAGCACAGATCCTTTGCCATTGGCTCAGGAGGATACCTTTACAAAGGGAGAAGGTGCATACAGTGAATGTGAAAAACCCCGGGGTAGAGGATGTATCCACGGAAAACTCGGAAGAGCCATATTTATCATAAAGGATGAGAGTAGATGAAAAAACACGCGACATTTCCCGAAGGGTTTCTCTGGGGTGCTGCCACATCGGCCTACCAGATTGAGGGGGCACCGCTGGCCGATGGTGCAGGTCCAAGCATCTGGCAGCGTTTTGCCCACACGCCGGGGAATATCCTGAATGGCGATACCGGCGACGTTGCCTGTGATCATTATCATCGCTGGCGCGAGGATATCGCCCTCATGAAGAAGCTGGGATTGCAGGCCTATCGGTTTTCGGTGGCCTGGGGGCGTATTTTTCCTGAAGGCAAAGGACGCCTGAATGAGAAGGGCCTGGATTTCTATGAAAGGCTTGTGGACGGCCTTCTGGAAGCCGGGATTGAACCGCTCCTGACCTTGTATCACTGGGATTTGCCTGCAGCGTTGGACGATCTTGGCGGATGGCTGAATCCGGACATTGCGCATTGGTTTGCAGATTATGGCGAAGCGATGTACCGGCGGTTGGATGGGCGGGTTAAAAAATGGACCACACTCAATGAGCCCTGGGTGGTCACGGATGGCGGCTATTTGCATGGCGTCCTGGCACCTGGGCATTCCTCTCACTATGAAGCGCCGGTTGCCGCCCATCATCTCATGCGCGCTCATGGTGCGGCCGTTCAGGCCTATCGTGCGGTCGGATCTCATGAAATCGGCCTGGTGGTGAATATCGAGCCGAAGTATCCGGCATCGGATGATCCCAAAGATCTGGCGGCTACCAATCGTGCGGATGCGTATATGAACCGGCAGTTTCTTGATCCCGCGCTCCTGGGATCTTATCCGGAGGAAATGAAGGAAATCTTTGGTGACGCCTGGCCGGAATGGCCTGCCAAGGACTTCGAGCTTATTTGTCAGAAGATCGATTTTGTCGGGCTGAATTATTACACGCGTGCCGTGACAGGTGATGGCCCGGACTGCTTGCCTGTCAGGGCCAGGACCGTTCGCCAGCCCCACAAGACCTACACGGAAACCGGGTGGGAGGTCTATCCGGACGGGCTTTCCGACACGCTTCTCTGGCTCAAGAATCGTTATGGTGAGATGCCGCTGTATATCACCGAGAATGGCTCGGCCTTTTTTGATCCGCCGAAAGCGATGCATGGACGGGTTATTGATCCGGTACGGATGCACTACCTGAACCAGCATCTGTGCGCGGTCCGGACCGCGATTGAGAGAGGCGTTGATGTGCGGGGATATATGGCCTGGTCTCTGATGGACAACTATGAATGGTCCTTTGGGTATGCCAAGCGATTCGGCATTGTGCATGTCGATTTTGAGACTCTTGAGCGCACGCCGAAGGATACAGCCCGGTATTATTCGAAAATTATCGAATCCAATGGTGCGGTTCTGGACGAACCCTTTCTGCCTCTTTCCGTGCATACGTAACATGGCCAGTCTGACCCTGCGAAATATTCACAAACGTTTTGGCAAGACAGCCGTATTATCGGGAATTGATCTTGAAGTCGCCGATGGCGAGTTTGCCGTGATTGTCGGTCCCTCGGGTTGCGGCAAGTCAACGCTGTTGCGTACCATTGCGGGCCTCGAAGAGATCGATACGGGAACGATCAAAATCGGTGAGACCGATGTCTCGAGGTTTCCCCCTTCCGAGCGCGGTATTGCGATGGTGTTTCAGTCCTATGCGCTGTATCCGCATATGACTGTCTATGACAACATGAGCTTCGGGATGAAAATTGCCGGAGCTTCAGCCACAGAAATTGATCAGGCGGTTCGCGCGGCTGCCGAAACGCTCGGCCTGACCGCGCTGCTTGAGCGGAAACCGAAAGAACTTTCCGGTGGACAGCGCCAGCGCACGGCTATTGGCCGGGCGATCGTCCGGCGTCCGCGAATCTTCCTCTTTGATGAACCGCTTTCCAATCTGGATGCCTCGCTTCGTGTGAAGATGCGTCATGAGATTGCACGACTGCACGAGACGCTTGAAACCACCATAATCTATGTCACGCATGACCAGGTTGAGGCCATGACGTTGGCGGATCGGATCGTGGTCCTCAGAGATGGATGTATCGAACAAACGGGTTCCCCCAATGAACTGTACAAGTATCCTGCCAACCGCTTTGTCGCCGGCTTTATCGGATCGCCGGCCATGAATTTCCTGGCCGGGGTCGTGGTCGATCGCCGCCAGGATATCACAAGGGTCCGACTTCACAGTGGAGCGACGATCCAGGTGAATGGCGTTGCCGGAGCATTGCCCCCTGATACTCCGGTCACGCTTGGTATTCGTCCCGAGCATCTGGCGACGGGGGGTGATCACAACCTCGTCGAGACGCAGATCAAGCTGGTGGAGCCACTTGGCAGCCATTCCTATGTCTATGTGGAAACACCGGATGCTGAAGACCTGCTGATATTCCGCGCATCCGGCGAGTTCGGTTTCGCGAAGGGCGACCGGCTGACGGTGTGTATTGCGGCAGATCACTGCCATCTTTTCGGGAAAGACGGAAAGGAGCTTCGGCACAAACCTTCCGGAAACCTCACGACAAGTCAGGGAGATCACTGATGACCTTTTATAAGAGACGTGTGTATACAGTGTTGTCTATTCTGGTTCTGCTGATGGTGCCCGCGACAGCCTCGCTGGCCACATCCAATATCCCGGCAAAGGATACCTGGCGGGTGACTGCGTCCTCGATTCAGAGCGATGAATTCAAACCCGGCTATCTGGCGGATGACAACATGGAGACTCGCTGGTCCAGTCAGGCAAAGGATGAGGAATGGGCGCTCATTGACCTTGGAAAGGTTGTTGAGATCACCGGATTTACCCTGCATTGGGAGAATGGATATTCGAACAAATACAACCTCCTGGTTTCGACCGATGCCCAGGTGTGGACGACGGTGTATATCAACGACGAGGGTGACGGGCAGATGGATGATATTTATATCCGGCCCGTTTCGGCGAGATATGTCCGGCTGGATACACGGGAGAGAGCGACGAGCTGGGGGAATTCCCTCTGGGAATTTGATATCAAAGGGACTGACGACATTGTCGATATCTCGGTGATCGCCGGAGGTGGAGCGAATACCAGGGCTCTGATGGATGGCCGCAAGGATACCGTCTGGAAAAGCGAGGCGGTTGACCGGGCAGAGTTGCTTCTGGACCTGCGCAAGTCCAGGACGATATCCGGATTGCGTATCGACTGGGGGGATCAATATGCCGGTTCGGTCGATATGGCCATTTCGTTGGATGGAAAGGCGTGGAAGGAGGTCTCCTCTATCTCTGTATCGGCGGGATCACAGGGGCAGTCCGATTTTGTTCCGCAAGATCCGTCAGAGGTACGCTACATCAGGCTTGTGTTGACCGACCCTATTAAAGCCGGGGGCGGTTTCGGGATTAGCGATATTTCATTGCGTGGTCCCAAGGAGGTGTTCACCCCTTTTATCCGGTATCAATTTGATGCCCGGAGAGCGCCGTTCGGTGATTATCCCCCACATGTCAGGGGCTATCAGACCTATTGGACTCTGGTTGGCCTTCCTATAGATAGCGAGGAAAGTCTCTTTGATGAGTATGGCAATCTGGAATCCCGGCGCGACGGTCCCATTCTGATGCCCTATGTCAAGGAGGGTGCCAATCTGTATTCGGCTGCTGTTGCAGCGAACATACGCCAGGAATTGCAGGACGGATATCTGCCGGCTCCTATTGTGAAATGGGAGTCGGGGAATGGACTGCATTTCAGGTCCGAGGCTATTACCAACGGCCCTGTCAATGCCAGCATGACCTATGTGCGACATCGGCTTGAAAATCGTTCCGATACGGTACGGAAGGGCGATCTCATCATTACAGTCAGGCCCGCTCAGATTAATCCCAAGTGGCAACATGGCGGCTTGTCGCCTATCCATTCGATCCGGTACGTGCATGAAACCGGAAAACTGGTCATGATCAACGACAAAAATACCTACCTGGCCCTTTCGCCTGCCGACAGTTTTCTTGGCTTGCAATATGCTCACGGAGATATTGCCAACCACCTGCGAGGCGGGGTCATGCTGAGCGCCGGTGCCGACGGCAAGGGCGATGCCAAATCAATCGAGGACCAGACCGGGACCGGCCTGCTATCGGCAGCCTGGACCTATGCATTCGAATTGAAACCTGGTGAATCCAAGGAGGTGGTGTTTGCGGCTCCCCTGCATGAGACCCTGACCCATCTGAAAAAGGCAGAGGACTTCGAGACGTTGCGGCAGGAGTATGTGACCTTCTGGACTGACAAGCTTAACCGCGTGGGATTCGAGCTTGCCAACAAGGCCGTCGTTAATACCGTGAAATCGCAGATAGCCTATATCCTGTTGAACAACGACGGCGTGGTCATCCAGCCAGGCGCGCGCAGCTACAACCGGACCTGGATGCGGGATGGCGCGATTATTTCCGCCACCCTTATGCGACTTGGTTTTTTTGAGGAGGTCAGGGACTTTCTCAATTGGTATGCCGAACGTGTGGAACCCGATGGCCTCGTGCCTCCCATACTTTTCACCAGCGGTGAGGTGTATGACGGCTGGGGAAGAAATATTGAATGGGACAGCCAGGGTCAGTTTATTTACGCGATCATGGAGTATTACCGCTTTACGGGTGATCGAGAGTTCCTGGAAAAGCATTTTGACGCGGTTCACCGGGCAATGAAATATATTGTCACCTTGCGGGAGCGTACGCTTGATCCGAAACATTATGAAAATCTTGAGGCCGGTGAGCGCCTGAAGGGCATCTTACCCCCATCTATTAGCCATGAAGGGTTCATTACCCCGATGCACAGCTATTGGGACGATTTTTGGGCTATGCGGGGTTGGGCGGACGGGATTGAAATGGCGGAGATCCTGGGACGAAAATTTTTGGCCGACTGGGCGAGGACTGAGGCGAAGAAATTCAGCATGAGCGTGAAAGAATCCATTGCAAGGACGATGGCCTGGAAATCCCTCGACTATATCCCTGTGGATGCGGACAAAGGCACTCCCGATCCGACCTCTATTGCCATTGCCATGTTTCCCACTGAAGCCTGGCACATTCTACCTGCAGACGTCCTTGACCGGACATTCCGAAACTATTACCAGATGGTGAAAAAACGGGATGCCGGTTCGACGCCCTATTCCTATACGCCTTACGAGGTGCGGAATATTCTGGCTCTTGCAACCCTGGGGTATCGCAAGGAAGCCTTCGACCTGCATGAAATTTTGTTCAAGGGCAGACGTCCGGCCAATTGGAATGAGTTTGCCGAGGTCGTTCTGTCCGACAGCCGCAAGGGAGTATATATTGGTGATATGCCACATACGTGGGTGGGGGCAGGATATGTAAATTCTGTCCGGGGCCTCATCGTGATGGAAGAGGACAACAGTAAAACGTTGAACCTGCTGTTTGGTACCCCACGCGAATGGCTTGAGGGCGATGGTATTGCTCTTTCAAATTTCCCTACACATTTTGGAAATTTGATGATGCAGGCGAATTGGGACGACAAGGATCAGAGACTGAGTCTGGATGTGGATATGCCGAAATACGAGGACAGGAAAATATATGTGCGCTGGCCAATCCACAAGGAGGGGAAGCCCAAGCAGGTGGCCGTTGAAGGCGATGACAGCTACCGTGTTGATGATCACGGCATCTGGTTGTCAGGCAATTCGTTCAAGTTGATGGCCAAATGGTAAATTGTCGGTTTCGTGTAAGGAGTCAAGAGTAAGGCGTAAGGCGTAAGGGATGGAATAAAAGGCTGTGGTCGATGGCCCCTGTCATGAAAATATTTTTCTGACTCTCCTTTTTTTAGTTTGTCGCTCACCAGACACCGGGGTTCATGTTCCTGGTCGTATAATACGTTGTGGAAGAATTCTGCCGCCGCAGGCTAATGGAAAACGAAATATTGAGGGACCGTGGCGTGTGGGTGTGGGTCACCCCGTCCATCAACACCCAATAAACGTGCACATTCACATTAATAATGAGACGTGAGGAGATCGTTTGATGGTTATGGCTTGGCGTACGTGTAAGACAAAAAATCTGGCGATTGTCGGGATGCTGTGTGTGGTCGTGGGCCTGCAAAGCATTCATGCGGCGGGAGCCACCACGGTACGTCACGCCAAGAATATGAGCTTTCCGTCACAGTGTGCCGAAGAAGACAATGTGAATATTCCGATCTATGGCGGCTTTGTATCCGACTATCAAATCACCGCGCACTTTCCCACTTATTATCCCCTTCAACGCGGGCAGCAGGATCTCTGTGTTGGGGATCTCACCAACTGCGAACAGGCGTGGGACATGCGGCCAACGGCGCAGATCGCTTACTACGATGCGGCGCAACGGACCTTGAAATTTGTCTGGCAGTCGCCCGGCTTCTATTGGTATCCGATTGAAACGCCGGACGCGGCCAACGCGGATGTCGGACAATATGTGTCGCTGGCATATCCGCCGACAGACCGGTATTGGGTGGGCTTAAGTGCACCACCGGCCATGGCCTATTATGACGCGCTTAAACAAAATCTCATGTATATTGTCCGGGATGAAAAGGGGAGGTGGCGCGAGGCGGAGATTGTCGATTCCACCGGTGATGTCGGGAAATACGTCTCGTTGCGTATTAGTCGGGATAGGCGGCATCACGTCGTGTATTACGATGCGGATCATGGGAATTTAAAATATACCTATAAACCCAATCCGGATATGGTGGGTGGATGGGCAACACCAACGATCCTGGACGCAAACGGCGATGTCGGGCAGCATGCAGCCATGGCGATAGGTCCCACGGGCAGCCTGCATGTGGTGTATTACGATGCGGACACAAAGGATTTGAAATATGTCACCAACGATGACGCGCATGGATGGACGGCGCCCGTGGTCTTGGATGCCGTCGGGGATGTTGGTACCTACGCCTCAATCAGCGTGTACTATGAGGGTTGGACAGAAAAAATGAACGGGGCGTATGAAGGGCAGTATCCCCATATCACGTATTACGATGCGAGCAACGGAAATTTAAAATACATCTATCAGGATACACGGGGATGGTCGACCCCGGTCGTGTTGGATGCGGCGGGAGATGTCGGGCAATATACGTCGACGGCGTTTGGTCCTGATGGGGCTCTGCATGTGGCGTATTATGATGCCACGAATAAGGATTTAAAATACCTTCACAAAGAAGCCGCCGCCGAATCATGGCCGGCGGGGACCGTTCTTGATGCGGTGGGAGATGTTGGCCGGTTTGCCTCGCTGGGGGTGACAGCAAGAGGATATCCGAATATTGCCTATTATGATGCAGACAACCAGAGTTTAAAATTTCTGGCGAAGACGAAGGCGACCGCGCCGCAATGGGATAGCCCTCAGATCCTCGCATCCGGTACCGCCGTGCAGTATGCGAGTTTGGTGACCTCGGGTTTTGTGGACATCGCGGATCTTGACGGTAAGGACATCTACAACGACGGCGATGTCGCGGTTCGAGTCATGGATGTGTCCGGGTGGCCCTATGAATCGGGGATGGCCGTCAATATCGTGGGTGGACAATCTGAGCCGGACCACGATTTTATCCAGTTTCTTAAACGGACGGACGACGCTCATGCCCCCCCGCAAATATTCGTACTCTATGCTAATGGATATGCACGGATTATCACGCAACCCCCGGTGGGACGAGAGGAGCGGGTCTGTTTCGGATCCTCGATGATTATCGGGCCGGCGGTAGAGGATCCCTTGTTTCCGTTTATTCCGATTGAGAGGCTGGATATCGATCCGCACACGATGTCCATTAATGTGCGATATAAAAACGGATCCTCTGCGGTATTGCAGCTCGAAGCCGAACCGGGCAAGACGACGGTTCGGGTAACGGATGTAACGTATGACACCCTCACCGCGCCGTTTGTCACCATGCGTTCCATGTGGGTGGCCAATGATAATAGCGATATCTCCCGTATCCGGGCCGCATCCTCTTCCGGTGACGTGCAGACGTATCCGATCGATCCGACGCATGAGGAATGGACAACGATCCCGGGCGATTCCTGGAGTTTTGACCGGCCGACTTATTCACGGCACAATACCTCGAGTCCCATTTTCAAAATTGATGTGCTGCGACCACTAGGCTATTTTGTGACCCAGCAGGCTGAAAACTACCGCTCGGGTACCCTGTTGAAATCACCCCGCAAGACGGCGTCCGGGGGACACACGATAGGAGGGACGGGGGAAGCGAACTATGTGGTGAACCTGACCAATGACATTACGAACCCAAGCCTTCGCTTGCGATATACGAAGGGCAAAGGTTCTGATGATAAGGTCAATATCTCTGTGGATGGCCGACGTCAGGCGACGATCGAGATTGAAGATGGGGGCAACCTGGGTGATTATGAGGTGACGCAAGAGATACGATTATTACAGGCGCTCCCCGCCGGATCCCATACGATCACATTGGACGTGCAATCAGATACCGGAACGTTGGAATTGGACTATTTTGTCATTCACAGCCAAGCTGAACATCCGAATCAGTAGGAAATCGGAAGGTCCATCGTATCCGATGGGCGTTTCTGTTCCAATACCCGTGTGCGCCATCGAAGGGAAACTCGCGCATGACGCGAAGCTATCGCGTGTGATCAGGTAACCAGCCAGTAGTTGCCTGGTTCGATGGTTGGTGGAGCATCTTTTACTTCTTCAATCGTCCGGCCATGCCTTCCGCCGGGTATCCCTGTCCATTCTGAAATACCGTTCCATCACTCCTTTTTCAACGACGATTCATCCGACACCTTTGCCTGGTCCTGATTCCGTTATCTGAGGGAGAATCGTGTGGCATTGTTCTTAGCTGATAAGCAATGGCAGGGGTATCGACCCAGGTAAAGGGGGATAGATTGGGAGGAGGGACGGATATTCCCTGTATATCCCCGTCGGAAATTGTTCATGTTTAATCTGCACGATCTATAGTAGAATCCATTTTCATAAGCCAAGAGTGGATGGGAAGATTGTTGTGTGTGTGTCTTATAAGATCATGCTCTTCGCTGGCATGATGTAAGTTCAGGAAGAACCATAGGGCTACCTCCGGTAACTTTGCCTTCTTACTGAGCCTTTATGCAAAGGGGTCTGTCATGCGAATTAAAAAAGTCACGATGCAATTGACGCTCGTCACCATGTTTCTCCTTACCGGATGTGGAGGAGTGCAGTCGGGGCAAACGACGGTTTTGAAAGGTTCCCAGTTGCCGGAAAAGCAAGGTTGGGAGGATTCCAGCAATGCTGTTCGCCCATTGGATGTGGTGACAAACGGGAGTCATTTAACACTCAACACAATTGGGGTCCTCAGAGCGAACGATCAACTTCCGGGGAAAGCGTACATGTGGTTTTATAAAGACCTTCCCTTTGACTTCGAAACAGGGTTCTCCATTGAGTTTACGTTGCAAGTGCATAAAGTGGAGCAACCGCATAATTTTCTTGATGCGGGCATTATGTTTTACGGTTCTGTCGACATCTCTGACGGGACCTTCGCAGAAGGACCACGAAGTCATATGATCTATTTTGATGAGGATTTCATTGGATGGGGGGACGAAAAAGGGACGTATAAAATGGACACGACTGATACCTTTCACACTTACACTTTAACGGTTGAGGGTGGAAGATTTGCCAAGGTGTACGTTGATGGAAAACTTGCTTTGAAACGAAATGACTGGGTGGGAATACCCAGAATCGGGTTTGGAGATATGACGAACGATGATGGGGTCAATGGAAAGTTTTCTATAGGTGACATTATTGTGACCTCCGATCCCCAACGCTTCCCTTCACGACCTGCCCCCCGCCGTCAACTCATCCCTCCTTCACGACGTGGTGGTTAATCCACCCATTGATAAACCAAAACCATAAACTCACCGTCTGAAAATTTTTGTAAGGGATTTCGTTATTCATCAGATGGATAGGAGGCAGTTTTTGGAGAAACGGGTAGAGGGAGCAGATGAAGGTGGATGGAGGGATATTTGTTTGCTGGTGACTCCTTTTTAGCTGAGGAAAATTATTGGCCTAGTCTTTCCCATTCCTGGCCTCAGCATAAGACGAAGAATGTAGAGGGAATAATTCATGATAGGTCTTTTCCCATTCTTCTAAGGGGTCTTTGTGGCCTTTTGAAACGATTTCAAGAAAGGACCCATATTGAAGGGCTCGAGCACTATCAATGATCTGTGTGAGGCCATATTCTTTGCGAAAATTATATTCTGTAAACGCTGCCGAGGCACATTGAAGGGGAAAGAACCAGTCTCGCTCCTGATTCGTATGATAATCATTTAAATAAAGCCGAATTTCATTAAATATTTTGCAATATTGATTGGCCCTCAACCATTTGCTGCACACCAACATATAGGCCTCATCTTTTGTGGGTCTCGTTTTTTGCTTCCAGTCAAATTCTCCAGTGTCTATGCGTTTTTGGACAAATTCGGACAGGAAGTCTTTCAATTTGCCAGAAATACCATTGAAACCGGATAGCTTATGGCCGGGCTCAATCATAAATATTTCACAATCCACCTGGTGTAACATGGACTCAAGCAACCCTTCACGGTTGGCCAATATTCTATCGGGAGCCTGCCATAGGGATTCTGTCACATTGTCAATTTCCTGAAGGATCTTTTCCTTCGATGCTTCAGAAAGTTTTTGAATACACTCATGTGGTGATTCATTGATGTCTTTTTGTATATGAGTCAGAACAATTTCATAAAGCGGGTTGGTGGATATTGTTTTTCTGCGATTGAACATACCCCGTAGTTTTTTTAACAACCCCATACACAACCTCCACAAGTAAGGGGTAGGTTTTCCACATTAGGAGATTCATGAAAAAAAATAAACGGCATGAATCTTTTCCCATTTCTGCTTATACACGCATCAATTTATTTGCTGGCTGTTCTTCAAAAACCGGTTTCCGGCAGATTGGGATTGAATAAAAAAGCTGGCTTTCTGTTCCAGGGCACCGAGGCAATCCAATAACAAGTCAGCCGTAAATAGGCCTTAACGGCTATTTATTTTAATATAGCCAGGATTTGGCTTATTGGCCAGAGAATGAATGGAGCCGTATAAAGGACGCAGGGAGGTTCACCCTAGGCGTCTTTGGGGAAATTGGCGATATCGTGTCCAGCGAATCCACTACGTATTGATGAACGAGCTGAAAAAGCTTTCTCTCCCACTTCCTCAACAAGATTAATTCTTCAGTCTTTTTGCTCTTATTGCGGCAGAGACCATTCTTTCCCTTCGGGTTTTTCTCCTGTCTTTCGGGCGCGTTGGAATAGTCTCATATTGTGGGGAGGTAGATCAGGGAAAAACGGAGGAGGTACGAACTAGGAGTGTAGGCAGGAGATCGTTCAACTCATGATCGAGGATTCGGTTTAAATGCGAACCGGTCCCAATTACCGAGGAGCATCCGTTCTAGACCATATCCCCCAAAAGAGGGGTATTGGATTTACGGCATAGTAGCCCGTCAAACCTCAGTCCACTTGACATTTCAAAAGCTGTATTCTATTGATCTTCTTTTTACTTTCTTCCCATCGACGTGCGTGGAGGAAGGGAGCAAGGAATCTGTAAAAATACGTTCAGATCGTTTTTGTTGATGGGCCTTGTTGTAACACGGCGGCTCGAAATTCCTGGACTTCTCACAAAGGAAATAATGCTTTGCATGGCCTTGGGAAAGGAGAACGTGTATGAAAAATCCCAGACAAGCAGTATTACACAATGTGCAGTTATTGTTCCTTCTGATTTTTTTGGTTGCGGGTTCGTCATCAGCCGGTTCCGAATTTGAAAACCGTCATCATAATAGGGACCGACATCATGATCGGGATCGACATCATCATGGCGAGGGCGACCAAATCACTCAGCCAAAATTTGCCAATCCTCCCCAGGAGTCGAGCATTGGCGGGGTACTCGATACAGAGTTGGTTGTTAACCGACATGAAAAAGTTGTCGCAGGCCGAAACGTTCTCCTGCGATCGTATAATGGGCTGTATATTCCCCAGACGTTAAGAGTCAAGCCCGGCGATACCCTCTATCTCCGCCTTATCAATAAATTGTCCGACGATCTTCTTGAACAAACCAATCTCCATACCCATGGATGGAATGTTTCCCCACAACCCGGCAGCGATGACATTTTTATGCAAGTCCCGGCTGACGGGCAATTCAATTACAGCATATCCGTTCCGAAAAACCATCCTCAGGGATTGTTTTGGTATCACCCGCATGGACATTTGCCGCAACTGAATCCCGATGCGCCAACGAAGGGGAACACTGAATTCCAAATCATGAGTGGAATGTCAGGAGGACTTATTGTAGACGGCATTCTGGACCCTTTCCCGGAATTACAGGGAATCCAGGAACAAATCCTTCTTCTTAAGGACATCCAGATTACCGATGAAGGCACCATTCCACTGCAAATTGATAGCAATGCCGGTACCACACGCATGGTGAATGGTCTCGTTAACCCACGGATGAACATTCGTCCAGGCGAGTTGCAGTTTTGGAGGGTTGGGAATATCGGTCCCGACATTTATTACAAATTGACGCTAGACCGGCATGAATTTTTTCAAATTGCAAGAGATGGTAATCGTCAGAACAGAATATGGCGCCGTGAAGAGATCTTATTGCCGCCGAGTTCCCGTGTCGAGTTTTTCGTTAGAGGGGAAAAACCTGGAGTTTATACCTTGCGTACCCAGGCCCTGACCACCGGGCCTGCCGGCGACCAATATCCGGAGGCGACACTGGCCACATTGGTTTCATCAGGACATCCCGATCATACCATGAGAATTCCCAGAGACTTCCCTCCTGTGGAAGATTTCAGGGATGCTCAGCCGATACCACCAGGCAAGCGAAGATCCTTCGTCTTTTCCGAGGACAACGACGGCAACTCGTTTTTTGTGAACGAGAAACAATTCAATATCAACCGGGTGGACTTTACGGTTCCAGTTGGATTTATTGAAGAGTGGACGATACAAAATGTGACCAAAGAATTTCATGTCTTTCATATACACCAAACTGATTTCCAGGTAGTGGAAATAAACGGGGTACGACAAGAATTCATCGGCCATCAGGATACGGTGAATATTCCATTTCAAACAGGAGACGTTCCTGGAGAAGTCAAGGTACTCATTGATTTTCGGGATCCTATTATCGTCGGCAAATTTGTTGCGCATTGTCATATTGGTGCCCATGAGGACAATGGAATGATGGCAGTCGTCGAAGTTGTGAATTAAACGATTACTGAAATTCGGTAGCAGGGGTGGATCCCATTGACAGGGTAACGGCTTCACCGATAACTAATTCTGCTGGTTCGGATGGGAGGCCTATCCACACAGTGGCATAGATGCCGGCTTGATTCCTGAGAAGGAGAGGAAAAGGCGATGCTACCTTATCTTTCCATGCGTCTTCGGCCGACCTGGATGTCGGTGTTGGGCATGCGGCCCACATTTTTCTCCAGGGTCTTCAGAAAACCCTCCCTACAGAGTACCAGACAATTGTGAGAGAAGTGCTGAGTTTATGAGATACTCTTTCGAGAAACAGCGAGTTCGTATTTTTTGACCATAAGGGGTCTGTTGAAAAAAGCCGCCAGCGGCGTGCTCGCCATTTTCCCGTGCTCACGTACTCGGCGTACGCTCCGCGCGTAAAAACGGCTGCGGCCCTGCTGGACAGACCCTTCGGGAAGACTCAGGGCATGCTTTTTTGAACCGACCCGGAGCCTTGATGAGTAATCTAATCCTGGGCAAATTTGCCCTTGAACATCTTTATTATTTAACACTCCCATAAGACAAATCACATCATCCGAGACAACATCTGTTTATTTGTTTATTTTGAGGATCGTCTCCTACAACCGTTACTCAAAAAAATCAACTCGCACAGCCTAATATCGCATTGGGATTTTCAAAATTGGGTTAACCCTCTTCTGACAACAACGGTTGGTCTTACCAAACAATCTCCATCTTCTCCTTCACAGGTTCTTCTGCACACGAATCTCTTTCCCCATCCCATGAAGAATGAGTGGAGGGTACCGACGGTAAAATTTTGAATTCCGCCCGAATGGCAGGATGGTCGCTAAGAAAATCTCCATACTTTTCATTAGGATTAGGAGATTGTCTGCCTCGGTTAACAGGATGCCGGAAACGTTGATCTTCCCCTCCGGAGCCGATTAACTCAATCTTCGCTCCTTGACCTTCTCGATAAAAAATGTAGTCCACTCGATTTTTCCAGTAGCCATTGGGTTCTGGACGTGCCTTGCTGTCATTGAGGGCCAACTCCTCAAGGAGAAAGTCTTTTAAAATTTCATAGTCTTTTCCTGAGGCCTCCTTTCCCTTATGGTCATATTGTGAGTTGAAATCCCCGCCCAAAATGAAGGCCCGATCTTTCGATAATTTCTTGATACATTTTGCAAGGAATTGAATCTGCTTTTTTCGAACAATTCGGTCTTCCTCATCTCTCCCGGCATCCAGGTGCGTATTATACACGTCAAATTCTGCGCCATTCGGAAGACGAACCGGCACTCGAAGAAGCCCTTTGGTCGACCAGCAATCATTTTTCCTGGTCAACCATCCTTCACAATATGGAAGCGGTACCTGTGTGACTCCCTCTTCCATAGCTTTATAGTAGGGAGAAGCTATGGTCAGCCCCGACCCATAGGGAACACGAAAAGGAATGCCGGGACTATCAAATAACTGAAACCCGACATTGGCGATTTTAATGGGAAGGGTGATCAGCCACAATGGGGCCAGCGCTATCCGTGGCCCGTTCCCCTGTTCTATGAGCTCATAGGTGAATTCATGGACAATTTGCCGGTGAAATTCAAAATCTTCTTGTAATAAAATGAAATCATAATCCATGAGCAACCAGGCCATCAGACCACTTCGGGTATCATCATTGCTCACAGGTATCCCGACATACATGGAATTCAGGATCGGAGAAATTCCATGAACATTGTAAGTCAGAAATCGAACAGTACAGGGCACAGGTACCGATGATTCCGATTGGTCCGGAGAACATTCTTCTCGTGGTGTGAAACTTTCTGCCCTTGAAATTTCGTAACTGAAACCTATCAATAAAATGCTCAGTAAAAAGATCCCTCTCATTGCGCATTTTGGTATGGCCATATTCCACAACTCCTTTTCTATTCCCGAACTCATATTCATAACGACTTTCTCATCAGAGGAACCAAGGTTTTCAACTCCCACAATTAATTTGCCCCTACTTTACTAACCTCAGATTTAAAATCAAGTGTTCCTCACATGAACTCACACCGTTCTTTACCTATCCAAGGTGAATTGCTGACCCTGCCGCTTTTGGCGATTGGCATAATCCCTAACAGTGAGGCGGCCATACATCTTGAAATGGGTTTACAAATGGCGGTTGGGCTTTTCCTTTGATGGTGGCACTTCTGATGATAATGGGTACCATACTCGTTGAACACTTTTCGGATGGCACTTTCACTAAACTGAATGACACCTGACCGGACTTCCTCCTCCACAGACCTCACACAACGTTCGGCATGGTCATTCAGATTCGGAATGCGTGCGGGTAATTTGAGAAGGGTGACCCCAACCGCCTTCATGGTCCCTTGAAAGGTGGGGCAGAACTTGGTAACACGGAAGCGGAGCAGATGCTGACCAGGAATCAGGAAGCCACACTCTACCATGGTCGAAAGCCCTGTGGGATGTCTAGTTATAACTGCAATGCGTTGGTTGTATCTTCCGACGCCCCACCAAGGAAAAAACAAGATGGAGGAACCCACCAATCCACAGATGGTCC
This sequence comes from Nitrospira sp. T9, assembly GCF_052156535.1. NCBI lineage: Bacteria > Pseudomonadati > Nitrospirota > Nitrospiria > Nitrospirales > Nitrospiraceae > Nitrospira > Nitrospira sp. T9. Next base: position 241,554 of record NZ_JBQKUP010000032.1, read on the forward strand.
AGGTTTCCCGGGTAAAAAAACGGTCTCGACGAGGAGGTCCTGATGGGTACGAAATTATGCCGTGTTCAGAAATTCTCTATGCTTTGGATAGGAAACATCGTGTTGGACCTTACCCTTCTGGGGCTTTCTCTTTTTGGTTGCGGTATGTACTACGAAATGGAGGGCGTCGCCACTCTTGCCGGTGTTGAGAAGGATTTGGACATGTGGCTGGGGAAAAGCAAGGAAGAACAAATCAAAAAAATGGGTGATCCGGTGATGTGCATGTTGTGGGATGAACATGGAGAATTCTGCCATTGGGTGGATTCAGGAGATTCAACAGGTGATTCTTTCCACCCAAAACGTATTTTTTATTATGACAATAACGGCGTGGTGTGTGGATGGACCTATACGGGACAGTGGGCAGATCAAACCAAAAACTTGTGCAAAAGATAAGGGTGCATTCTAAAAACTGGCAGGGCCTACTGTTGAAGGAGCCTTGGCCCCTGCGGCAATCTTGGGAATCATGCCCTCGCGAGCATTGAGTGGGTACGGTCAAATTAATTTAAATTGTTCAAAAAATCAGGAACGCACAGATTGAAAATTGGTTGAATGACCCACATTCAGATTACTGAATCGAGGTAGGGAATCAGTTCAGATTGACTTACGGTGTCAAATCCCCTCCCAGAGACACGCTTTGTCAGAGGTAATTAAGGATTCTCCATGCCCGGGCAGAGAAGAAGATGGTAGAGTAAGAACCTATCCGCCACAGCTTAATATGGTGAATAGGGTTGGAGGGGTCCCCAACGCAGTCGATCATATGTCCGCAGGCGGTTCATTTGGTTTAAGTCATGTTGTAGGGCCTCCTGCCGGTAACGATCGTGTTGTTGCTGAAGTTGTACACGCTGTTGTTGGTACCACGTATCGAAGCTTTGCGACGACGCTGGGGAAGAAGGGATAGGGGTTTGGTCATAGTATGATCTTGGGGGAGTCGGGTGAAGCTGGGTCGCTGGTCGCCAGGTATCCTCCCCCAATTGAGCCCAGGCACTGCCTGTCAGACCTAGGAAACATCCAAAGAATATTATTGCTCGCATGCGGCCGTCCTCCTGTAAATGGGGAAAAAGATGTGCCCGAATCGCCTTTCATTTGAATCAGGGGTAGCGTTGCAAGATTCGCAATGAAAGGCAATTCATCAAATAGGTAATGAAAAAACAGTTTCTGACGCCGTCGCCCGTTGCTGTTCACGCTGCGGCATAGTGGAGGTCTTTTCCCGGGTGGGAATCTCCGGGATCACCCCATGAAGGGGAAACATTTCCATTGCCAGAGCCTTCCCGGCGAACGCGCTCCCCGCACCGGTCTTGATGGAGTGTTCAAACACTGGGGCTTTCGAAGGTATTGTCAATTTAACGCATGTTTGGCACACTCGGGGCCTGAATTCCAAAACGCCCGGCTATCAACGCCATTGTTTTCCGACTGAATTAATCGTCATGCGAAGTGGTTGTACCATCGATTCTGATTGAGGTTTCGGGAGGTGGAGGAGCTTCTGGTAAAACGATGCTTTATTGCCAGCTATGGAACCCCTCCTCGATGGTGTCAGGAATTTTGCCCTGCCTCTGCATGCAAACTCAAGAAACGAAAAGATCGTTCGTGTGATACTTGGTAACTCGATAACATGTGTAATGTCATTCAGGGACAACCGCACCATTTGCGGCGAGCCGTGGGCCAAGACGGTAAGAATATTGCTATGCTTGTGAAACTCCCACGCATGCAAATACAGACGGTCAACTATCGCCTACTGCGCAGCCAGGCCTTTCGGGGCTGGAAGGAATGGGTCTGAATAAAGGGGTGAGAGAAACCCGTCTCAATGTGTTCACATCAAGTTTAATGAACAATGCCCCGCGAGGGGCAGGAGACCTCGGTATGGCGAGCACAACTGGTATGAGAGGGGGAGGCTTCTACGATGCGCACTCATCGGGGCAGCGCGCGGCGATGGACGAATTCCTTCCCTGGATTGTAGACGCCATGTCCGATTTGCACCTGTCGACGAACGGCACGCCGATCGCGTTGCTTGACCTCGGCTCGTCGGAAGGCGCCAACGCGATTCATGCTGTAGGGGCGATCATTGAGGCGCTACGCGATCGTACCCCGGCCGACATCTGGACTTTCTTCGATGATCTGCCGACAAACGACTTTAATCAACTTTTCGCCAACCTCTTTCCCAATGCGACGCTCTCAACTCGCACTGCCGGTATCTATCCCGCTGCCGTCGGCGGATCACTCTTCGAGCGTGTCGCTCCGGCTTCGAGCCTTGACATCGCGACGACCTTCAATGCGGTGGGCTGGCTGTCGGCGTTGCCCCCGACGCGCCTGCCGCGGTTCATCTCTCCGTCGCCCCCGGCGCAGCGTGCCTTTCGCGAGGGTGTTTCCGTGAGCCCGGAAGAAAGAGCGGCTTTCACTCAGCAAGCCCGGGAAGACATCCTAAATTTCTATCGGTCTCGTGCGGCCGAGTTGAAGCCCGGCGGAAAGCTACTGGTTCAAGTCTTCGGACGCAACGACGTGCACGACACCGCAAATGGAATTATTGACGGTCTAAGCGATGCGATGTTGGACATGGTGGAGGAGGGTCTCCTGACGCGCGACGTCTACGAGAATTTCATCTTTCCCGTCTACTATCGATCGCTTTCGGAGTTGTTGCCGCCGACCGGAGAAAGCGGGGAGCCGTCGGCGTTCCGCGTCGATAAGGCCGAGGCCCGCGACTGTCGAGTCCCCTTCAACGAGGAATTCGCCCGCAGTGGGGACCCCCGCGCCTGGGCCGAAAGCTACGCCGGATTCATTCGCGCGTTCTCGGAGCCCGTTGTGACGTCCGGCTTGCCAAACACCCCGGATCGGCCACAGCTGATCGACGAGCTGTACGCCCGAATGACGAAGCGATTCGCGGCCGACCCTGAGCGCTACGAGTTTCATTTCATTTCTCTGGGGGTATTGCTGACGCGGGTATATTCAATTTAACGCGGGGTTGGCTGCCTGCCCTGGATAACACATAACAAAGCCCCAACTACCAACCACACCGTTTTCTCTAGAGAATACGGTTGCCGTAAGGGCATTTGTGGTAGAAAGCGTCGATCAGGGAGCCTACCTCGCGGACGTGTTAGGAGTATTCCCAAAATGCGGTGAGAAGCTGATTTTGCTGTACACTTGTCCATCTTACCAAAGCCTTTTCCTGGCAAATGCACGACCAGAGCCTGTCTTGAGGGAGCATTCGAACTCAAGGGCCTTTGAGACATCAGAAAATCAGCTATAGGTTACGAGTTCCAAGGGGTGAATTTGGAAGTATGAATAGAGGCCGCTGTTGTGAACAATCAATCGTATTTTTAAATCGGAAGTAATACCAATGTAATTCTGTTTAGGATTTGATTCGCTTCTGGCTTCTGATGAGATTGACATGCTTCATGATAGAGGAATCATGGGAGTCCGCCTTCGTCACTACGTCGATCTTGCTACTCATGAACCCAATTTCTAAAGTGAAAGTAAGCTCAGCTATTGATTGTGGGCTGCAAGACTTCCACGGACAGCCTTCGCATCTCTTACTTCGGTAGTTTACTTGGTGCGGTCTTGGGTATTTCTTCGCCGGCTTGCCAGCCGAAGCTTTAGCCGCTTGCGCGCCAAAGCTGGCTACGGCGGCGAGCGCGAAGGCTGGCGGAGAGGGTGGGAATTTGAAGTCGTGCGGATCTGGTTAATCCCGCACTCCCACTAGGGGGCCATGCCCCCTCGTGCCTTCGCACGGCTCCGGTCACCCCTTGAAGGGGAAGTATCCCCTTCAAAACCCCTGTTCAAATCCCACCCTCTTTGATGTGAGATCCTGATTTGGTTGCTCCGCTTTCCACTTGTTGTTCTTATGCTGCAGCAATGGCTGGCGGAGAGGGTGGGATTTGAACCCACGGTCCCTTGTGAGGACAACGGTTTTCGAGACCGTCCGAATCGGCCACTCTCGCACCTCTCCGTGTTCGTCTTATGTTATGCGGTGGGAACTGGTTGGTTACTCCGTAGGTGCTGAAAAAAATCCTGTAAGATCGCTCGACAATCATCTGCCATGATATCTGAGTCTACTTTCACCCGGTGATTAAACCTGGTCTCTGCCGTGAGATTGCAGATTGACCCACAGGCGCCGGCCTTCGGATCCCATGTGCCAAACACGACTCGGGCAATTCTAGCCTGAATGATGGCTCCTGCACACATGGCGCAGGGTTCCAATGTCACATAGAGGGTGGTGTCTGTCAGACGCCAGGACCCCAGTGCCATCGAAGCGGATCGAATGGCCATGAGTTCGGCATGGGCGGTCGGATCTTGTGTGCTCTCCCGTTGATTAAAGCCGGTTGCAAGGATTTGTTTATTCTGGACCAGCACCGCTCCAACCGGGACTTCTTCCGCACGAAAGGCTTGATGGGCCAAGTCCAAGGCCATGCGCATGAATTGACTATCCGTGGTGGGATCCAATATCTCCATCGTCAAATAAAAAAGTACAGTTGAATGATGATGGACTGAGTGAAAGTTTTTGTTCCGAAAGGGAACAAAAAAGGTTAACATAGCCACTACGTGATGTATAGCCAACCCACCTGGAAATTCTAGTGAACTCTCCTGCCAGTATCATGCGTCAGAGGCTCGTTTCTTTGGAAAAGGTGCAAGCCATGTGGCAGAGTCTTGCCCACCACTTTTTTGAGAACCGGTTACCTCTGATTACCATTGAGTGGAGCACACGATTAACCGCATCGGCCGGGCTGTTTGTGAGTCAGATTGGCCCAAGAAGCTGGTGGGCCTCACGTGAGTATCGACAAGGGGCGGCTCGAGTGATTCGGCTGTCCGCTCCCTTGCTTCGCGATCAACCCGAAGAAGAGCTCCGACGAACATTGGCACATGAAATGATTCACCAATGGCAGTTTGATATACGGAAGCATCGCCCGTCCCATGGGGCCGAATTTCGAGCAATGATGCACCGGATGAATGCGGCGGGACTCGGGGTGACCGTTCGCCACCAGTTGAATGTGGCTGTTCAAAGACATCATCGTTATGCCTGGCAGTGTCTACAATGCGGAATGGCCTACCATCGGCAACGACGTACGATTATTCCGAGTCGACATATTTGTAGCCGATGTCGAGGAAAGCTTGTAGAAGTTGAGTTAGATCACACTCAAAAACCCCATGAAGAAACGATTGATGGGAGAGGCGTGAATCGCGGAGGACATCAGGCAGAGGATGAATCGACTATGCAGATGTTGTGTGTGAGTGGAATGAAGGACGCTGAAGCCTTATCGACGAAAGGCGTCTTTACCCCGGATGACTTCCGCGAGGAGTTTATCAGCGAGTTTGGCGGCCCGGCGATGGCGCCACCAACGAATGATTAGAGCATAAATCACAATGGTACTTAGGACGAGCAAGAGACCTGTTGTGATGTTGTCCATAGATGGAGTGTAGAAGAATAAATTTCCAGATGGCAAGGTGGGGGGGCGTCCCGGGGACGGTGGGAGATGCCTGAAGGAAAATCGCGTTACCTTAGTGTGCGTAATTATATGAAATTATTATGAAATTTTGTATGCTCGTTTGATTTTTTTAATAATAAAAAGAGATGGTACGTTCTCTAAATGGACATCCTGATTCTCTTCGCATCCTTGGTCGTCATTTTGTTAGGGGCGGAGGCGTTTACCAACAGTTTAGAACATTTTGGAGAGCGACTCGGGATTTCGGAAGGCGTCACCGGTTCGGTATTTGCAGCGGTGGGAACAGCATTACCGGAAACGATGGTGCCTATCTTTGCCATCCTGTTGTCATCGGGTTCTGAAACGTTGCGGCACGAAGTGGGAGTGGGGGCTATTCTCGGGGCCCCCCTGATGCTGGCCACATTAGCCTTCTTTCTGTTGGGGTTCTTTGCCGCACGGAAAAGAGGGTGGCATGGCACGTTAAATCCTGAGCCAATCGGATTCGCCCGCGATTTGCTCTGGTTTAACTGGGCGTTTTGTCTGGGAGTGATTGCCGTGTTTGTTCCCCAGGAGTGGGGTTGGGTGCGGCCTGGCATTGCAGGTGCGCTGGTTATCCTGTATGTGGTGTATTTGTATCAAACTATTCGATCTTCAGCCAATTTAGTGGATGATGGACATGGGACCGAGGCGGACCATCCGCTTTATATGACCATCGCGGGGCTTCCCGATAATTTAATGATGATCTTGTTTCAAGTGGGATGCGGCCTGGGCCTCATTGTCTTGGGGGCGAAAGGTTTTGTGTATGGGATTGAACAGCTTGCCCCCAAGTGGGGAATATCGGCCTTAGCCCTGTCTCTCCTCATTATTCCAATTGCGACTGAATTGCCTGAAAAAGTGAATAGCATTATTTGGATCCGGCGCGATCGGGATACCCTGGCTGTCGGGAATATTACGGGGGCCATGGTCTTTCAGGGGAGTTTATTGCCGGCCTTGGGAATTATGCTGACAGCCTGGGTGCCGCAACATGAAATTCTCATGGGAATGGCGATGACGTTGGTGGCGGCCTGCTATTTGACCTGGGTGGTACGGCGGGGCGTGTTGAAGCCCATTCATCTGGTTATGAACGGTCTGTGTTACGTGATGTTTGTGGTTTCAGTGCTTTTCTGGTAAGGCCAGGGTTTGAGAGGTTCAAGCATGATGAGCCAAAGAAAAAGAGCATAGCGATGGCCCTTCCGATAGTTGTTGTCACGCGACGTCTCCCACAACAGGCTTGGGAGGTATTAGGGGCACAGGCCGATCTAGTGTGCTGGGAACACGATTGCCCCGTTGACCGGAAATGGTTGTTGGATCATCTTCCTGAGGCAGGGGGGCTGTATTGCCTGTTAACGGACCGGATTGATCGTGAGGTGCTTCAGGTTGGAAAACGGCTTCGGGTGATCAGCACCATGGCCGTCGGATATGATCATATTGATGTTGGAGCCTGTACAGCCCGTGGGATTCCGGTTGGGCACACGCCGGGTATTTTAACCGAAACAACCGCGGATTTGGCTTTTGCTTTGCTCCTTTCTGCGGCCAGACGAATCGTCGAGGGGGCTGAATATGTGCGACAGGGACAGTGGACAACCTGGAGCCCCGATCTCTTGTTGGGACAGGATGTGCATGGTGCGACGTTAGGCATTGTGGGATTTGGCAGGATCGGGCAGGCCATGGCTAGGCGCGCGCAAGGATTCCAAATGGATGTGCTAGCGGTGCCGTCACCGAAGGGTGTGAGTGGATCACCGCAGTCTTCGGTCGCACTAAAGCCTGGCACTCAGACCATTGCGAAACCCAAAATACATCGGAAGGTCTCATTTGAAGGGACCAGTCAGGGCGAACCGGGAGGGGCGGCATTCCATGAGGTTGATCTGCATGAAGCATTAGCCCGGGCGGATTTTGTGAGTCTGCATGTCCCCCTGACTCATCACACGCATCATTTGATCGGGGAAGCCGAGTTTCGATCCATGAAGCCTTCAAGTATTCTGATCAATACGGCTCGTGGAAGCGTGGTTGATTCAGCGGCCCTATATCACGCCTTAGTGCATGGCCATATTGGTGGGGCAGCCTTAGATGTGACTGATCCGGAGCCCATTCCTGTGACACACCCGCTCCTTACGCTCCCCAACTGTCTGGTTATCCCACACTTGGGGAGTGCGTCTGTGGCGACAAGGACCAGAATGGCCTGCATGGCCGCGGAGAATATCGTTGCCGGGTTACGCGGAGACGCGCTTCCACACTGTGTCAATCCTGAAGTCTACCGCGTGTCACGCAGTTCAGGGCCCGGGATGGGATGAATCTCTAGGAAAATGGCTAGATGACTGTTTACGCTGGGAAAGGAGTTCGATGAGATGCGAGACATTGCAGGTCATTCTGACGATTGGCGGTTTCGTCAAGAGGAGAGATCATGATCCACATCACACCACCGGCCGGGGAAAAATTGAAAGCCTTGATCGAAGAGCACCCCGAGGATCCCATCGTGCGTTTAGCCGTTCGGGACCGGGATGACAAAGTCCTTGTTTTTTCCATTACTCTTGAAGATGCCGTGACACAGGAGGATTCGGTCTTAGATATTGAAGGGCTTATCATTGCCATAGACGGCTCCTGTGCACAACGTCTGGAGGGCGTCACGGTTGATTATGAGGAGGCTGCTGGATTCAGCTTCCACCACCCCGAACCCCCCGATCCTTATAAATTAAACCTGATCCTACCTGAATGAGGTAGACAGAATGGGATAGATTCTCCATTGAACACGATTGCAGGAATATTCTTCATCAAGGATTCTTGCTAAGCTTAGCCGGTAACCATATATCCCTCGATTATTCTTATGATGGAAATATTTTTTGCAACCTGTCCTCGTGGCTTAGAAGAAGTTCTGAGCCAAGAACTTCAGGAATTAGGCGGGCAGGAGATTCGATCCACACCGGGCGGCGTTGAATGCCAGGGCACTTTTCCTCTCTGTTACCGGCTCAACTTAGAAAGTCGGATTGCCAGCCGTATCTTGTGGCGGGTGGGGCAGGGGTGGTACCGGGATGAAGAGGACCTGTATCGCCTCGCCTCAAGTCTTCCCTGGCCGCAATATTTTACCGTGGATTGTCACATCAAAGTTCGGCTCATTGCTCAACATTCTCCACTGAAGAGTCTGGAGTTTGCGACACTGCGAGTGAAAGATGCCATTTGTGACCGATTTGTCCGGGCGACACAAGCGCGCCCCGAGGTGAGTAAACGACAACCCGATATTCAAATTGTGGTCTTTGTCGATGCAGAGCATGTGGTGTGGTATATCGACACCTCCGGAGATCCGCTGTTTAAGCGTGGATGGCGAAAGGTGGCGGGTGAAGCACCGATACGAGAAAATCTGGCGGCAGGCATCCTCAGGCTTTCAGGTTGGACCGGTGAGCAGGTCTTACTTGATCCGATGTGTGGCGCCGGCACCTTTTTAATTGAGGCGGCCTTGATGGCCAAAGGAATTGCCCCGGGCCGTGGGCGGGAATTTGCCTTTCGGCACCTAAAGAATTTTGATTCCTCGACCTGGGATTATGTACGCCAAGAGTCGATCAAGCCGATCCTCCTCGGTCCGAGTCTTTCTATTTTTGGCTATGATGAGGATGCGAATGCCTTGACCATGGCAAAAAGAAATCTTGAAGGTTTAGGTCTTGAGGATATTCAATTGGATCAGGTGGATGTATTGGATATGACACCTCCTGGCCCGAAAGGTTTTCTGGTGACCAATCCTCCTTATGGAGTGAGAATGGGAGACCGGTCGGAACTGGAGGAGTGGTATCCGAAATTTGGGAATCTGTTGAAACAGCAGTTTGCGGGGTGGGGGGTCTATGTGCTCACAGCCGATTCGCGTCTTCCTAAACTGATTCATTTGGCGCCGTCACGCAAAATCCCTCTGTTCAATGGTCCGTTGGAATCGAGGCTGTATGAATTTCAGATGGTGGCCGGAGGTAACCGGAAATCGGCAAGGCAGGCCAGGCAACAGGCAGTGAACAAATCAGGCCTTAGATGAGAGGTTTTCCTGCCATGTTTAAGAGCGAAACCCAGACATCTTCAATGCATCGCAGCACATATATCCATTCGTCGCAGGTCTTCGGTCGTTTGAAAAGATGGCAATTGGGGGGGAAAGAAAAATCTTTCGAGGGGCGTGGAGTCTCCTCCGAAAACAAGGCCACCGGAATGGTCTGTAAGCGGCGGTCGCGTTGGAGTCCCTTAATAATTTCTTCTCCCGACATATCGGGGAGATGATTGGAGAGAAAAATCAGGTCGGGTTGTGGGGCATCCACAAAGGGGTACTCCTGATTTAAAAAGGCTGTGCCCTGTTCGCCGTCTTCCGCCTCAAAAATCTCCACGCAGATGATTTGGGCCACCGTCAGTGCCTCTTTGAGGGCTTCTGTCTGAGCGATATCATCCTCGATGGTCAGGATCTTAAATGTGTTTTTGACGGCTCCGCGCATGGTCCGATGCTCATTTTCCTGGTTGAGGCAGACTGCCCACACTTCAGTCCGGAGAAGGATTGACCTCTGATATATGACAGAAAATACGTGTGTTGGCCTATCTGTTTTTTCGGTTGAAACTTGCTGAGATTAAGAGAAAACCGGCTGGAACGGATTTTTGATGAAGAAGAATGAGGAGGAGAATTCTGATGCCTGGAACAAGTTCTGTTGATTGCAGAATGGATCGAGGCTCATTAAGCTGAAAAAGTAGGACACCAAATCGCGTCAAACTCACTCAGTATGAACAAACATGAAACATTCAAGCAGAGTAGGAATACTCTTTCACCCCTATGTGTTGAAATAAAGGCACGCCTGTGGCTTGATGGAATATGCTAGTCAGGGAGGTTGCCGAGAAGTTGCTTGATTACCGGTATGGCATCAGGGCGAGCGGCGACGATGCCATTGACTGTGGGCTGAGGTTGGTTGCATTGAATGGGTTTCAGGTCTCTGTCCACGACGATCCCTCCCGCCGCTTGAATCAGCAGGACGGCAGCCGCGATATCCCATTCGTTTTGTAGGCCAAAATTGATCACTCCGTCAATCTGTCCGGCAGCTACCAGTGCCAATGAATAAGCAATGGAACCCATAAGCGGGCGGCAATTAGCGGTTTCTCGCCATGAGCGAATGATCGAGCGGTCCATGGGGCCCGTGTTTACCAAGAACGAAAAGCGGTGTCCGGTGGCCTGGCCGACATGAATGGGGTAGCCATTTATGGTCGCCGGTTCACCTCGTACGGCACAATAATATTCCCGGGTAGCGGGGTTGAAGATAATCCCGATTGAAACCTGTCCATGGTCAATGAGCGCCAGGGAGATCGCAAATTGTGGGAGATTTTTAATAAAGGGTTTGGTCCCATCAATGGGATCCAGGATCCACACACGGTTTTTTTTCAGTCTGATGGGGTTGTCGGGCGATTCTTCCGAGAGCCAGCCATCATCAGGATAGCCGGCGAACAAGGCTTCCTGGACGATACGATTGACTTCCAGATCGGCATTGGTCACTGGCGATCCGTCCGGCTTGATTTGAACGGCTAATCCTTCATACTGGATTCTGTGAAGGCGATCACTTGCGCGAAGCAGGGCTTGTCGGATGATAAGGAGTTCCTGGCGATAATCAGTCATAATCAAAATGGATGTGGTGCATTGGCAATATGGAGTAAATGCTCTCTCTTGATATTGTACCCGAAACCATCGGTTAAGTGTGGAGCGTGCGGTCCTAACAGTTCATAGCATGAGAGGCGCGCCTGAGGCTAGATTGACCAAATGGGGGTGGCGGAATGAAAGGGTCCGGGTGCCTGAAATGAGGCGTGAGAATTTCTGAGGCGTACTATGCAAACCGTGACCGTGAGGTTGAAAATTTCACCGGAACGCTTTCAGGCCTATTACCAGGGTGTGGTGGAATCTGTGGTGGCACAGTCAATCGATGGTCGGACGATCCAATTTCCCGCAAGAGTGCTTCGTCCCTTTGTCTCGCATCAGGGGATTCAGGGGACCTTCGAGATCACCTTTGATGCGGGTTTGAAGTTTCATTCGATTCGCCTGGCACAGGACGACAGGTGAATGCTGCCGCTATGACTGGAGATGAGTATTCCCTTGTCGGATTATTTCTGAGTGCGTTTCTTTCCTCAACCATATTACCGGGTAGCTCTGAGGTCGTCTTTCTCATTTTGGCCGCACAGGGGCATCTTCCGACCTGGAGTCTGCTCGCCACGGCGACGGCAGGCAATACCCTGGGTGGGATGAGTTCCTGGGCCTTGGGGTGGTTTATCGGGTGGTGGTATCCACTCCATAAGTTCACCAAGCCGGCCCACCATCGGGCTGTGGAACGGGTTCGTAAGTGGGGTAGTCCGGTGCTGCTATTGTCCTGGGTGCCGGTCATTGGGGATCCACTGTGTATCGCGGCAGGATGGTTGCGAATGGGCTGGGTGCGTGCCCTATTGTGTATTGGGATTGGCAAAGGGTGCCGGTATGCGGTCTTGTTCGCGTTGTTACCCACCACTGGTGGGTGAACGACGCAGAGGTCTGCCTATAGCATTCGGAAAACGTTGTTGGTATGGTTGGCCTTGCCTCTCAATTGCCTCCTTTTAGATAAATTGCTGTCCATACGATCAATTCCTCTAGAGTTCCCAGCCCATTATGGAGTCGTCATATCGTGAACGTTCCCCTTCTTGATTTGAAATCTCAATACGCCGGCATCAAACAGGACATTCAGGTGGTGTTGGAAAAGATATGTGCGGAGCAAAGTTTTGTTCTGGGAGCCCAGGTTCAGAACCTGGAGCAGAACCTGGCATCATATATCGGCACAGACCATGCGATTGGGGTGGCATCAGGAAGCGATGCGTTATTGTTGTCGTTGATGGAGGTGGGGGTTCAACCGGGCGATCGTGTCGTGACCGTCCCCTTTACATTCTTCGCATCTGCAGGAGTGATTTCCCGGCTTCATGCGCGTCCGGTGTTTGTCGATGTGACGCCTGATACATTTAATCTCGATCCCACACGGTTAGCGGATAGCCTCACTTCAGAGGTCAAAGCCATTCTTCCGGTTCATCTCTTTGGACAATGCGCGGACATGGAAACGATTCTTCAGATCGCCGATGGACAGGGAATCCCGGTTATTGAGGATGCCTGCCAGGCCATCGGTGCGTCTCGAAACGGTGTCCGGGCCGGAGCCTTCGGACGCACGGGGGGCTTCAGCTTTTTCCCGTCGAAAAATTTAGGGGGATTTGGCGACGGCGGGTTGATTACGACGCGAGATCCGCTGGTGGCCGAGCGACTGCGACTCTTGCGTGTGCATGGGAGCCGATCAGAATATCATCATCATTTAATCGGGATAAACAGTCGGTTGGATGCGCTGCAAGCGGCCATCCTTCAGGTAAAATTTCAGCATTTGGCTGAGTGGACGGCGAAGCGCCAAGCGCATGCGGCCTCTTATCAGCAGATGTTTCAGGCATACGGTCTTGATGAGCACGTGACCGTGCCGATCGTGGCACCCGGCAATAGTCATGTTTACAACCAGTTCACCATTCGCACGCGGCAGCGAGACGAACTCAGTGCCTACCTGACCCACCATGGAATAGGCAATCGCATTTATTATCCTGTCCCTCTTCACCTTCAGGAATGTTACCAGGATCTCGGGTATCGTAAAGGCGATTTTCCGGTCTCGGAACAGCTCTCCCAAGAGGTGCTTTCTCTTCCCATCTTTCCCGAACTCACCCATGATCAACTTCAATATGTGGTCGACACAATTAAAGCCTTTTTTGGATAAGCAGGACTTGGGCCCGAAATAATGTGATCTTTGATCGAGCAGGGGATGTTTATAATGCCAATGCAGGTGAATTTATGGGGAGTCTTACCAACAAATTATGAGGGGGATTCAAGTGGCAATTGGTAATAAATCCCATTTAAATTATCAACATGTATTTCCCGTTGTTCGATTTGATTTTCCGATCAATGAAGAAGACCCTTGGAATTCTATTTCGATTGTTAAGGTTTTTGAAAACGAGGATGAAGCTACATCAGAAGCAGCCCGTCTAAATGAATTGAATGCAAAGAAAGACTGTCATTATTCATCAACCATTTCTCGATTGATACCTAAAAGCAAACCAATTTCTAATTAAGTGGGGGGAAAGCAAGATTCTGCGTCTTCCGGTACACTTCCATGAGTGAAACGGCATTGTGTGGGGCCACCGCCCCATATTGGAGATACGCGCGTGCGTTTTCAGGGCATGTAAAAATGAACAATGTGAAGATGTCAGGATCTCAACTATAAGAATGGTAAGACGTTTTCATCTGGTTAGATACGATGGATGTACTATATATAATAGATATACTTTCAGGTATTGGATTGGTGGTCTTCTTGATATGGGGAAGTTGGTATATATATTGGGATGTGAAGCGCCGTTGGTCGATTCCGGAAGAACGAGGAATTGCCCGCATTCTTTTCTATGGATGGATAATATTTGGCGTACCTCTTGGGATAATTATAATTTTAAGTTTATTGATAAAATTGGGAATTTTGCCAGATTTTTTTCGGATATGGTACTTGAAATGGATTGAGTAGAGGCCAATTCTGTTGTTGGCTGTTGTTTCCCGCAATTTTCCTTCCACCCGGCAAGCCATCTCATTAAAGGTGACGGACCGCAAAGGCCGGTCACCAGCATTACCTATGATACTCTGACCCGTCGCACACAGGTCACTTAGGTGGATACGTCCACCACCGGCTATTCCTACGATGCGGGAAACCGGCTGGTCCAGATCGTTGACTCGCTCTCCGGCACGATTACACGGATCTATGGCGATCTGAGCCGCCTCACCGAGGAAACCACCCTCCAAGGCAGTGTCAGTTTTTCCTGCTCCAATCTACCGGGCAGGGGACGACGGTTACCTACACGTGGAATGCGCGGCATCAATTGGTGGGCATCGCCGGAGGCGGTACCTCCGCGAGTTTTGCCTATGACGGCCTGGGACGCCGGATCAGCAAGACTGTCAATAGCACGAGCACCCAATTTGTCTATGATGGATTGAATCCGGTGCAGGAATTATCTGGGGGATCACCGGTCGCCAATCTCTTACCCGGCTTAGGCATCGATGAGTTCATCAGCCGCACGGAAGGGGGCACGACGTCCACCTTTCTCACCAATGCCTTGGGCTCCACCATTGCCTTAACCGATGGAACGGGTACCGTTCAGACAGAATATACCTACGACCCGTTTGGAATGGCGACGGTCACCGGCACCAGCAGCACGAATTCCTTCCAATTTACGGGAAGGGAACACGACGGAACGGGGCTGCTCTATTATCGGGCACGCTATTACTCCCCTGTCATACAGCGGTTTATCAGTGAAGATCTAATCGGCTTCGCCGGGGGTGATCCGAATCTGTATGGATATGTAGGGAACAGTCCGATCAACTTTACGGATCCCATCGGATTACTGGTATTGGGTCTTGGTGGCTCAGGGTCAGGGGGAGCCTGGGGTGTTTTAGATGGCGCCGGAGGCGTGGTTTTTGACGGAGTAAATGTTGATTCGTATGCTTATGCAGGGGGTTCTTCGGGACCACAATTTGCTGCAACATCAGGTGGTACAGGTATTGTCGCACCGTTTGCGAATTCCATTTACGATATTCAAGGGCCCTCCTTTGATTTTCACATTCGCATTGCCGCCCAACTAACCATTTCTGTTCCAATTGACTTCAATTTAGGGAATACGACCTTTGCCTTTGACACTCCCGGATTTATTGCTATTGGATTAGGTTGGGGAATTGGCTATACAAAAATTGGACCTCCAGGTGGTGCCGGAGGTGGGCCTGGCGGCCCGGGGGGAGACGGAAGTGGATCTGGAGGAAAAAGTGGATAATATATGAATTGGAAATTTCAAAAAGTTAACTGTCCTGCTTGCTCTAAACCCTTTAATAAATTTTTCCTGTTTTATAGGACCGTGGGTGGGCCTATATGTAGTGTGCTTTGTCCATGCGGGAAAAGAATATTCTTACCCTTATCGATATTCTTGTTATCTCTCTTCGTTTGGTTTATCAGTTCCTCTTTGATTGCTTATGGGGGAATTCAGTTCTTCTTAATTTTTTTCCCAAAACCTTTAAACATCGTTATCAGTATTATCGTATGGTTTATGGCTCTTATCGGAGGCGGGTTTTTCGGTTCTCAAGTAATTCTGCGGTGGATTGCTAAACAAAAAGCCTAAGCATCCTCGGCCAGGATAAGTGCTCGTCACCTATGCCTACCACGAAGCCATCCGACTTTTGACAGCATTTCTGCCCACATCGTCCTGGCCACCTCGCCCCACTATGCGGCCTCCACGGTGTCAATACTCATTTATTTTGGAACCTATTTCCCGGTGGGTTCGGGGACCATGCTGAAAGTGGATCATCGCGCATGGTGAATTGACCCATCTTCAACCATTGAAAATTGATCCACCCTATGTCCTCTAGCCCTCCTCTCACCAAGTGGATGAATTTCTCATAGGGTTTCTCCTTACCAAGGAGGATCGATGTATCTGGTTAAGCGGCTGTGTGATCTGACGTTGCAGGAAACGGCGGCGCACTTTGGGGTAGAGAGCTATGGGGTGGTAGGGTGGGCCTGTGCGCAGGTCCGGGCGAAACAGCTCAGCGACTCCCGCTTCAAGAAACGAGTAGAGCAGGTGGAGACAACAATGAGTCTACAAAAGATTTGACCCCTATGGTATGGATATTCTAGGTAAACAGGCCCAAAAGGAGGAGGCACCGATGAACGTCAGCTTTACGAAAAAACAGGAAGAATATATTTCGGCCCAGCTGAAAACAGGGGATTATCAAAACGCGAGCGAGGTTGTCCGGGATGCCTTACGCTTGCTTGCATGAGGTCTATCGGCACCGTGTCATCGAAGAACTTCGGGCAGAAATGGCGAAGGGGTGGGAGGGACCAGCCAGTCCCAGGAGGGTGCACGATATTATTCGTGCCAAAGCAAAGGCGAGCCAATCATAGGAGAAGGCTTCGCCCAATATCTTTTACGAACTGTCTACGGAAGCGGACCGCGATCTCGTAGATATTTTTGATTACACCGAGAGTCACGTTGGTCGGAATCAGGCGAGAGGGTATGTCTCCGCTTTTGAAGCCGTTTTTCAGCAACTTTGCCGCACTCCTTATGTAGAGAAACTCCGAAAAGACATCCGCGTCGGTTTACGAAGTCTGGTCAAAGAACAGCATGTGGTGTTCTATCGGATTCTTACTGATCGGATTCGTATCGTGCGTGTGCTACATGGCAGTCTCGATGTCCTGAACTTTTCGCAGTGGCGGCCATGACGAAGAAAAAATATACTATTGCTGGAACTGAAATGTGCTAGTCATCTCGCCGCGTTCTCAATCCAAGAATTTCTGCCTCCCTCTACCTTCTTTTCCCGGAGCTCAATCGGGCGTCCTGGCCTATTGGGTTGCCGAAACGCACTCTTTCAATGAGGCAGATGGCATTCACGTGGCACGTCTATGTTCCAGGATGGAGAGGAGAGAAAAGCGACTAAGGATAGCTGGCTCGGATGACGCTGCGGAGTCCGCCTCTGGCAGTGAATTCCCCAGTCACAGTTGCCGAGACTGGGCGGCAGGCTTTGACGAAATCGGCCAGGATTCTGTTGACCGCATTTTCATAAAAGATTCCCAGGTTTCGATAGGCGTGGATATACATTTTGAGGGATTTTAATTCAAGACAGGATTTGTCCGGCACATAGGTCAACCGGATTGTGCCAAAATCAGGGAGTCCTGTTTTGGGACAAATAGCCGTATATTCAGGAATCTCAATGGTAATTTCATAGCCTGGATATTGGTTCTGCCAGGTTTCGATTTTTGGCAATTTATCAGCAATCCCGCTCTTGGCATGCCGTTCCGAATAGCCCGATTTTGAGGAATTGTGTGATTTTTTCATGCGTTGAAGGCTCGTCTCCTTGGATGGTTCAGCAAGGCACCCAGTCTACTCTTTTCTGAAATTTCCCCGCAACCTTATGCCGCCGGTTTCTTGAGAATACCCCTACCCTGGGCTATACTCGCGTGTCTTGTGGGGCGCTTGATATTTTACCGAAGCGGTTGTTATTCACCATGGGTCTGTTGAAAAAAGCCGCCAGCGGCGTTCTCGCCATTTTCCCGTGCTCACGTACTCAGCGTACGCTCCGCGCGAAAAAACGGCTGCGGCCTTGCTGGACAGACCCTTCGGGAAGACTCAGGGCATGCTTTTTTGAATCGACCAGGAGCCTTTGATGAGTAATCTAATTCTGGGCCAATTTGTCCTTGAAAATCTTAATTATTCAACACTCTCATCATCCAAAGGTTCCCTGACCCCGATTCTGGGTGTGACAAGTTTTACGTGTACAAAAAACGGGGAGAATTGTGAGGTCTGTCTAAAGCAATGAGCAGTATTACGGTGTTGGAAGCTGACGATTTTGTGAAAGGCCTGCAAGGCATTGGATTTGATTTTTTTACCGGTGTACCGGATACGATTTTGGGAGGCATTATTGCCCATTTGACGGAAGAACGGTTGTATACCCCCGCAGTTCGTGAAGATGAGGCTGTGGCGATGGCCGCAGGAGCCTACCTGGGTGGAAAAATTCCGGTCGTGTTGATGCAAAACTCCGGATTAGGTAATGCCCTGAATGTCCTGGCTTCTCTCAATTTGATTTATCAGATTCCCTGTTTGCTGTTGGTATCCTGGCGTGGCTTCGAAGGCAAAGACGCACCTGAACATCTGGTGATGGGGGAAACTATGACGACGCTTTTGGATACGGTACGGATTCCCCACAGGACGTTGTCTCAGAAGACGATGGTGGATGATCTGAAATGGACAGCCACCACCTTTATGGAGAAGCGGATTCCTGTCGCCTTATTGTTGAAAAAGGGCATCGTGAAAACCATTCAGCCCTAGTGAGATGTTGAAGAAATGTCCTATGGCCCTGTACGGATTTCTCGATTTGGTTCGTAGGGAAAGGGCGGCGGATCTGCACTCCTGTTTTGTCTGTGGACAACGGCTTGGGTGTCAACGCGAAGAAATAACCATTGTGTTGGAGATGCAACGATGATTGGACCAGAAGAAGGGGTCATGCAGAGCCGGGCGCAGGCGATGGGGGCCATGTTGGAACTCATGACCGATCAACTGCTTATTGTTTGCAACGGGTTTCCCTCACGTGAAGCCTGTAAACTCCGTGATCGGACTCAAAATTTTTATATGATTGGCTCGATGGGCGCGACGGCGGGCATCGGATTAGGATTGGCTCTGGCCCAGCCGGACAAAACGGTGGTGGTTTTTGATGGCGACGGAAATGTGCTGATGAGTCTTGGCACGTTGGCCACGATTAGTGCGTTGCGGCCGAAAAATCTCATTCATGTGGTCTTTGATAATGAGGTGTATGGGACCACCGGAAATCAGCCCACCTATTCCAGGGTTGTCGGCCTGGATAAAATGGCCAAAGCGGCAGGATACAAGAATGTTGAGCGAGTCTGGGAGCGAGAAGATATTGTGTATGAGTTTAAGGCCATGTTAGGGGATGACGGGCCGAGTTTTTTGTTGGTCAAGGTGAATGAACAGCTTGAAGATGCCGATCGGATTGCCTTGAGTCCAGCTGAGCTGACGAAACGATTTAAGGGGAGTGTCACCTAACGGCACACGTATTCGCGTGAAAGCCTAATCGCCAGTCTGTAAGCGTGTAAAGGAAGAGGATTCATGATTTTATTCAATCCCGGTCCCGTCAATGTGTCTGAAAGAGTCCGTCAGGCTTTACTTCAACCGGATATCTGTCATCGAGAGTCGGAGTTTTCGGAATTATTGGCAGATATTCGGCAAAAATTGCTTAAGGTCTTCGTTCCTGGTGAAGAAGACGAGTATACCGCGATCGTATTGACGGGTTCTGGCACGGCGGCCGTGGAAGCGGCGTTAATGTCCAGCATTCCAACCGGCAAGCGAGCGATGGTGATTAACAATGGGGTGTATGGCCAACGGATGTCTTCCATGGTGGCGATGCAGCGTTTGGGTACGCCGGACTTAAAGTATGACTGGGGAATCGTACCGGATCCGCAGACGATTGATTTGGCGCTGAAGCAACATCCGGAAGTGCACACCGTCGCCATGGTGCACCATGAAACGACCCTGGGATTGATTAATCCGGTGAAGGAAGTTGCGGAGGTCGTGGACCGGTATAACCGGGTCTTTATGGTGGACTCTGTGAGCGGACTGGGAGGAGAGGCCCTGGATATTGCCGGAAATAAATTATACATGGTTGCGGGGGCCGCTCAGAAATGTATTCAAGGTTTTCCAGGTGCCGCGTTTGTGTTGGTCCGCAAAGGCTTTATGGAGCGGATGATGAAATATCCCAAGCGGTCCTGGTATTTGAATTTGGCTAATTATTATGAAGAACAGGAGCGGGGGACGATTCCCTTTACTCCGGCCGTGCAGGTCTATTATGCGTTCCGCGAAGCTATTAATGAACTCTTAGAAGAAGGCCTCGACAACCGGATTCAACGATTTAAGGGCTATGCCACCCACATTCGGACGCGTTTGGAAGAGTGGGGTGTCAAGCCGGTACTGGCCCCTACGCTTCAAAGTAATACCTTAACCGCGTTTTATCTGCCTGAAGGGTGTTCCTACCAAGGGCTGCATGACGAATTAAAACGAGCCGGATACGTGATCTATGCAGGGCAGGGACACTTAGAAGAGAAAGTGTTTCGCATTGCCAATATTGGTGCCCTGACCAATCAGAATATTGAAGGATTCCTCTCCGCTTTTCAGTCCATACTTTCGGGAGCCAGAGCGTGAAGGCAGTCATCTTTGCAGCAGGTGTCGGGAAGCGGTTGCAAGGTGTGACACAGGGGCGACCGAAATGCCTGGTCGATCTTGGCGGAAGGACCTTATTATCCCGGCATGTCGAAGCTCTGGGGCAATTGGGTGTGTGCCAGGTAGTGGTGGTGGTGGGGTACGCTCAAGATCATATTCGGAAGGCCATGGCCGCTGACCCGTTTGTTCAAGAGATCCGATGGGTGGTGAATGAACACTTTACTCGTGGGAGCATAACGTCACTGTGGGCAGCACGGTCTGAAATGGACGACGATGTTGTGCTTATGGATGCCGATGTTCTCTATGCCCCATCGATTCTGGCTCGTTTGGTTCATTCTCCCTTTCCGACGGCCTTGTTAATGGATGAGACGGTGAAGCAGGAATCGGAAGAGTGTATGATTGCCGCGAAGGCTGGTCGAGTCCTCACCTTAAGTAAAACCTTACCGTCTGCCTATGATGAGGCCGGCGAAGGGGTCGGGTTTCTCAAAGTCCAACAACAGGATATTCCAGCACTGTTGCATTCGGTTCAAGCCTATGTTGCAGTTGGAGCGCTTGATATGGAATATGAGGACGCGCTAAAAGAGTTTTTTGAGAAGGTGCCGGTGGGATACGAAAAAATCGGGGGTCTTCCGTGGATAGAAATTGATTTTCCTGAAGATATCAATCGAGCGGAGTCTGAGATCTTGCCTGCCGTGATAAGCTTAGAGGAGAATACCAGGGCCACCACACTGAGACCGTAGGAATGAGTGTATGGACGGAATACTTAAACAAGAAGCCACCCATGCGGTCGATACGGCAATTTTATTGACGTCGGTCGGCGTCTTTGACCCCGGAGCCGTCGGGACAGGTGATGCGGTTCCCAGTCCTTTGACTCGTGTCGGCGGCATGACGCTGTTTCAACGGGCAGTGTTCACATTGCAGCGAGGAGGAATTTCCCAAATTTGGGTGTTGGCTGGGCCGGAAGAACAAGCTCTTCGTCAGTTACTTCGTGAAGATAGCCGGGTACAAGCCGCCGTTCGTTGGCTGCCGGTTCGGGAATTCCCACCTCATGACCCTCAGACCTGGGAAGCGCTTGCGGAGGAAATCAATGGAGCCTGTATGATCGTGGGTTGCCATACCGTGTACTCTCCCGCATTGATCCAGCGCTTGCGAGCTGAAGGATCTCAAGGGAAGGCAGTCGTAGTCGTTGGTCAACCTGAGGAGGGGCATCACCGTGGAAATCCCGGGGTGGCGTTCCGGCCTGAGGGCTTGGAGGGACGGTCAACCTCGACTGTGGTCTTCCATGACCATGCGGTATCCCAGACGTCTCAGTCCTCAACGAAAAGTCAGAATCCTGATCGAAGCCGGTTGCCGCTGGTTGGAGATCTTCTAGTTCTCCCGGCCAGGCTCTTGGGAATTTCAGGCGTGTTACATGCTAATGGCACTAATCCACTCCGGTTGGCATTGGAGCAAGCGGCAGTGGAAGGGACGATTCAAACCATTGGCGGAGCTTCTCATTGGTTCAGAGATGTTCGTGGGCCTAAGGGGCCCCAACTCGCTGAGCGGACCCTGTTGCAGGCACTCCAAACAATTAAGGGGGGGTTGGATGGGTTGGTGGATCGGTATGTGAATCGTAAATGTTCCGGCCTGCTCACGCATGGGTTTTTGCGATTGGGATGGTCACCGAACATGATTACGATGCTATCCATGGTCGTGGGACTCATGGGCGCGGGGCTTTTTGTGCCTGGGTCATGGAAACTTGCCGTTCTCGGGGGACTGATCTTGCAATTGTCTGTCATTATTGATTGCTGCGATGGGGAGGTCGCCCGGCTGACGTTTTCAGAGTCCAAGTTTGGGCAGGAGCTCGATATTTGGGCAGATAATATCGTGCACATTGTGTTGTTTGCTGCGATCGCCTGCGGGGCGTTTCTCCAGGGGCCGTGGGAGCATACGCACCTTCCCCTTCTGCTTGGGGCCTCAGCGGTTTTAGCGAATGTCGTGTCGTTACTATTAGTCAATCATGCGCGGCAATTGCGATCCCGTCCTCGTGAAATTCGGCAACTCACAGAACAGGAACGGGCCAATATTGAATTTATGTTGGGCAAAGTCGCCAATCGCGATTTTTCCATCATGGTGCTACTGAGTGCTGGTTTTGGCTTCCTTCACTGGTTTTTGGCCCTGGCCGCGATAGGCTCGTGGCTCTTTGTCATGTCGATGGCCTGGATGCTTCGCCGTAGTCTTATCCCTCGTGCTTAAACTGCTTTTCCTGATCGTCGGCCTTGCGGCCATGGTCGGGATTGTTCTCCACATTGGCCTCGAACCGATTGAGCAGACCGTTTCTCAATTAGGTATCCTACATGTCGGGCTCATCCTCCTTCCAATGATTCTGGTATACGGGTTAGAAGCCCTGGGATGGCAACTAACTCTGGGTTCTCATGCTCGCAATGTCGGGTTCATGCGGTTATTTGCCATCCGGATGGCTGGCGAAACCGTAAATGTCACGACTCCCACGGCCTATGTTGGTGGGGAGCCCCTGAAGGCCTATCTTCTCAAACGATACGGGGTGCCAATGGTAGATGGGTTGGCATCGGTGATAACCGCGAAGACCACCATGACCTTCGCTCAAGTGCTTTTTATCTTGCTGGGATTGGCGGTGGCTTTTTGGATACTTGGCGATTCAGGTCATTCCTGGATGGCGATGCTGGTCAGTGTGGGAGTCTTAGCGTTTGGAGTCGGACTGTTTGTGCTGCTCCAACGTCGCGGTCTCGGTATGGGGTGCTTGGGCCTTTTACGGTCATGCGGCATCAGGTTCTCCTTTCTTGAAAAACGGGAATCACAACTACAGGAGCTGGACGGCACGATCCGTGGATTTTATTCTCAGCACCGGCAGACATTTTATGCGGCGTTGGCCGTATTTTTTTTGGCGTGGATGATGGAAACGCTTGAGGTGTATGCCATTCTCTACTTTCTCGGGGTGAGGATCGATGTGTGGGTAGCCCTCTCAATCGCGGCGCTCACGGTGCTCATTAAGGGCGGAACATTTTTCATTCCGGGAAGCCTGGGTGCACAAGAAGGGGGATACACCTTACTATTGATGACGTTTGGTTATTCGGAAGTGACGGGAATCACTTTTGCGCTTATTCGACGAATGCGAGAAATACTCTGGATTGTCTTTGGTCTTATTTGCCTGATGTTTTTGAAAGGTCGGAGTGGTGAGCCGGACCAGATAACCTCGTTGGAACGGTAGGGGACAAATCGGAAGATTCTGTGGAAATATTCGGTGACTTGAACTCTCAGGGTCTATTGTGAATAATCGGACCCTCACGGATGGTTGCCCGAGAAAGGATGAGGTAACGATGGATATTGAACTGGGAAAGAATACCCTTCGGAATACCGATGGCGTCTTTATCGCTCACGGAAAAGAACAACTTCGTATTGAGTGGCTGGAAGAGGAGAAAAAACTGGCATTGAGTATGGGTGTGTTTATGCCAACCGGAACGGAAGTGGCCAAATTGCAACGCAACGTCTGGGAACACAACCCTGACGATCGGTTTGTCCTTACGGAGTTGCCGGATAGCGTCAAGGTGGAAGATACGACCCTGAAGACCCTCGTCTTGGAAATTCACAAAAAGTCACACCAGGCTGTGGCCATCCCTGCTGCAAAATTTTATACCTCGAAAGGCACCTTGTCTGAAATCTCCCCGGAATGGTGGCGGGTTGGTAACAAAATGGAACTGACCGGCATTGATGCCGACCTCGAAGGGGGCAGCATCGAACTCCCTGAATAACTCAAAGTCGCCAAATTCCTTGCTTGTTAGAGTTGAAGGTCCTAACTTTATAGCTACTTTTGCTCAATTGATATGTGGGAAATGAAGCCATGGAAATAGGTCACGGCTCGTGAAGCCAAGTCCTATTTTCATTTGTGGTTGAGCCAAAATGTTAGGTGAACACCCGGGAGCGGGTTTCTGCGGAGTTGTGGCGAACCTGTCGCCGATGTTCTGAAGGCCATCGAGAATGGCCATGTCGAAAAGTGAGCCTACTTCACTGCCGTTTTGGCGCGGGCCATCATGCGACAGAAGGAGCAGGTTCCCGCAGTCGTGGGTTGGCTGCATACGGTACAGGGTTGCAAGGTGGTTTGGTCGATCTGGCTCATAGATGGAGCCACAGAGGTCGATTTTTCCTGTCTATCAAGGAATCCCCAATAAAACCGTTGCTTGGTTCCCGGGGATTCCGCTTCTAAGCGATTAAGCGCGTCTTTATATACCAACATCTTTGCGCCTTTGGCCATCGGGCATTCTTCGACTAAATAGTCAATCCGGTTGACCACGGCATAGGCCGCAATCTCCCGTTCGGTCATTCGGTAGAGCGGTTTGACTTTTTTCGCAAAGCCTTCGACGGAGGCGGGAAGGGTTGGCGACTGTTTCTGCAAATATTCCTCCTGCCACTGCAGGACATTGCCCAGAAGTCTGGCCGCTTCATCATCTAAATTATGGCCGGTGGCCATCACGTCGTAGTGGTTTTGCCAGGCTACCCGATTAAACTGATACCGTTTAATCGTGCCACAGGCTGAGCATGTGGGGCGCTTGATCAGATTGGCCAGCTCTTTAATTCCGGCTCCCGCATCTTCTTCCACGGTATGAATCGTCAGTTGGGATCCGCAGGGTTCAGCCACCACTTTGGCAAACTGTTCGACTTTTTCTTTTGACCGGCTGGAATAACCGGGAATGCCTAAATCAACATACAAGGCATCGACCCGATAGCCTAATTTCAGGAGAATTTCCCAAAGTGTCAGGCTGTCTTTCCCTCCGGAAACGGCAACCAGAATGCGATCTTCAGGGGAAAACATCTGTTGAGCCTTAATGGCTCGTTGCACCTGGGTTCGGACAAATTCAGTGAGACACTCCCCACAAAACGCCGTATTGTGCCTTGGTAGTCCCAGCACCGCCCGTTTTGGACATTTTCGGCAGCGCATGAGTTTACCCTCCGGATATGACCGGGCGGATTTCTATGCTATCCCCATCCGCTACGGTTTCGTCTTCGGTCATAAGATCCTGCCCGCGTATGATCAAGAAAGCCTCAGGGATTAAATTGAGTTCTTTGAATATGTCGGCAACCCGTTTGGGGCCTTGGATGACCAGGTCACGGGTGGGATGGCTAAGATGGACTTTCATAGATTCGAATCATAAAGACAGGTTCATGGGATTGGCAACTGATTAAATTATGCGGCTTTTTGTCTTCGCCCGAGAGGAATTTTTTATTTCTTCACGGCAAGTCCCTTTGCCGAACAACCTAATGGGCCATAATGTAGAGTGAAAGGATGACCTATGATAGGATGCAGATACTTACCTTTCTCACAAATGAACACCCGTCACACGAGATAGCTCACATATTATGGATAACGAAGGAGCAAGAATGAAACCCGCATGCGATTCGCTGGACCAGCTTTGTATTAACACCATTCGTACCTTATCGATGGATGCGGTGCAAGCCGCAAACTCCGGGCATCCCGGAACCCCGATGGCCTTGGCTCCTGTCGCTTATTGGCTCTGGAATCGGATCTTGCGTTCTGATCCGGACGATCCCATCTGGCCGAATCGGGATCGGTTTGTTCTCTCGGCCGGGCATGCGTCAATGTTGCTTTATTCCCTGTTGCATCTCTGTGGCGTGAAATCGGTGAACGGGCAATATGAGCAATTGGGTGAGCTTTCGGTGACGTTGGAGGACATTAAACGGTTCCGGCAATTAGAGAGTAAATGCCCTGGTCATCCTGAGTATCGTTGGACTTCGGGTATCGAAACGACGACCGGTCCCTTAGGTCAGGGTGTCGCAACCAGTGTGGGCATGGCGATGGCGCAACGATGGATGGCCGGGTATTTCAATCGACCGGATTTTGAAATGTTTAACTATAATGTGTATGCCATTTGTGGTGATGGGTGTTTAATGGAAGGGGTGTCCTCGGAGGCGGCATCTCTTGCCGGACACCTCAAATTGTCGAATCTCTGTTGGATCTATGACAACAATAAGATCACCATTGAAGGCCATACGGACCTTGCTTTTACTGAAGATGTGGCCACTCGGTTTATCGCCTATGGCTGGAATGTGACTCGTGTGGGGGACGCCAATGATCTCAATATGCTGGATCGGGCATTTGGCACATTTTTCAAGGAATCAGATCGTCCGACCCTGATCATTGTCGACAGCCATATTGGGTATGGAGCTCCGAATAAACAGGATACCCATTCGGCTCATGGTGAACCCTTGGGTGAAGAAGAAATCCGGTTAGCCAAACGTTATTATGGTTGGCCGGAAGACGCACGATTTCTTGTGCCCGAGGAAGTGCCGGCTCATTTCCAACAAGGTATCGGGAAACGAGGGAAAGAGTTGCGGACCGTGTGGATGGCCCGCTTTGCAGACTATCAAACAAAATATCCGGAGTTGGCCGGCCACTTGTATCACATGCAACATAGACAATTGCCCGATGGCTGGGACAGTAAAGTTCCTGTTTTTCCGCCTGACGCCAAGGGACTTGCCGGGCGGGAAGTGTCGGGAATCGTATTGAATGCGTTGGCAGCCACTATTCCCTGGTTCTTTGGTGGAGCCGCAGACCTGGCTCCCTCCACGAAGACTCGATTAACTTTTGAGGGAGCCGGGGATTTGACCGGCAGCAATCCATTAGGACGGAATATCCATTTTGGGGTTCGGGAGCATGCGATGGGCGCTATTTTAAATGGCCTGTCCTTGTCAAAAGTTCGCCCCTATGGCTCAGGGTTTCTTATCTTTAGCGATTATGCCAGACCAGCTATCCGGTTAAGTGCCTTGATGGAAATTCCCGTTGTGCATATCTTTACCCATGATTCCATTGGGGTCGGGGAAGATGGACCGACCCACCAGCCTATTGAACAAATCTCTTCGCTTCGCGCAATTCCCGGGTTAATGGTGTTTCGCCCCGGAGATGCCAACGAAATTGTCGAGGCGTGGAAGGTGATTATGGAATTGCGGCATGAACCGGTGATTATGATCGTCTCCCGGCAGGCGATTCCCACATTGGATCGCACGAAATATGCGTCTGCGTCCGGCGTGGCCAAAGGTGCCTATGTATTGGCGGATTCTCCAGATGGGTGCCCCGAGGTCTTATTGCTCGGAACGGGAAGCGAAGTCCCATTGTGCGTGCAAGCCCATGAGCAATTGGGGCTCGAAGGAATAAAAAGTCGGGTCGTCAGTATTCCTTCCTGGGAATTGTTCGAACAACAATCGGAAGACTATCGGCGCTCGGTTATTCCCCCCGATGTCACCGCGCGGGTATCGGTCGAGCAAGCCTCTGTCTTTGGATGGGGGAACTATGTCGGAACCCAGGGCCATTCGATAGGGATGAAATCGTTCGGTGCCTCGGCTCCGCTCAAGGAATTAGCTAAAAAATTTGGTTTTACGGTTGAGCATGTGGTGGCAGCGGCCAAGGCGCAGATTGCACGGCATCAAACTCATGCCACTACCGCTGACCGCTAACTTCATCCTTTCAAGGAGAATCTCACCATGAATCCACTCGTCCAACTTCGTGAGATGGGGCAAAGTCCCTGGTATGACTATATTCGTCGGGGTTTGATTACCTCCGGGGACCTTCAGGCGCTTATTGAGAAGGATGGCCTCATGGGCATGACCTCGAATCCCTCGATTTTTGAAAAAGCGATTGCTGGGAGTGCGGACTATGATGAAGCGATTGCACAGGTCGCATCTCAGGTGACGAGCGTCAAACAGATTTATGAGGGAGTAGCCATTCGAGACATCCAGGATGCAGCCGATCTGATGCGGACAGTCTATGAGACCTCGGACGGTCGTGATGGCTATGTGAGCTTGGAGGTCTCTCCGGATTTGGCGTTCGATACACAAGGCACCATCGATGAAGCGGTCCGTTTATGGCAAACCGTAGCCCGGGACAATGTCATGATTAAAGTGCCTGGAACCCCTCAGGGGTTACCCGCCATTGAGGAGTTGCTGTCCCAAGGCATCAACATCAATGTGACTCTTTTATTCAGTGTGGTGATGTATGAGCAGGTGGCCTGGAGTTATATCCGTGGGTTGAAGCGGTTGGCCGCGCATAGAGGGGATTTGCATCGTATCGCCTCGGTGGCCAGTTTTTTCGTCAGTCGAATTGATACTCTGATTGATAAAAAATTAGACGCAAAAATCTCAAAAGAATCCCGTCCTGCCCAACGAGCGATGCTGGAAGGTCTTCTGGGAAAGGTCGCTATTGCCAATGCCAAGCTGGCTTATCAAATCTTTCAGGAAGTCTTCGCGAGCTCAGAATTCCAACCCCTCAAAGCAGAAGGTGCACGGGTCCAGCGGGTCCTTTGGGCGAGCACGGGGACGAAAAACCCCAAATACCCAGATACCTATTATGTTGATAATCTCATCGGTCCGGATACCGTGAATACAATGCCTGAAGCGACGTTTACGGCTTTCCGGACTCACGGAACTGTGAAGAATACGATTCAGGAGGGCCTCGCTGAAGCGAAAATAACCATGCAGCAGTTGGCGGAAGGTGGAATTTCAATGGAGGAGGTCACCGACACTCTCCTGAAGGATGGCGCACAATTATTTTTGGATGCCTTTGATCAATTAATGGGTGTGATTAGCCGGAAGCGGGCTATCATTTTAGGGGAAAAAGTGGACCGGGTTACCTATTCAGTTGGCCTTTTGCAGCCAAAGATTGACGAGGCGCTCAACGAATTTCAGCATACCAATCTGGTTCGGCGTTTGTGGGGCAAAGATCCTACTGTCTGGCATCACGATCCTGTTCATCAGGAGATCATTCGGAATGCCTTGGGGTGGTTGCGAATCACAGAACAACAACTTTCCTCGATACCCCGATTGCTGGCTTTGGCAGAAGAGATTAAGGAAGCGGGGTTTCAACATGTTTTGATCCTGGGTATGGGGGGAAGCAGCTTGTGTCCGGAAGTCTGCCGGATGACCTTTGGCTTAATTCCCGGATATCCCGAATTACATGTTTTGGATAGCACGGTGCCCTCGCAGGTGCGGGCATTTGAACATCGGGTCGAATTGGCAAAAACGTTGTGTGTGGTAGCCAGTAAATCGGGATCCACGACCGAACCCCTCGTGTTTCAAAAATATTTCTTTGAGCGAATGCGACAGGTTGTCGGGGAGAAGGCGGGCAATCATTTTGTGGCCATTACCGATCCTGGCTCGGTGCTGGAGCAAGTGGCCAAAGAGTTGCGATTCCGACATATTCTGCCGGGTGTTCCAGAAATTGGCGGGCGATATTCGGCCCTTTCTAATTTTGGCATGGTCCCTGCCGCTTTAATGGGTCTGAATATTGAGCATTTCTTGTATCGGGCGGAACGCATGCGTCATTCCTGTGGGGCCAGCGTGCCCCCTCAGGATAATCCAGGTGTGATCCTCGGGACGGTCCTAGGTATATGTGCCAAGGCTGGAAAGGACAAGCTGACGTTTGTGACCTCTCCGGCACTATGGGATCTGGGTGCGTGGTTAGAACAATTGGTGGCTGAAAGCACGGGGAAGGAAGGAAAGGGAATTATTCCCATTGATGGGGAATCCTTAGGAGATCCTGAGGTCTACGACCAGGACCGGGTCTTTGCCTATATCCGATATGAACAAAGGATTGATGCCACACAGGAAGCTAAAGTAAAGGCACTTGAACAAGCCGGGCATCCGGTGATTCGTATCAACGTCGCCGATCTGATTAATCTTGGTGAGCAATTTTTCTTATGGGAAATGGCGACGGCGGTAGCCGGAGCTTTGTTAGAGATTAATGCGTTCGATCAGCCAAACGTTCAGGAAAGTAAGGATTACACAAAGAAATATTTGGAAGCCTTTACCAGGAACGGCACCTTGCCGGATTCCCCCTCTTTCCTTACCGATGGCAATGTGACCGTGTATACCGATGAACTGAACGCCTCTGTCCTCAAAGGTAAGGCTTCATTGGAAGCCGTACTGGGCGCGCATCTCGCTCGTATTCAATCAGGTGATTATTTGGCCATCAATGCCTACGTGGAACGTACCGATCCGGTTCATGCTATTTTTCAACGCATGCGCACCAACATTCGTGAGAACAAACAGGTTGCAACCACGTTAGGATATGGCCCACGATTTCTCCATTCCACGGGGCAATTGCATAAGGGGGGACCCAATTCTGGCGTATTTATTCAGGTGACATGCGATGATCGGGAAGATCTCCCCATTCCTGGTGAACCATATTCGTTTGGCGTGTTGAAAGCTGCACAAGCATTGGGCGATATGCAAAGTCTGAGTAGCCGTCAACGACGGGTCATTCGTCTTCACCTAGGGGCCGATGTTGAAAAGGGGTTGTCTCGCCTGGAGCAATTGATTGAAGCCAGCATCGGGTCGCATGCTCACTAGGAGCCTGTCGGACTTCGGAGTCAGCTGCACATGTGCCAATCGGTCCAGAGTTCGTCCTGGATCCCCAGAGTTCGACGGGGTCTAAGTTACGCTCATAAGAAGACGTTGAACCGGTTTGGTGGAGAGGGAAGCAGGGATAACTTTTATCTCGTCGCGACATTTGTGCGAGCAAGATTAACAGAAAGGATGGCCTAGATTTTTCGCCAATGGTGCCCGCCTGCATGAATCAGTCGATCGGCTTCGACGGGCCCCCAGCTACCGGCGGGATATTCGGGTAACCATTTGGTTTCATATGCACTCCACCCTTCGAGGATATCCGTGACCCATTTCCACGAAGCCTCAACGGCATCCCGTCTCATGAACAAGGACGTATCCCCCGCCATGACATCCAACAGCAATCGTTCATAGGCTTCCGGAGAAGGTGCCTTAAAGGCATCACCGTAGTGAAAGTCCATATCAACCGGATGCGTTTGGGCTTTAGTCCCGGGTACTTTAGAAATAATGCGAAGGGCCATGCCTTCTTCGGGTTGAATACGAAGCGTGAGCAGATTCGGAGCCTGGGGAATTTGCGGATTGGCATTAAATAAAATCTGGGGAATGTCCTTGAATTGGACGGCGATTTCGCTGGCGCGCGTCGGCATGGCTTTCCCCGTGCGAATATAGAATGGCACTCCGGCCCAGCGCCAGTTTTCCACGAAAACTTTTAAGGCCACATATGTCTCCGTGGTGGAGTCAGGTTGGACTCCTTCCTCTCGTCGATAGCCAGGGACTTCCTGGCCCTTGATGTTGCCATGGGCATACTGGGCGCGAACGGTCATCTTTTCGACGTCTTGTCCGCGAATTGGGCGCAGTCCCCGTAACACATCCATTCGAGCATTCCGTACCACATCCGGATCCAGCGAGTAGGGGGGTTCCATCGCAATCAGGCAGAGCAGTTGCAAAATGTGATTTTGCACCATGTCTCGAAGGGCTCCTGCTGTTTCGTAATAGGTGGCTCGGGTACCGAGGGTGACGGCTTCGCTGACGGTCAATTGTACGTGGTCGATGTATTTATGATTCCATAGCGGTTCAAAGATGGAGTTGGCAAACCGCATGACCATAATATTCTGCACGGTCTCTTTCCCCAGATAATGATCGATGCGATAGATCTGCGATTCATCGAAGACATTCCCAATGGCCGTATTAATCGCTCGAGCAGAAGACAAATCATGTCCAATCGGTTTTTCCACAATGACCCGGGAGTACGTGTCCGCTTGATCGGGGGCCGCCACTAACCCAGCCTTCTGGAGCCCCTCGCATGCGGGTGCAAAGGAGGTTGGCGGGATGGCTAAATAAAAAATGCGATTGCCTGGTAGTTTGAATGGGGATTCAATGTCCTTCAACCGGTCACGGATTTGCCCGTAATAGTCGGAGGCGGATATATCTCCTGCACAATAAAACAATCGACTTTGAAAAGTTTCCCACTTGTCGGGTTCAAGTGCTTGTCGGGAAAATTTTTCAATGCCCTCACGGGCTATTCCCCGAAAAACCTCATCCGAAAGAGGTTTCCGGCCTAAGCCCAGTACCGCAAAATTATCCGGTAGCAAGCCGTCCAGGAGGAGGTTGTAGAGGGCCGGCAGAAGTTTGCGCTGGGTCAGATCGCCCGATCCACCGAAAATAACAATCGTGCACGATTGAGTCGTTACTGTTCGGTTGGTCGTGACGGGGGCCTCGGTCCCAGGAGAAGGTTCAATCGGTGACATGTCGACCTCGTAAGAATTTGGTTATGGTCGGACGCGATGTCCGCCAAAAGCCTTCCGCAATGCTGCTAACATTTTTTCCGCGAAGGAGGTATCCTGCCGCGAGCGGAATCGGGTGAATAAAGCGGTCGTCAGAGTAGGAACCGGTACGTCCTTTTCAATGGCATCCATTATCATCCACCGTCCCTCGCCTGAATCCTGCACATAGCCTTGTAATTGTTCCAGCTTAGGATCCTTTTTGAGCGTTCCGGCCGCTAGTTCAAGCAGCCAGGACCTGACCACACTGCCATGCATCCAGAGATCGGCGATCGTGGCAAGATTCAAGTTATAGTCACTTTTGGACATCAGTTCGAACCCTTCCGCGTATCCCTGCATCATACTGTATTCAATGCCATTGTGAACCATCTTCACATAATGTCCAGCGCCATGTCCCCCAACATGGGCCCATCCATTTTCCGGAGCCAAGGTTGTGAAGATCGGGGCCAATCGCTTGACGGGTTCCTGTTTTCCACCGACCATCAGGCAATAGCCGATTTGCAACCCCCAAATTCCCCCGCTGGTTCCAGCATCAATATACTGGATGCCACGGGTGTGAAGGTCGGCAGCCCGGCGAACGTCATCATGAAATTTCGTGTTACCTCCATCGATGATGATATCGTTGGGCTCCAGGATTTTTCCGAGATGTTGTACGGTCTCTTCGGTGGGTTGACCCGAGGGGACCATGACCCAGACGACTCGCGGTTTCGGTAATTTGGTGATCAGGTCTTCCAAGGATGAAGAGCGATTCGCCCCCTTTGTTTCGGCCTCACTGATCAGGTCGGCCGACCGGTCGTAGGCCACGACCCGATGTCCTCCTTGGCTCAACCGGGTGACCATGTTCATTCCCATTTTGCCAAGTCCAATGAAACCGATATCCATATGCGATCCTCCTGTGATGTCGAGTGGTGGTCTTTTCAGTCGTCATTGATCCTGGCGTGAGGGTGATACTGACGGTCGATTACGCCTCACGACAGTGTGGGCGGCACGTTTCGTATTGAGAGCCAGATCAAGATTGCAGGCCGCCGTTATGAGACCAAAATGTGTAAAGGCCTGGGGGAAATTTCCCAACTGTTCACCCGAGTGCGAGACTTCCTCGGCATATAAACGAAGATGATTACCATAACTTAACATTTTTTCAAAGATCAGTCGTGCTTCCGTCAATCGCCCCGCTTTTGTCAGGGCTTCGACTAACCAAAAGGTGCACATGCTAAAGGTGCCTTCTTCGCTGTCCAGCCCATCTGATGCGGCCTTCCCGTTTTCATAACGATACACGAGGCTCCCTAACGACAGTTGCTCGAGTGTGCGGTCAATGGTTGAGAGCATCCGAGGATCAGTTGGAGACACAAAGAAGACGAGAGGCATAATCAGGTTGGCGGCATCCAACGCTTCACTATCGTAGGATTGAACAAAGGCTCCAATGTCGGCATTCCAACCCCGTGCCATAATTTCCCGGTAGATCCGGTCGCGTTCCTCCATCCATCGGGCCCGGTTGCCTGGAAAGCCTCGTTTGTCGGCCAGACGAATGCCGCGATCTAAGGCCACCCAACACATGACTTTGGAATAGACAAAATGACGGCGTCCTCCTCTGACTTCCCAGATGCCTTCATCCGGCTGCTCCCAATTGTCGCAGACAAAATCCAAGAGGCGGCAAAGGTTTACCCAGAGATCATAGGAAATGGACGCACCGTGTTTATTATAGAGATATACCGCGTCCATCAGTGCGCCGTACATATCCATTTGCAGTTGAGACGCGGCTCCATTGCCGATGCGCACGGGGCGGGAACTGCGGTGGCCATCCAGATGGGGCAATTCTTCTTCGGTCAGATTACGACGACCGTCGATGCCGTACATCAATTGAATGGATCCGTCCGGATTTAATTCGCAGCAACGGGCATTGAGCCAATCCATGAATCGACTGGCTTCCACCGTAAATCCCAGGCGTAATAGCCCGTATATAGAAAAGGCTGCATCCCGAATCCAGGTATAACGATAGTCCCAATTTCGGGGACCCCCGATATTTTCCGGAAGACTGGTTGTGGGAGCCGCCACAATGGCTCCGGTAGGGGCATAGGTCAGCAGTTTGAGGGCTAAGGCGGAACGGTGAACCACTTCCCGCCATCGCCCATCGTATTGGCATTGCGCCAGCCAGCGCTGCCAGAAGGCGGAGGTATTTCGAAAGGCTTCGTCGCCGGATTCAGGGGTGGATAACAGCTGGTCGCCGTTTTTGACTTCCAAGTATTCCAAAAAAAACGTCAGGCTTTCGCCCTGATGGAGTGTGAATTCTTGATACGCGGAATTTTCGCGCGTATGAAGGGGAATGGGACTGACCAAACCCACGGATTGATCTCCGGATTGAAAGATGATGCCTTTTGGTCTGGTCTTGGTGTCATGAGGATTCCGGCCAAAATTAAATGCGGGCGCGCATTCAAGTCGAAAGGTGACGGTTCCACGGACCACTGAGAGCATTCGGATTATTTGGTGCCGGCGAGGCCGGTATCCGGCTTCATCCGATTCGATGGGCATGAAATCAGTGAGTTCGCCGACGCCATCATGTTGCAGAAACCGGGTCAGCAGAATATTGGTTTCCGGTAGGTACATTTGTCGGGTATTGCCATTTGTGACGGGGGCAATCTTGAAATACCCTCCGATTTTATGATCAAGAATGGCTCCAAACAGGCTTGGGGAGTCAAATCGAGGCAGGCAACACCAATCAATCGATCCATCGATCCCAACAAGGGCAATGGTGTGGAGATCTCCAATAATGCCGTAATCACCGATGTTTTTATAACTCATGTTTGGTTCTCATTAGTTGAAAATAACTAAATCAAGAAATACAAAGGCCAATATACCCAAAAATTAAAGCAATAAACACTATATATAGCGATAAATTTATCGATAAGGCTCAATATTTTGATTTTGATAGAACGGATCCCCAATATGATCGTTCATCAGCAGCGCAACAACAGGAAATTGAATCCTGTGATAAAAATGTGAAGGGACGTCATTACTTCGGCGCGTAAAAGACATGAAAATTCAGGAATTAACTATTCCTACACGCGGATATCAATGAGGCGTGTTGAGGGATCTTTGCGGGGTGGTGGGTCTTCCGAGTGTTGCTCAATATCCTTGTGTTGTTTTTTTCTGTTGCGGCTGTAAAAACTTCCTTTCTGGCCCACATCTCCATCCTGGACCGAAGAGGTAGATTGAGGGGAGTAGAGAGTTGGCTGGGGGGGATTGGTGATTTCCATAGAGCACCTTTACATTGTGGGTGATTATGGTGATATATGAGGATTTTCCCTCTCTTAATACTACTTATCGTCAAAATGCTCTCAATCTTAAATGGAGGTATAGGTTGAAAGATGTCGCCTTCACAGTTTCCATCGTCCTCGGAGAAACATTGCCTTTTTGTGTTGAATCGGCTTCGACCCGTAAGCGGGAAGGCAGGTCGTCATTTGGTGATGTGCGGGTTTTTCTTCCGTTCCGCGCAGCTAAGCCATTGTAACCGAGGCAGGGAATTACAGTTGTCAAAATGAGTGTCCTATTTCCTCTTGATGACAAGAAGTTGGTATGCCCGTATAATCGAAAGCAATGACGCCTCAAACTTCCCTGTCTTTGACGGGCCTCGATCTTTCGGGTGTGTCCTCTACTCTCCGTAAACATCTTCCGTTCACTGCCGAACTAGAGCAATGCGTGCCGTTAGCGGGGGATGCTTCGAATCGTCGTTATTACCGTTTGCACCTGTCCATGGCTCCCGTTTCCTCTGTGGTTCTGATGAGGTTGGCCGATCCGGAAGGGTTTAAAGCTTCTGAGGAGGCCATAAGTGGAGCAGGGGGGGACGTCACTGAATTGCCGTTCACGAATATTCTGAAACATCTGCAGAAGAATGGCGTTCAGGTTCCCGTGTTATATTTTTACGATGAATCCTGCGGCTTGCTCTACCTCGAAGATTTTGGAGACGTGACGCTGGCCCAAGCATGGCAGGAATCTACCCCGGCTATCGGGGAGGATCTATACTGTAAGGCTGTTGATCAGCTCGTTCAGCTTCATCTCCAGGCCTCACATCCTTCCAGTGTCCCCTGTGTGGCGTTGACACGGTCTTTTGATGTTCCCCTGTATCTCTGGGAGTTTGAGCATTTCCTAGAATATGGCATTGTGGTGAGAGCGCGCCCCATGTCTGTGGACGACCAAGTGCTGATTCGAGAGGAATTTCAGAAGATAGCCGAATGGTTAGCTTCGCAACCGCAGGTGTTTACCCATCGTGATTATCATTCCCGTAACTTGATGGTGGATGGGGAACGGCTGGGAGTCATTGATTTTCAAGATGCCTTGATGGGCCCTGTGACCTATGATTTGGCCTCCCTGCTGAGGGATTCCTACATCGCTCTCGATGAAGGGGTCATCGATCGTCTTATTGCTCGTTACGTAGAAGCCATGCGCCAGAATCTCTCATTTTCGCAACAATCGGCTATGCTCTTACATGATCCTGAAGCGTTTCGTCGGCTATTTGACTTCACGAGTATTCAGCGAAATCTGAAGGCTGCCGGTCGGTTTGTGTATATTGATCGAGTAAAAGGTAATTCAAGTTTTTTGGCTTCGATTCCCCAGACATTAAAGAATGTTCGTGCCAATTTGGAAAAATATCCTCAACTCCATCGACTGCTCACCCATCTGTCCCCGTATATCCCTGAATGGCGTTAGCTTCTTGCATATGAAGGCCATGATTTTGGCCGCGGGTCTGGGCACTCGCCTTCGTCCGTTGACCAACACGATTCCCAAACCGTTATTGCCGGTTGCGGGGACGCCGCTCATTATTTGGAATTTGTTGTGGTTGCGAACATATGGAATACGTGACGTCATCATCAATCTGCATTATTTAGGAAATATGATCGAAGAAGCGATCGGGGACGGATCCCGTTGGGATATGCAGGTGAGGTATTCCCATGAATCAACTCTGTTAGGAACGGGTGGAGGATTAAAAGCGGCTGAGTGGTTTTTTGAGGAACACCCGTTTTTGGTTATTAATGGGGATACGTTGATCGAGTTGGATGTGAAGACATTGGTAACGTTTCATCGGACTCATGGTGGTGTGGCCACGTTAGTGCTTCGCGACGATCCGCAAGCAGCCCAATGGGGAGCCGTAGATTCGGACGCACAAAATCGTATTTTCAGAATAAATGGTCGGGGAATGAGTCAAGCTGAATTGCCTAACGCCCTGGTTCAACGGATGTTTGCAGGAGTTCATATTCTCCATCCTTCTATCCTCCACGATGCCCCTGTGGATAGACCGTTTTCCATCATCGACTCCTATACGAAAGAGCTTGCGCGGGGTTCAAAAATATTTGGATTTCTTCATACCGCCTATTGGTCCGATGTTGGAACGGTGGCACGGTATACTCAGGCGCAAGCTGATGCCGAGGCCGGAGTGATTTTCCCTAAGACCTAAGAAGGGTCGCCTGTTAGACTGCGCAACATTTCCCTCCATGGATTGAGTTGTCTGGCTGGTGCTCTGAATGCGTTGGTGAGGAATTGGCGCCAATAATCGCCCTGCTTTTGAAGGGTTGACGTCCAGAAAACCTTGCCAAAAGATATCGATATCGGGTTTATTATCTAAATACTCTCTGTGGTTTTTCCTATTCCTTGTGCCAGGGTGAAGGTAATTGTGGCCACTTTTGAACGACTCCATCACTTACTCGAACAGTCCTTGAGAGATTTTCAGGCTGAATCGAGTGATCTTTCCGATACGCAAGAGCAGGAACTCACCCAGGCACTTCACCGATTGAGGGGCCGACTCACCCAAATTCTTTCGACAAATTCCGACCCACCTCCTATTGCCAATTTCCTTCCGGTTCGCGATCAGACGGTTTCGCTGACGGCTCCAATTTCTCTTCCAGAATCATCTCAGATTCATTTCGTGACTTCGTGTGATGGTGTGATCCTCATGGCCAATGAAGTGGGGAGTCATATCCTGGGGATGGACCTGGCTGAAATTGGGCAAGTGTCCATTGCCGATTATGTTGCTCATGAGGAATGGATGATTCTTCGAACCCATCTTTGTGCGGTTGATGCTCCTCCGAAGATCCTGAATAGAGTGCTGACATTTCTCCCAACAGGGAGACCATCGCAAAAAATCCTATGTGTGGTAGTGCCCATGTTAGATCAGTCGCAGAAGGTAGTTGCGTGGCATTGGGGATTGACTCCTGAGGCGGAATGCTCTTCCGTTCAGCCTTTTATCCAATTGGTGCAGAGTCTCGAATCCCAACTATTTTCCGGTCAGAGTGTGGATGTGTGTCTGGCGCAGATTTGTGCTGGCCTTGTGCGTGTGTTTGGTTTTGCCTTTGTGTGGCTGACCACTATGGGAAAGGGAGGTATGCCCCAGTTACGCGCACATGCGATGACTGGGGAGTTGGATTGGGAAGCGCAAGGCGCTCTGTGGTGGAGCCAGGTTTCGCAGCAAGGTGAGTTAATTCAGGCCTGCGAGGGTTCTGAAATATCACTGCTTTCTCCCTGTTGTCCGTCCACACGCTCCATGGCCTGGTTTCCGCCCGGTTTCCGGTGTCATCAAACCTGGGGTGTTCCTTTGGCTTTGGATGAGGATTGTTTCGGTTTGCTGGTGGTGTGTTCTGAAGGTCCACAGCCGGTTGATCCGACGGTGCTTGGATGGTTGCAAGTATTAGGTTGTGAGATCGAACGGTTAATGGCACGTGGAAGACAGCTGGATCTTTGGCGATTGCAAAGTGTGGCTATGGGCTCCGTCTTTGATCCCGTCTGTGTGACAGACGCGCAAGGTCGCTTGGAATGGGTGAATGATGCCTATACGGCCTTGCGTGGTTCCTCGATTCAATCGTTGTTGGGTTCTCCATTGAATTCGTTCCCTCATGAGGAACTCCGAGACAGAATGTCCCTGTCAGATCCATCTGCCCAAGAGTTCAGTTGCCTGAAGACCGAGGTGATGCAAACGGGAAGCAATGGCCAATCTCTGGTTTTCGAGCAGGTGGTTACTCCTTTGCTCAATGTGCAGGGGGACCCGATGCATTTTGTCGTGATCTTGCATGATGTGACCGCTCGAAAGACACAAGAACTCCTGATGAAGCATCATGCCTATTACGATCCCTTAACCGATCTCCCCAATCGAATTATGTTTAAAGACCGCCTGGAACAGTCGTTGGCGCAAGCCAGGCGAAATGGGACCTTACTGGCATTATTCTTTTTGGATCTCGATAATTTTAAAACTATAAATGATTATCATGGACATCAAACCGGAGACCGTGTATTGCGTATCGTGGCGGAGCGGTTGGCAACTTGTGTGCGATCAACCGATACCGTCGCGCGTTTGTGCGGGGATGAATTTACCGTAATTCTTCAAGGGCTTGAACATATTCAGGATATTCGTCAGGTGGCCCTGAAAATTTTAGAATGTCTTATTCCGCCCATTCGATTGGGAAAAGAAAAAATCCCTATACAGATTAGTATTGGGATTTCCGTCTATCCCAAGGATTCCACGGATCCCCATCGGTTGGTGGAAATTGCCGATCAGGCGATGTATCGGGCTAAAGAACGTGGCGGACAGTGCTGGTATTTTGCCACCCCTGAATGGAATGATGAATAAGCGTTGTTATGCTGTTTCACTTCTCCTGTATTCGTCCAAAAAGCTAAAATCCAGCGATATTCTAGAAAGTATTTTTCTTGTATCTCATAAGGTCGTTCCCCCAAAAATGGATCTCGTTCATCCCTGTTTCAATGCGATAGTGCCTGTCACATCTCCTTCAAAAAAGATTTGATCCTACGTATGTTCCCCACCCCTCCAGGCACCTCTCATCGCTAGATGCCCCTCAAAAGCGTTGAGGAAATGCCACGATTGTTGAGTAAATGCTGCTTCAATTCTGCACCACCTCTCCTAGGTGTATTGGTTTTTTTTAATCCTCATTTGACACTCCCCTGAGTCCTGTGCCGCATTGTGAGGAGGAATTTAGAAATGGTTCTTAGCCGGATCATGCCCCGAAATCTCTAACTCTGCAGTAGATCTATGAAATTTGAGGTAATGGGTGTGGCCACTTTTCTTCGGGCAGTTCGGAAATGTTGAGTTTTCCGTCACCGTGACTTCCGACGAGGAGTTCTTCTTGTATTTGGGATGTTCCCTGGCCTTGTTTTTGCAATTTTTATTGTTGTGGACGATCTTTAAGAGGTATTTCATGGTTTGTTCGGAGTAGCTGTTGAACAAGGAGTTCGTAATATGACTGTTCATTCATCGACCCGCAGAATCTATGTTTGGGGAATAGTGATCCTGATGATGTTGCTGGCCACCGGGTGTGCACATCGGTCCACACATGGAATTCATAAATATGGCAAAAAAACCGGTGCGCCAACTTTGGTGGCCTCACAGGGAGATTTTTCAACGGGAGCCCCGGAACAAGCATTAAACAAAGAGACATCCATCGGGGAAGGGTATTTTCCTGAAGGGACAGGAGCTTTGTCCGACCTACTTGCGGAAGATCCCTTGATTCGGGAGGACTACACTTTCGAGTCAGGTATCACGCCTTCTGACTCTCCCAATGATTATTGGGGGAATCGAACCCGTGCTGAACAATTGACCGCACAAAGTGGGTTGCGAGATGTGCATTTTGAATTTGATAGCTTTCAACTCAATGAACAAGCTAAGGCGACGTTAGTGGCCAACGCGGAGTGGCTAAAAGCTCATCCGTATGCGGAGATTACCATTGAAGGACATTGCGATGATCGCGGAACGGCTTCCTATAATCATGTTTTAGGTGAAAAGCGGGCCATTCGCGCCAAAACCTACCTCACCAGTTTGGGAGTCCCCGCAGAGCGACTTCATGTGATGTCATTCGGCAAGGAGAATCCGGCCTGTTGGGATTCAACCGAACCGTGTTTCCAGAAGAATCGGCGCGCTCATCTTGTTCTAGATATCAATGTGGCTTCGACTCCAATGCCCTATGTGGCTGACCGCCGGGATTGGTAGAGGTTTGTTGGCGGGCATAGCCCGTTTAGGCTTTCTGAGAGGATTAATGAAGATTATGCAAAGCCCTCATTCATTTTCGTATCGTTTGAGTGTTCGAATTGTCATTGTGGGGCTGAGTATGATCTTGGCAGGGTGTGTGGCTCAGCAGGCGGATGTGGTACGAATCAAGCGGGAATTGGACGCCAAGATTGCCCAGTTGGATAAGAGCAAAACATCACTCCAGGAAGCCGTGAGTGAAGCCAATAACGCCTTGGAGAAAGCGAATTCCCTTATTGCCAAACAGCGGGTTGAGATTCAGGAGTTACTGCATGCTCGTGCCGAAGTGATGGACCAAGTTGCTACCTTAAAGGAGACGGACCTCTCCCAGGTTCGTGGAGGGCTTGAAAGCAATCAGAACCAGGTCAATGAATTAACAAAAAAAATGGCGCGGTATGACGCAGATATGAAGGAAGTCAAAACCCAGCTTCAACAATCCGAGCCTTTGGTCCATCAACTTCGAGATCGTTTAGCAGGGGAAGAGCAACTCCTGACAGAGCAAGGAGGTAAGTTAGGCGAATTCCGGACTTCGTTAGTGGATTACCAACAGGTGCTATCTTCTCTTCGCCAACAAGTTACCCAACAGGAACAGCAGTTCGCGGATTTACGCAAACAACTTGATCTCAAATCTCAACAGCGTGATGCCCAGGCGCAGCAAGTTCAGGCGAATTTTGAAGAGGTTCGGCGAAGTATACAGTCGGTGGTAGGGACGTTAGAAAAATTCAGTGTCACATTCGGGGGGCGATTGGATGAACACGAGCAAAAACTTTCCCGCATGGCTGGACAATCCGGTAGTCCCCTTTCCTCGAATGCTCACATGCACGAAAGCCTCGAACCGTCGGCGCGGGCAGGGGTAACCCGAGATTTCCTTTCTCAACGCACTCCACTATCGCCTCGGTCGGATGCGATGGCTGGCTCACAATCC
The DNA here is from genome assembly GCF_052156535.1 of Nitrospira sp. T9. NCBI lineage: Bacteria > Pseudomonadati > Nitrospirota > Nitrospiria > Nitrospirales > Nitrospiraceae > Nitrospira > Nitrospira sp. T9. Next base: position 283,917 of record NZ_JBQKUP010000032.1, read on the forward strand.
TCAAAGGAAAATTCTCGGTCAGTTTTGACCGGGGCGGTTGCCGCGTATGCTCCCACATCCCAACTATCAAAAACGTTGCCGGCTCCGGTAGGAACATCAGAGGCGGGTTCTTCCGGTTATGTCGATACGCGAAACGCTCAGGTGCTATACGACCGGGCGATGTCGCTACTTCGTCAGGGGAACTTTGCCGAAGCTTCCACGGGGTTTTCGACATTTTTGCGGACGTTTGCAGACTCTCCTTTGGCCTCGAATGCCCAATATTGGTTGGGTGAATGTTATTACGGCGAAAGACGGTTTCAGGAAGCCATTGATGAATTTGAGCGAGTATTTGCCTTTTACCCTTCCAGCAATAAAGTGCCGGCATCTCTACTGAAAATCGCCTATTCGCATATGGAATTACGCGAATTACCCATGGCGCGGTCAGTCTTTCAACAACTTGTACGAACCCATCCCCAAAGCCCAGAAGCCGGGAAGGCGTATGGTCGTCTTCAAGAAGTGAATGCCTTCCTCGATAATCCTTCCTAAACTTCCAATTTTTCCAGTGTCGTTTTTATTCTCGTTGGCTCCTGGAGTCTCATCTGGGTTTGTCACCTGTTCTAACGAACCTCGGTGTTCTTTTCCGGGGGAGGAAGTCTCTCTGCATCGTTCCTGACCTATACCGGCCAGCCGTTGGTTGGAATCCATTTGAAGAAGACATGAGGCAGCAGGTGAGAAACGTGAGGCGGAAGGTCAACGCTCGTTCCCTCGGATCATCAAGCCCGACATTGTTTATCGGTCGACCATCGTAAGATGACGGAAAGAGTGAGGGGATATTCTTTCGGATGGACCTCTGATGCCGATCTGAGGGGACGAGGGAAAGAGAGGTCGGAATATTCAGGGCCAGGCGCCGGAATGAAAGCACTAATTTGTCGGGTAACGGGAGAGGTATGGGAGGCCGGAAGGAAGGCGCCAACAGATCCTTGGATTTTCAAAGCTGAGATGAACGAAGGCCTTGGTGGGCGGGGATCTCCGGGACCAGGGCGAAAGGGCGGTGTACTGTTCGCCAAGATTCTCCCCGTTGTTCAATCAGCGATTCGTGAATAGGACCTAACCACTGGTCGGCTTTTCGAAGGTATTCGATTTTATCCGGATTAATTCCCATAATACGGCAGCAGGTAGCATCGACGGCCGGAAGATTCCTTCCCATGACCAGGACTCCGGATTGGACAGGTGTCCCCATTATCGGACCATCCCCTTCCATTCCGATTATGCCGTCGACAATGGCGAAATGAGGCTTGAGCGTCGCATTGATATCCAAAATGGACTGCGGGATTCCAGCCTGGTGTAACACATTCTTCGGCCATCCATAATAATTTCCAGGCATCACGCCAAAAAAATTTTTCATGGACAGGGTCGCACCAGCCCAATGGTGCGTTTTCATCTTGGCCAGCGAGACAACCCAATCGACCTCCTTGACTATTCGAGGAAAGGTCAATGAGGCCATCCTTGTCTGACCACCCAGGTTAGGCATAACTACCCCTTCCATTATATTCAGATCTTGAAAGGGGATGCGATCTTCGTACAGCACATCTGCCAAGCCGGATTCCTCTAAGACTAAAAGAGTATCATGGCGATGGCCTGGTCCTTCAGCCACGACGACAGACATCGCACCCAGGGAAAGGAACGCCTCGACGGCTCCTCGTACGACCAAAGGGTGGGTATTGATATGCGATAACGATTGATGTGGCTCAACCAAATTCGGTTTCAACAAAATGCGTTTTCCTTTGATCTCTAATGGGGTGATCCCCAATTCTTGGAACCCTTGGCGAATGAGGTTTGCCAAATCAGCCTCGTACATTTTGGCTTGACCGATGAAGGTCTGTGCGGTCAAGCGGGGGCCCGTTAACCAATGAAGCAGAGAAAACCCTGAAACAGCTAATCCCCCTCCGACCAAACAGGCCTGCAGCAATTGCCTCCTGGAAAGCGTTGGCTGTTCTGTGTATGTGGGTGGGGTGGTCATCGAAATATTCCTTGCCTATTCAGTGTCAGTTGCGAGTAGAAGAAGCGGGCGTTTCTTGGGGCAAAGATCTGAATAACGAGTGCAGACCATGAGAGGCTTTCACGGCGCACAGGAGCAAGGCTAGAGAGGGAAGAGGATAGGGCCCATACCGTTCTTGCAGTTGCAAACTCGCCCTGGCCAGCCCCTCCGTGTTTGCGGGTTTCAGCCCCCAGGCTCCCAAGCCCAGGAGGGCCCACCCAAGTGAAATGGGAGTCCGGAGGTGAGGGAGTTCATGTAAGAGATAGTCAAGGCTTCGTTTTACCTCGTGGATGGGGGTGGTGCCAGCCAGAGCTTGCAGAGCGATGGCGGAGCACTCCGGGAGCGGATGTAACTCTCTCCTGAACACGGTGGTACTGCCGAAATTCCATCCACCGTTTGTTAGTTGGCGGTTGATGAGCATCTGTTGCCCGGCAATGGCGCGAGGATGAGTGCTCAATCCCACCACCTGTAAGGCCAGCAGAGCGAGGGAAGTCGGTACAACCCAGCTATGGGTGTCGGCAATCCATGGCCAGCCCAGGATGGCGGTGTCGTGCCCAATAATTGAAAGATCCGGGGTAGGGAAATGTCGGCCGGTAAACCCTATGAGATAGTCGACCGCCCGGGATTGCGCTTCTTGATACTGGGGAAAGCTTTCCCAGGCGAAAATGGCGAGTGGTGTTGGCCAAGATGCCTCTGGGTGAGAGAGAGCAATGCTCACGCGTCCGTCGTCCGGCTGTTGTGAAGCTAAATATGCCCTTCCTCGGTTACAGCTTTCAGGATCGAACTCATATGCGGACATTGAGATAATGGCCCAGGCTGTTGCGTCCGGCCGTGCCTCTTCCCCGGAATGATAGGGGAACCCTCCGTTTGGTTGTTGCCAGGATTGGAGAAGCTCAAGAGCATGACGAAATGGTTTTTGAATCATAAGAAAAAAATTCAGGTCTCATGCAATGCGATTAAGGGTCGATATTCCATGTTGTTCGGTTTAAATCGAGGAAACCTTGAAAATTTTCAGATCACGCTTTGGTCATACCCTCACGTCCCTTCCGTCATTCCCGCTGGTAGTGAGCATGAATCCACCCGAAGAACTTCAACGATGGATTCCCGATAAAAAAATATCGAGGAGGCCGGGGAAGGGTGGGGGTAATGGTACCTCGTCGGAAGGCCCGGTGAGCAAAGAGTAAACCGACAAATATGGCTCATGCCTGCCGTGTCCCCACGCCATGCGTCTGTAGGGTTACAACCGCAGACAGCCTAATCCGCCCTACGCAATCACACAACGGCGCGGAGTCTCACGTTTTTGAAGGATAGGTCAGATTAGCAAGGTGGTAACCGACAATCTGTCTTCCAGGGTGGATTCCGGTGCAAGTGCGGCGGAAAGACGGAAGGTAGGTGTGAGAATCGGTGCGGTGGGAGAAGTGGCATGAAAGGAGAAAACCAAGATTCATCCGCTTTCAGAAGGTGACGGGTCACAGGGCTTTGAACAATGGCGTACTGAACCGGTAGCCAATCAAAAAACATTTCACACCCGATGCTTATCGAAACGAGTCAACTCCATACCGCCGGGGTCATCGGATTTAGGCTTACGGGTGTAATCCCGGCATGTCTGTGGAACTTTTAACGAACGTTATCTCTTGTTCTGGGTCGACAAATACTCCGTCAGCCTGGATCTCCTTTCCAGTCACAACCTGCCTTGCCACGTAAATGATGCAGCCGGCAGTCAATAAACCACCGAATACGTCGATCAGGTGATGCCCTCCATGGATAAGCACTCCTGGGAACACGAACAGATTGATGACGACCAGTATGGGGAACCACCAGCGAGTGGTGCGTGCTGAATACATAGCCAACACGGCCATGATCGTATGATACGAGGGAAAGGCCACCAGGCCTTCCATATCCCTTGGAGAAATGAATTTAGGCCCTTCAGCCCCTAGGCGCAATAATTCGGCACCATAGGCCGAGCCAACAAGCGGTCTTGCCGCCTGCTCAATTGTGCCGGAAATGTCATAGAGCACGCTTGTGCCAAATGCTGGAAACAGCGCCCAAAATCCAAGCGTCGCCAGACCTGAAGCGGTTATTGAAAGAATGAAGACATGGAGTTCTTTTTGTTTCCCTCCAAATCCTAAAATAAGAAAAAGAAATGCCATTTGCGGTATAGAAGATAAATAGGCATAACGCGTCAATTCATTAAAAAATGGATGGCGACCGGCAAATTGGACAATGTCTGGCCATGAATACCCGAACCAAGCATCGATCCGGACCAGAAACGGATCAATGGGTTCTCGCCAAAGCGGGAGCAGCAAATAGCCGAAAATCGATAGCACAATTGTAAACAGAAGAAGCAACCCAGTGGCCATCAATGTCATAGAAATACGCTCACTACGTCCGCTTGAACGGTAGAACAGCCCCACGGTAATCATGAAAATTCCCAAGGCAAAAAAAAGGGTATAGGAAAACCAATCGAAGCCAATATTGCGAACAAGGATCATGGCCAGATCGAAGACCGCCAGCACGAAAATGGTATTGCGTAAAAAACGTTCGACGGGCCATAGGAAAGGCTTAGACAGGGTAAAATTTCCCACTCTCATTATGCATATCCTCGCATTCGAATTGTGCCAATGTAGTTGTGAGCAGGTACTGATCGTGCCGTAAAATAGTGTCTATACTGTTGTGCACGGTTCAACGAACTTGTCCTGATCGACCTCGAAATCCTCATCATGAACAGAAGTCCTGCCACTTGTTTGCACTGAATCTCATATGAATTGTCTTCATCCGTGTATGTGTTGGTCCGATTTTTGAGCTTAACTTAAGAAAGTAGGTATGGAGGGCTAGCGGTTACCCGTAAAAATTTTCAACTAATCTACCTCATGGTCCAGTTGGGTGGACCCAGTTGGAGATGGAGTCAGAAATGGCATCGGGAATGGCTATGGTGTATTGGACTTGGCATTTATGCAAATGGCTTTTAAGCCTTCAGGCAAAGGCTTTTTCGGTATATTCCCTCATTATCTTGATAATGTGGCAAAGTTTCCTTTGTACCAAATCCTCATTCATCCCCTTAACCAAAGAAAAAGTCAGCGGCCCCTCTTCACATTCCGTCTGAGGTTTCACGGCGCGTTTCTCCTGTTTCCTTTTGTCTCACTCCTCACCCCATACGTTTTCTCATGTGCATTCCATCCAAAAATTTAAGCTGTTCTTAACAATTTCGATCTCCTTGGTCAACAAAGGGAGGCAATCCATCCTACCCTTACCTAATATGAAACATATTCAACAAAAAACATCGGCAAGTTTTTTCTGGGTAAGTCGATAATGAAACATGAAAACGAGGAGCCACAGAATGCGAGGTGGAAAACTTTCTTGGGTCCACGAACATTTATGCATAACTATGAAGCATGGATTCGGTCGGGTGCCCCTTCCCGAGAACGGCGAACACGTCGTAAGGCGTGGGCGCAAAACCACGGGTCAGGGTTGGTCCCTGATAGCCGGGTTGCCGAAGGCACGGAGAGCCAAGGGGCAACGTCTGCGTCAGAATATTCCGGGCAGTCTGGCGTAATGCACGTATTTACCTTCGCCCGTTAAGGAGATGCGCTATGGTTAACCAAGTGATGCGTTTCGTGAATGATGAAGAGGGAGCCACCGCGATTGAGTATGGGTTGTTGGCGGCTTTGATCGCCGCGGTGATTGTGACTGCTGTGACTGCGGTCGGAACTGCCCTCAGTACAACGTTCACCAACATTTCAACGGCCGTTGCTCCGAGTTAAAAGAGGGCTCGCCTCTGCAGGATTGCCTGGCAGTGCCGTTCTGGTGGCAGGTCACCGGAACGGCACTTCGGCCGAAGGCTACTTTTAAGGGCGGGTACAGTATTGATGAATGAAGAGATGTGAAAATTCAGATAAGGGATAGGGGAGGACAACATCATGCAGACGATTCTCCTGAATCACTGTCATCACTGGATAAAAAACCTTCTTGTTGATGAGGAGGGTGCCACGGCGGTTGAATATGGTCTCATGGCAGCGCTCATCGGCATGACGGTGTTGACAGCTCAAGCCGCCATGGGAACGGCCGTCGTGAATATGTACGAGGGGGCCATGGGTATCATCGCAGGAGCTCTGGGGAGCTAGTGGCGTTTCCCCTAACTGCTCTCTCATTCATTCATGCTCATCCTGTCGAAGAACCATTCGAAATATCCACTACCTGAAATCATTCATCTTTCGAGAAGTTCAAGGGGAAGGGGAGGTGGAATGGTATTTGAGGGACACAACACGAGATCTATCAGAAATGTCTGGGGAGGGCTGACACCATTTAAACATGCGTGGACATGGTCTGATCGATACCTCAAAACCATTTAGCCGGATGAGGAAAAGTGTTATGAAAACACCTCCAAGTCAACGATTTTCAAGTTTAAGACAATCCGAGCGCGGCTCGACGGCTGTAGAGTTTGCCCTCATTCTACCGATTCTTGCGTCACTTGCATTTGGGGCCATCGATTTTGGGCGCATGTTGTGGTTTAAGGAAGTCCTGGTGAATGCGACCCGTGTGGGAGCGCGCCAGGGGACATTGTTTGCTTCCGGCAATGGCCAGGCGGAAATCGAAGCAGCCATCACGGCTTCTCTTACCGCGGGAGGGGTGGATCCATCCGGGCTCTCGGTGGTGGCCAATGGGGTTGGAAGCCTACAGGGACAACCGTTAACTGTGGTGTCCACCATCCCCTGGAATTATTTTGTCATTGATAAACTCATTCCTGCGATTTCGACTCCTAACCTGCAAGCCTCTGTGACCATGATGATGGAATAAGACGAGGGAGAAATGTCCCAATCAGAACTTCAATGTGATGGAGATACAAACATGCGGAAGAAACAACGATGGTCTATTGTCTCACCGCTCTTGAACCAACGGGGCATTGCGGCTATCAACGGGGCGTTTATGGCGGTCGTAATGGGTATCATGGCCGGCGTGACGATTGATGTCGGGCATGCCTTACTTACACAAAATGAATTGCACAATGCCTCGGATGCCGCCGCGCTGGCCGCTGCGAGACAATTGGGTGTGACCTATCTTACCTTGCCCATCGCTGAGCAACAGGACATGGGGCGGGCATTGACCGGCAATGAACAATCACAAGTAACGGCTCAGGCGACCGCTGCGGCATTTGCCAACAGTGCCTCAGATGTCAGTAACTTATCGCTTTCGCAGGGAGATGTTGAATTTGGCATATGGGATTTCAATGCGCAGACGTTCAACCCCACAGTGAACCGGCCGAATGCCATTCGCGCGACTGTCCGACGTGATGGTGCGGCAAATGGTGCGATGCCGACATTTTTTGCCGGTATGTTGGGTGTGAGTACCATGGATATTTCGACAAGTTCGATCGCCGCATTGGGGACTTCAGGGGGACCTGTCCCACCGGGAGTGGCCGATGTGCCGTTTGCGATTTCCAGTAATTGGTTTAACGGGGTTGCCACCTGCGACGGGGGCATTCAATTTTCTCCAACCGGGGCCAATGGCTGTGCGGGATGGCACGTCTTTGATCAGACACCGGCCAATGCCAATAAGCTCAGACAAACTATTGTTGGGTTAAATGACGGGAGCTATCAGAGTCCAGGGATCATCCCAGGGCAGACTCAATTCACATTTACCGGTGGAGAAGTGTCGTCGGCATTTAACGATTTAATTGATCTTTGGAATGCGAAGAAGCAATGGAGTAATGACTCTGGACGGTATGAATGGGATATCAATCTTCCCGTGTACCAAGCCAGTTCTCCATCCTCTTGTGACAATCCCAATCAGTCTATTACCATCGTTGGGTATGCGAAAGCAGTGGTCACGGAAGTCAAGAAAAATGATATTCAAGCGGAAGTGAAATGTGATGGTTTCTTTGATGGAACGCCAAATCCTAACCAGGCTGGTGGGGGGGCTGGGGCGCTTCAGCCTCTATCGGTATATCCAAGGCTAGTGTCGTGATGACGAGTCAACAGCCGGGAGCATAAGAGCGTCTCCCGGGAACCTTGGTCCCTTTGGGTCGGTCATGTTTGAGTCGGGCTCAAAGGGACTTTTTTATGGGCTCCCTCTCTTAAACTCCAAGCGTCTAATTGCACGTCTGCTCATTTCCCCGACATGCGCATTCCTTTTAAAGAATAAGCTGACGAAGGACTCATTGTTGTTTGGTTTCGGAGCCAGAGAAAAATTTTCCCCCCACGTCCCGGTCTTTCCCTCTTGGCCTCTTCCCATCATTTTGTTTAGCCGTTTCCTGGAGTCTGTCCCTCCAGCATGCCCACGAATGCGGAAAACCATACCAGCACTATAAAGGGCACCTTTGAAAACCCTTGGTTTGGCCCGCATTCCTGGCTCTTGCTTGGAGGGACGGATTAAGGCCATGGGAATGAGGAGGAGGGGGAGGTCGTCGAGGCATTCACCCTGCTTCCTTGTCCTTGTCTTACGCACCCTGGGCCTTCTATGGCGAAGCCAGTTCCAGGACCCGGTAGAAGTTATATCTAAAATTCTTCATCCCAATCTTCATGCGAGCCCGCACAAGCTTGACGGTTCGAATCAGGTTGCCGCTCATCGCGGGCACTTGATGGCCGAAGATATGTTCGAGGTGGGCTCAAATACGAGTGGGTATTCATCTGGTCCTATTACGCTCGACATTTGTTTTCGGGGTCTGTTGAAAAAAGCCGCCAGCGGCGTTCTCGCCATTTTCCCGTGCTCACGTACTCAGCGTACGCTCCGCGCGTAAAAACGGCAGCGGCCTTGCTGGACGGACTTTTTTGAACCGACCCGGAGCCTTTGATGAGTAATCTAATCCTGGGCAAATTTGCCCTTGAACATCCTTATTATTCAACACTCCCTTTCGGGAACTCATCTGTCACTAACTTCTGATGGATTTCCGCTGATGACTGGCGGGGATGAGGGAGAGGGGATAGGAAAAGTGGGCGTATGGAAATGATGGAGAGACAAAAGGATGGCGTATCCAGGATCAAAGTCGAGCATGATGATGGGAGAGGTTTTTCGTGACACAGCCCATAACTTTTCTTCCGATCTTTCTGTTGTAGTTGGCGCCTAAAGCTTTTCTCCCCCCAACAAGAACACGTCACTCTTTACCTTGCTGAGACGGTCGCATAAATAAAAGAAGGTACATGCACCCATGCTTTCGAGAAACCATGGGTCTCTGAGGAAAACGAAGGAATTCCGCGAACGCTATTGGCTTCCTCGGGACAGAGATTCCTTTCGCTGGTTCAGGAGGATCGTGCAGTGATGGCCTTGCCCACGCATCTCGTGTCGGTCTACGTCCGACCGGGGAAATCTAAAATATACACATACTCTTGCACCCGGTCTTCAATCATACATACTTGTTGAGGGCATGCCTTAAGAAAGTCAGGTAACCCACCGAAACATGAACTGTTCCCGGTGCTTAAGCTTCATAACCGATGATGGTTTGCGTACGCAATGGGAGGTGTCGTGGTCGGGGCACCTGTTTGAAAGGTCGATTATGAATTTAATTGAGGGAATAACCTGAAATTATGAGTTCTTCATTTTTGTTATGTGGATTAGCCTTGGGGTTAGTGGTCGCAGCGATCACTGATGTTCGGGAGGGGCGGATTCCCAATTGGCTGACGGGGTCCTTGGCAGTCTTTGGAATTGGAGTGAATAGCCTGGCGTATGGTTGGGAAGGATTCCTGTTCGGTCTTGGAGGTCTGATCATGGGGTTGGTCTGCTTGATATTTTTTTATCTCAAAGGGGGGATGGGTGCCGGAGACGTGAAATTGCTTGGAGCCATTGGAACAATCCTGGGTCCGGGCCAGGTGGTCTTTGCGTTTGCATTTGCAGCCATGTTGGGTGGACTGTATAGCCTAGCCCTATTGTCCAACCAGGGTGGCATGCGTCATGCCTGGGATCGGATGTTTCTCCTTCTGTCAACGCTGAAGGTGACCAGGACCATTCCGATTTCTGATGCCCCAATTCCCACCGAACCTAAGTTGCGGTATGCCCTGGTGTTAGGGTTGGGAACCGTAATCGCCAAAACGTTGTTTTATTATGATGTGTTGTAACTCGTGTTCGCTGAGGTCTACGAGTGGGAAATGAGCAATCGGAGAAGATTCTTCTCGTTGTCTATTAAGAATGGCATTTGTCATCCGATATGCAGAGGTAGACAAGTTGAAACCTCAGGTTTGATAGGCATGAATAAAAATTTCGGTCTGGATTCGGTGAAGAAGGGGGAGGAAGTCTCATGGGACAAAAACGGCCACTCGTATTTTTAGGAATTGCGATGATTATTGCCCTGGTGACGACGGTCATGGTGTATCGGTGGCTACAAGGGCAACGAATGATCGAAGTCGATGCCCCTGAAGTGGTGATGGAGGGTGTGAGTGTCGCAGTGGCCAGTGCCGATATCCCCTGGGGGACGCCACTCGGTGCAAAAGCCGTTCGAGTGATGATGTACCCTGAAGAGGGCGTCCCCGTGGGTCACTTTAAGGACACGGCTTCCTTAAATGGTCGAGTTGTACTGACGAACCTGAAAAAGAATGAGCCCATATTAGAATCGAAATTGGCTCCAATCGATCTTAAAACGGGGGGCGTGTCGGCCGTGATGGATCCCAATAAACGCGCGATGGCCGTAAAAGTCAACGAAGTCGTCGGGCTTCCGGGTTTTGTGCAGCCAGGCGATCGGGTCGATGTCATGGCGACGTTTGATGATCCGAGGGGGAAGAAGAAAGAGGGTGGTGGTAGCCGAGAGGAAGTCACGAAAGTGGTTCTTGAGAATACCCTGGTGTTGGCGATCGATACGCAAATGGAGAGAGCCAACGGAGAGGAAAAGCCCACTCCCGTGAAAGTCATAACGTTGGAAGTGTCGTTGGAAGAAGCTGAGAAGTTGGCCATGGCCGAAAATGGTGGAAAGTTACGTTTGGCCCTGCGGAGTCCCCTCAATCCCGAGGTGAAGAAAACGAAGGGGGCGGACTTTAAGGATTTGATGAGTTCACACCAACTCATTCCTCCGAGGCCCAAAACGGTTCGCAAGCGTCAAAATCAGGTTGAGGTGATCAAAGGGACGGATCGAAAAACGATGAAATTTTAAGGAGGCGTCGATGGTGACGCGATGATCGGCATGAAAGGTAACGTTATGAATCAGACTCATGGTTTTCCATTCAGGAGCATGTTGATGGCTCTGAGCATGGTCCTTGTGGGCTACACAGGAGCCTTTGGAGAAGGTCTCACAACCCAGGCGGTCCACCTCAATGAGCCTCAAAGCCTCCGATTAACGGTCGGAGAATCAAAAATTGTGGAACGGGAGACGGCGTTTAAACGCGCGTCGGTCGCTAATCCTAAAGTGGCGGACCAAATTGTGCTCTCCACCAAGCAAATTTATTTGACCGGGCTTGAGGTTGGGACGACCACCTTGACTCTATGGGGGCAAGATGGGCAGGTATCCAATGTTTTCCAGGTTCGGGTCTCTCCCGATGTTACTCGCTTGAAGGAGCAGCTTCATACGATGATGCCGGAAGAATCTGGCATTGAAGTGATGAATAGTCACGAGCACATTACTCTGGCGGGCAATGTGACCAATATGGAGTCCTTGGCGAAAGCCCTCACTCTGGCCGAGCCCTATGCTCCGGATAAAATTATTAACCTGATTCAGGTGGGTGGCGTGCAACAAGTGATGATGGAAGTGAAAGTCGCTGAAATGCAGCGTGGGCTGATGAAGCGTCTCGGGGTGAATTTTAAACGGGCTCAAAAAAATCATCGTGATTTTTCCATCGGACTCATTAATGATTTGTCAACGGTTGATGCCTTCGAACCGTTTGCGCATGCCCAATCCTCACAAACGACGACTCTGGAGTTTCCGAGCGTGAGAACGCTGGCCTCGAATCTGATTTTAGGATTCGGGATTGGTGATGATTTATGGACCCTCTTCTTAGACCTGCTGAAGGAACATTCTCTCTCGAAAACCTTAGCCGAACCGACCTTGATTGCCGAGAGCGGGCAAGCCGCGGAATTTCTGGTTGGGGGAGAATATCCGATTCCAATTCCGCAGCAACTCGGTCAGGTGACGGTGAAATTTAAAGAATACGGTGTCGGATTGAAATTCACTCCGACGGTGCTTTCGGAGGGCCGCATCTCTGTGATTGTGAACCCGGAAGTATCCGAATTAGATTTTGCCAACGGCATTGTCATTCAAGGATTTCAAATACCCGCTCTGACGACCCGACGGGTAAAGACCGTGGTGGAATTGGGTGATGGACAAAGTTTTGCCATTGCGGGGCTTCTCCAGGAAAATATCAAGGAAACGGTATCAAAATACCCGTTCCTCGGGGATGTTCCGATTTTGGGAGCGTTATTCCGGAGCACTGCATTCCAAAAAAATGAGACCGAACTGATTGTGATTGTGACCCCTCATTTGGTGAAACCTCTGGATATGGTGAAGCAGACCCTGCCCACAGATCATTATTTGGAACCCAATGATTTTGAGTTGATGCTCATGGGCTATATGGAAGGGGCGTTTCCTGAGTCAAATGTCGCCAGGCCAAGGGAAGCCTACACGCTTAGGTCACCGAGGGTGGCAGGAAGAATGCCGTACCGTAAAGGTGGGATGGAAGGGATGTTCGGGCATCTGGCCCCATAGGAAATTTGATGAAAAAGGAGCATAGCATGCAACGCCAATCAATTGTGACAATGGCCGGTTTGGTCGGCCTGATTCTGGTGGGGATGGGTGGTTGTGGAGTGTGGCCAGTCATGACGGAGGAGAATGGTCGGCGTCCTCAAGCGATGGGGAAAAGTGATCAGGTCTTCTTGCCATGGGCACCTCAACCCGTCCATCTGAGTGAGGAGTATGGTCTGTCCTATCGACAGGCACTCGAGAATCAAATCGCGAATCCCGCAGCCGCCAACAATCTCGGCCCCATAGCCGGAGAGGCCGATTCACAGGCTCTGCAACAGAGTCTGGCCCGGTATCAGTTGATGTTTCAAAGTCCGCCGTATTCCCCGTTCAAGCTGAAGGGTGGCTCCGGCGGTGGTTCATCAAGTGGTGGTTCATCAGGCGGCAATGCGTCCATTGGGGTCGCTTCGGAGGGATATTAACATGAAGGATAAAACTTGGAAGCCAAAACGTGTAGGCGCAGATTCCTCAGGTGCCTCATCCGATATGCCGGTCATTGAGCTTTCCATTCGGTCAACTGACTGTAAGTCAACACTGGAGAGCTTCATTCGGGAGATTGACGGTGTTCGGCTCAAAGACGGTCAGGATCCCGGAGTTCCTGCACTCACGATTATGGAACTAGAAGAGAAGCCTGAAGACACGTTCTCCCTGATTCGAGAGATGTTGAAATTGAATAAAGGGATGGAGATATTCCTTACCGCTGCACGGTTGGAGTCAAATATTTTATTGGAAGCCATGCGGGCCGGCGCCAAAGAGTTTTTGGCCCAGCCGCTCCAAAAGCAAGAAGTGAGCGATGCGATTACGCGATTTTTGGAGCGAGCCACGGTTCCGGTTCGTCAGGGTGACGGACAACGCGCGGCGGGAAAGGTCCTGGCATTTTTTGGGGGAAAAGGTGGAGTGGGAACGACCAGTATCGCGGTCAATTTGGCCGCCGCTATCAAAAAAGGGCCGAACAACCCGTCCGTCGCACTGGTGGATGTCAATCAGCATGGGGGAGATCTTCCCTTATATCTCGATCTTCAACCGAACCATAGCTTCCGGGATATTTCGACCGATTTGTCCCGACTAGACCAGGCCTTTCTCATTCGTGTCCTGACCAAAACGGAATTGGGCATTCAAGTGCTCCCTTCGGGATATGACGATCTCAGCACAGGCCGATTAAGTCCGGATTGTGTGGAAGCGACCCTTCGACTGCTTCAATCCAGTTTCGACTATGTCATCCTCGATTGTGGACATGTATTGGATTTGACGACAAAAAAGGCACTGGAGCTTGCGACGTTAATCTTGGTGACCTCCACGTTGATGGTCCCCGTGGTTCATCGAACGAAGCGTATTTTAGAATTGTTGCGTGGATCCGGATTTCCTGCTGAAAAAATCCGGTTAGTAATGAATCGATTCTTATCGGCGGAACAGGATGTATTGAAAGAGACGGAAGAAATTCTAAAACAAAAAGCCTTTTGGCTACTCCCCAACGATTATCCTTCAGCAAGTCAAGCCGTGAATAGTGGAAAGGCGTTGATCGATGTGGCTCCCCGGTCGGCCGTGGCTCAATCCTATCGGGATCTGGCCAGTTCATTTGGGGGGCAGCCAGCCAAATCGGCAAGCAAGGGATCGTTAGCCGGGTGGTTGAATCCCTTTAAAAGCCGGAGTGTCCAATCATCCCCGTCAGGGGCATAATATTATTCATTTCATGTTGTTGAGGTAAGCCGGTTTATGTATGAGACAAAATGGGATGAAGTGGGTGCGGCAGCGGGCTTGGGGGCATTAAACCTGGGTCCATTGAAAGAACGGCTTCATCGTCAGGTGATTGATACCCTCGACCTGGCCGTGGTCGCGAAGTTGGATAACGATCTGCTCAAGGTTGAGCTGACTAAGCTTGTCCAGGAAATGTTGGAGAAGGAATCCATCCCTCTCAGTATGAAAGAGCGGGAAAGTCTGATTGCCGACATTGAGCATGAAGTCATGGGTTTAGGTCCACTTGAACCCTTGGTGCAGGATCAAACCGTCAACGATATTCTGGTTAACCGGGCCGACCAAATTTACGTGGAGCGGGCCGGAAAACTGGAATTGACTGATGTGAAGTTTCGTGATGAAGCCCATCTCCGAAAAATTATCGAAAAAATTGTGTCGGCCGTCGGGCGACGAATTGATGAATCGTCCCCCATGGTGGATGCTCGTTTGCTGGACGGGTCTCGCGTGAATGCCATTATTCCGCCATTGGCTCTGAATGGATCTTCCATTTCAATTCGAAAGTTTTCCAAGGATAAGTTGCAGATTTCGGATTTGGTGAACAAACGTTCGCTTACTCCCGAGATTGCAGAGCTCCTTCGCGGGATTGTCGAAGCTAGGCTAAATATCCTGATCTCGGGAGGAACGGGCTGCGGAAAAACGACCATTCTGAATATTCTGTCAGGATTTATTCCCTCCGACGAACGCATTGTAACGATTGAGGATTCTGCGGAGTTGCAATTGCGTCAAGAGCATGTGGTCCGGCTCGAAACCCGCCCTCCCAACGTGGAGGGGCGGGGAGAAGTGAGTCAGCGGGAATTAGTCAAAAATTGTTTGCGCATGCGACCGGATCGAATTGTGATGGGTGAGGTGCGAAGTGGGGAATGTCTCGACATGCTTCAAGCCATGAATACGGGGCATGATGGATCGCTGACTACGATTCATGCCAATACCCCACGCGACTGCCTGACGCGGGTGGAGACCTTGGTGGCCATGGCCGGGTTGAATCTGGCTACGAAGGCGCTTCGCCATTATATCAGTTCTGCCATCGACGTCATTCTCCAAATGACTCGCTTGTCGGATGGATCACGGAAAATGACCAGTTTGTCGGAAATTGTGGGTATGGAAGGCGAAACCATTACTCTTCAGGAAATATTCCTGTTTCAACAAACCGGACTGGATGAAGAGCGAAAGGTGCATGGCCAATTTAGAGCAACCGGAGTGCGGCCGAAATTTGTCGAGCGGTTTAAAGCATTAGGAATTACTTGTGATCCAAGTATCTTCGACCCCGAGAAAATTTATGAAGTGTAATAACCATTTTTTAAATTGTTTCACTTTCACGATGGCCTTTGCTGTGGTGGTTTGTTTTGTTGATTCGTCATCTAGTTGGGAGGGCGTGTCATGACCGTGGCCATTAGTATTGGAATATTTCTGTCCATTATTTTGTTTGTGGAGGGAGCCTATTACTGCTACCACCAGTATATGAATCCCCACAATAAGAATCTCAAGCGGCGCTTGCGTGGTGGATCAGGAAGACCGGGAGATCTTCAAAAAACCCAAGAAGCACCCGGAATCCTTCGAAATCGGAAAATGAGCGACATTCCATGGATCCAAAATTTGTTGGGTTCTATGACCAACTTGGGGGGACTGGAAAAATTGCTCCAACAGGCCAATAGTCAAATGCCTGTTGCCGTGTTTTTCCTTTTATCCGGAGTGCTTGGAGGAGCAGGGTTACTGGTTGCCACTTTTCAAGACTATGGGATATTTGCTGCCATGGGTCTCAGTCTTATAGGCATGAGTCTTCCATTGCTTCAGATGAAACGGAAGCGGAAGCGTCGTTTTAAAGAATTTGAACGCCAATTGCCCGAAGCATTGGATTTGATGGCTCGGGCTCTTCGGGCAGGCCATGCTTTTTCCGTGGGTATGAAGATGATCGGTGATGAGTTTCCGGATCCGATCGGTCCTGAGTTTAGTCGGACCGTTGAGGAAATTTCGTTTGGAATCGATGTCCCTCAAGCGATGAACAATTTAAATGGTCGGGTGATCAGTACCGATTTAAAGTTCTTTGTCACAGCCTTAGTCGTCCAACGAGAAACAGGAGGAAATTTAGCAGAAATCATTGAGGCGATATCTCGACTTATTCGGCAACGATTTGAGTTGCTGGGGCGAGTCAAAGCGCTTTCGGCCGAAGGCCGGATGTCGGGGATTATTTTATTCTGCATGCCCATTGTTATGAGCTTTCTGTTGTGGTTCCTGAATGAAGCTTACATGCGTATTTTGATTGAGGATGAGATTGGTCGAATGATGGCTCTAGCTTCAGGTCTGTTAATGCTCGTGGGAGCCTATGTGATGAAAAATATGTGTGATATTAAAGTCTAGAGGGATGGCATGATGGATCCATTATTCTTGATCAGTCTTTTGGTATTTTTGGGGGTTCTCGTTGTCGGCTGGGGTGTGTGGAGTTATATGCAGTCTCAGGAAAGGGTCAAGGACTGGAGTATACGGGCGAAGGGCCAGTCCCTTTCGCAGAATTCCTCGCAAAAAAATGACAAGAAAACGAGTTTGAAAGATCAAGGGATGAATCTTCTCGAGCGATTGGGTCAGGTCAATAAGCCCAAGGATCAAGCCGTTTCCACTCGTTTGCGTGCTTCATTGGCAACGGCAGGCTATCGAAATCCACGAGCGATTGTGGTGTTTTTGGGAACCCGGATTTTTTTGGCCATTCTGCTAGGCCTGATCTTTCTTGTTTTGGGTTCCGAGGTCATGCAGGGAAAAGATCCCATGTTTTTCCCCATTGTGCTGATTGGTGTCATGATGGTGGGATTTTACGGTCCCCAACTGTGGTTGAGCAGTGCCATCACCAAACGAAAAGAACGCTTGGTGAATGGGTTTCCTGATGCATTGGATTTGATGGTGGTGTGCGTGGAAGCGGGGTTAGGGCTGGATCAAGCCATTTCCCGGGTGGGACAGGAAGTCAAGCAAGGCCATCCCGATCTTGGCGATGAATTTATCTTGTTAAACTTGGAGCTCCGTGCCGGCTTAAGCCGTGAACAAGGACTCCGGAATTTGGTCAACCGGACAAATCTCGAGGATATTCGTAGTTTAGTCGCCCTGCTGATTCAGACGGATCGATTTGGTACGAGTATTGGGCAGGCGCTTCGAGTTCACTCCGATTCCATGCGGTTAAAACGAAGGCTTAAAGCTGAAGAACGAGGGGCACAGCTTCCCGTAAAACTAATGATTCCTCTTATATTGTTCATTTTCCCGGCATTGATGGTGGTGATTATTGGTCCCGGTGCTATCAGCCTGATGCGAAATTTAATGCCGGCTATGGGAGGGTGAACACCCAAGAGAGCCTCGAACAAGAGATTCGATAAACATTCAAGAACGTAGAGGAAGACAAAACATGGGAGTTCCATTCCACGAAACACCAGAACAGGAAAGTTCAACAGCGAATATGACCGTTGGGTCGATTGCGTTACAGGCGGTAAATAAAACCTTTCAGATGAGGTACACAATGAAGAAGGCGAGCCTCCTCGTATCTGTGTTCATATTAATGAATTTGGGTGCCGTTGGGTGTGCCCAAAAAGAAAAATCCATGTTCACTCTCCAGGATGAACATTACCAGCAGATCCTGGAACGACAAAAGGCGGGGATCAATCCGGAATCTCAAGCGCCTGTGGATCTTACTCAGGTCATGAACAGCGACGAGTTTGAAAAACTGGGAGATGCCCATCTACAACAAGGCGATTTCCAGACGGCAAAAATTCAGTATGAAAAAGTGTTAGAGGCTTCACCCGAACAGATTCCTGCACGGTACAAGTTGGCGGTGATTTATTTGGAAAAAGGATCCCCTCAGAATGCCTATGACCAATTTCACCAAATCCTGGATTATGATTTGAATTTTGCTCCAGCCTATGAGGGGATGGGTCGGGCCTTGCTGAAGATGGAGAAGGATCAGGAGGCGGAAAAGGAATTCCAGGCGGCCTTAATGTATGACGCTGAAATGTGGACCTCCGAAAATTACCTTGGTATTGTGGCCGATCGGCGTCATGATCATAAAGAGGCGATCCACCTGTATGAAGTCGCCCTGCAAAAAAGGGTAGATGATCCTTCGATTTTGAACAATTTAGGTATGGCGTATTACCTCGATACCCAATATGAAGAGGCGGTCAGAACTTTTCAGCGTGCGATTCAGGTTGGTGGATCCAACGATAAAATTTCAAACAATCTCGGATTAGCTCTCACCAAACTTGGGCATTTCGATCTGGCATACGAAGCCTATGCACGAGGAATGGATTCGGCCAAGGCCTATAATAACTTGGGTGTGGCATTTTTGGAAGTTGGGAAGTTTGCGCGAGCTTCCCGTTGTTTTGAGAAAGCCCTTGAAACCCAACCGACCTTTTATGAAAAAGCCAAAGAGAATTTAATGCTCAGCAATCGAATGCTGGCGAAACTTCCTATGGTTCAGCAGCAAGTATTAATCCGACGGGACCCCGTGTGTGTCGGGGCAATTTGACCGATCTCATTGATGGAATCGTCCCGGCAGTGTCTTCTGCCTAGAATTGATTGCTAGGCTTGAGTCATGCTTGACTGGGGTGATCGGGGGAGCATCTGTTGTGTAAGAAATGGACCGCTTATGACAATTAGTTGAAATGATCCTTACGAGGATCCTCTTCGAATCACCTCCAGGTGGAGTTCGCTCCTATCAGGATGAAAAATCCGCTGGTCCTTCTATCCTTTCAACTCTTCGTGTTGAAACTCTATGACTTCAATAGTTCCTGTTCTGTAGGCTTGGGCGTGTGGCTTGACGGGTAAGCCTTCTGGTTTCCGGGCATGTGCCTTTTCCTGGTTTACGATTGATCGGGGGGGAAGGTGGAACACGATTATGTGTCCAAAACACGTGGTTGGATATTTGCTTTTTCTTAATTTCCCGGTCATCTATGCCTTTTTTTTTCTCTTCCGGAGTCATGAAGGACATCCAACTTAGGTGTGGCTGTGAACTCCAAGGGGAGTAGAGTGGCGTTTAGGTTGTTGCCAGACTCGACCATGAACGACGAACAGTATAAGGCTTCACTGGATGTGGCCGAACTCAACCTAAAAGATATCCGGGGCTACACTGAGGCAAAAATATCGGGAGACGCATCCTTCAAAGAGTACATTAAAAGCAGGTTTGTTGATTGTTTAAAGCCGTTCCAGCGTAAATTCTCCGGATCAAAGGATCAGGACGATAAACATGTGATCTCTCGTTAGGGAATAATGAGGAATCTTTCGTCTAAGTCGATTCTGCCAGTCTTAAGTTGAGATACATGCCTTCGTCTTTGTTCTTTCTTTGTGACT
This sequence comes from Nitrospira sp. T9, assembly GCF_052156535.1. Taxonomy (NCBI): domain Bacteria; kingdom Pseudomonadati; phylum Nitrospirota; class Nitrospiria; order Nitrospirales; family Nitrospiraceae; genus Nitrospira; species Nitrospira sp. T9. Next base: position 303,650 of record NZ_JBQKUP010000032.1, read on the forward strand.
GGTTGATATTGAATATGAGGGTTGGGCAATCCGTCTTTTAGAATGTGACTTGAGTCGGATGATCTACTCAATACCATGAGGGTCTTGAGAAGATCAGTGGATTGTTTCACGCTAGTTTCGAGAAAACATGGATTCAAGAGTTTTTGCGAGGTCGAAGATTTTATAGGGTTTGATCAAGATTCCCTGGAATCCATGGTCTTGAAAATGGGACATAATGGGATCGTCTGAATAGCCGCTAGTGACAATAGCTTTAATGTGAGGGTCTAAATTTCTCAGATGCTGAATGGCTTTAACGCCACCCATCGCGCCCGGGATGGTCAGATCAAGGATGACCACTTCAAATTTCATTCCATCCGACAGTGCCTTGGAAAACAGCTCAATAGCCGTTTGCCCATCCGGGACGCTGACGACATCATAGCCGAACTGCGTCAGGGCATCCTCAACCATACGGCGAATGCTGTGTTCGTCATCCATAACCAGGATCCGTCCTCTGCATTTTCTGGGAATGGCTGAAATGTGCTGTGCCTCACCTTCCGGGGTGACATATGTGGATGGGATATACACGGTAACGGTCGTGCCGACTCCGACTTGTGATGTCACGCTGATATGTCCATGGTGCTGCTGGATGATGCTATGGGCGGTGGCTAACCCCAACCCGGATGCGCCCGGTTTGGTGGTGTAATACGGATCAAAAATATTTGGCAGTTGGCGGGCCTCAATCCCGTTTCCCTGATCTTCAAAAGACACTTGCACATAGTTTCCAGGGATGAGTGACGATGAAGGAAGGGCCGAGGGATCTTGCAGTCCGACGTTTTTTATTTTGACGCTTAAGTGACCACCGTGAGGCATGGCCTGTCTGGCATTGAGGGTAATGTTTTGAAAAACCTGCCGAATTTGACCGGGGTCCGCATCAAGAGGCCAAAGGTCGTCGGGGATGTCGAAATGACAACTGATTGATGACCCTGATAGCGCAAAAATCGTACTTTTTCGAAGCAGATCTCCTAACGCGATGGATGTCTTTATCGGCGCTCCGCCCTTGGCAAAGGTCAGGAGTTGTTGCGTCAATTCTTTGGCGCGCAAGCACGCCTGCTCGGCTTGCTCGAGGTTTTGCGTGAGAGGGTCATTGGACACCATTCGCAATTTAGCCACGAACACGTTTCCCAATATCGTCGTCAGGATATTATTGAAATCGTGAGCCAGTCCTCCCGCCAAGACCCCCAGAGAATTGAGTTTGCTGATCCGTTGTTGTTCTTCCTGGTGACGGGATTGGTCGGTAATATCTCGGAAGACTATTACCGTACCTAGGAGGTGACCGCTATGATCGCGGATTGGTCCCTCTCTCAGGGTAATCTTCCGTTGCCGGCCATGTTTGGTCAGTAATTGATGAGGGGCATCCAGCTCAGAGAGGACAAGGGTTCTGGAAGAAAACTGCAAAGACGGCTCCTCAACAATTTTTTGGCTATCACCGGTCAGACGGAAAATTTCCTGGAATGGTCGATGCAAGGCTTCCTGGGTTGTCCATTCGGTGATCTGCTCCGCCAAAGGGTTTAAGAAAGAAATGCGTCCTTCTCGATCAGTTGTGACGATGCCTTCCGCGACTGATTGAAGCGTGGTGACCAGATGATCCTTTTCAGCAATGAGGGCATGTTCGAGGCGTTTCCGGTCTGAAATATCTCGAAGGATAAAGCCGTAATGGGTGTCCATGCCGACTTTCCAACTTGTGGATGAAATTTCCAAGGGAAATGATTCGCCGCTTTTCCGTAGGCCGGTGAGTTCCAAGGGCTGCTGAAGAGGAAAGGTCGAAGATCGACCATAACTGATATCTCCCAGTTCTTTTCGGTACATGTCCCGATAGCCTTCTTCCAATAAGGTCACAATCGAGTGTCCTAGGACCTCGTCGGGCTGATAACCGAAAATTGACTCGGCTGCAGGATTCCAAGAGACAATGGTTCCGTGTAAATCGGCAGAAATGATCCCTTCATGGGCGGAGTCTACCAACGAGGAAAATTGAGAATGGAGTTCGGTCATGGTCTGGCTGACCCGCACATGATGCGTGATATCCAGGCCATATCCCCGCACGAGACTTTTTTCCTGGAGAGGCGAAAAGGTCCAATCGAAGTGGTGGTGCTCAACAATGACCGTGAGACCTCTGATAGGGGTTGTGGTTTTGAGGCATCCCAGGGCGAGCTGTGTCAGTGTGGCTGGAAGCACCATTGGGACACCGTCTTCCCGAAACCCATAGGTGTCGAGAAGGCGGATCATGGCAGGGTTGGCATAGGCCAGATGTCCCTGGGCGTCCACTTCCACGATGGGATTCGGGCTTTCTTCTGGCATCGACGCAAGGTGTTGATGCGCTTCGTGTTGCCGGAGTTCCTGGCTGAGATCACGAAAAATAATCAGCGCACCTGAGTGGCGTGGATTCGTTAGTGGAGTGGATTGGAATTCCACCCAACGGGTTTCCCCACTCGGCCGTCGAATCAGGAGTTGAGGCCTCCATATGGATTTTCCCGTGGTGATCGCTCTCGTGATCGGGCAATGTTCTTCTTGTGTGACAAGATCAATATGGAGACATTCCGCGTGTGCATGAAAGGATTGCCCGAGGCATGAACTTTCAGTTCGATGAAGAATCCTAGCGCCTTCCAGGTTGAGGGAAAGAATCTGGCCTTGGGTATTCACGTGGCAGATGCCAATATTGATGGAGTCCATCAGGGTATGCACAAAGGCTTGGGATGAACGTAATGCCGTCTCTAGTCCCGGGATGTCCATTTGTTTGAGTTCTTGAAAAAAATGTTGCCGATCCACTCAGCGATTCCTTCCTATCATAGTGACGACATCGTGTGAACGATACCTCGTCTTACCATAATGCTTCAAGGATTTTAAACATATCCCATCCTTCCCGAATAGGATCCAAGGCTTTTACAATCGATCGATGAGGTGTTGTTGGGCTTTGTGCCGCCAGATCAATGATTTCCTGTTCAGGATAAGGGTGGTCCAAGGAGTCCTTGAGTAATTTAATGGTAGGGGTCATTCGGCTATGACTAGAAACCCACACCACAACCGCCTGTTCGCCGGTATTCAGCCGAACCAGGGAACCAATTGGATACACCCCTAAGAGTTGAATTAATCGTTGGACGAGATACAGCTGGTATTGCCCTCCGACAGCAGCCTGATACAGCTCGGATAAAGCCCGGGCAGGGGGCACGGGCGGACAGCTGCAACGTCCACTAATTTGCGCGTCATACGTATCGGCAATGCTCAGTATTTGGGTGAGTTCCGAAATCTGAAGGCCTCGTAATCCCCTGGGGTAACCGGATCCGTCAAGCCGCTCATGGTGTTCCAAGACCATCCGTTTCGACTCGTCAGGAATATCGGGAAATTGCTTAAGAATGGCCACGCCCATTTCACAATGCGCCTGCATAAGTTTCTGCTCTTGCGGTGTGAATCGTTCCACCTTACGGATCATATTTAACGGGAGACGAAGTTGTCCGATGTCGTGGAGAAGAGCGGCAAGCCCAACGAGTTTTAATTGTGTGGGATCGCAGCCGTGTTCTTGTCCGATGGCCATGGCTAACATTCCCGTATCGACCCCATGAGAGGCCAGGTTAGGATCGAAGCGACGCATTTGAATTAGCGATACCATGGCGGCCTGGTGGTCTAAAATTCCATCAAGCAGGATGCTGACCACACTTCGGACTTCCTGGATGTGTTGTGGAGTGGGCGTCTCCATTTGACGGAAAAATACCTCCATTGTGGAGATAGCTTCTGCGCGAAGGAGACGCGCGGCCTCAATATCTTCCGGATTGGGCCCTGACCCCACCCTGGGGGATGTTAACGAGGTTGAGGGAGAAAGGTCTTGGTCTTCTGACGTATGCTGAATGTTACTCATCTCGGCAAGATCGCATCCCTTTTCCGTGTCGATTTGGACTTCCTTAATTCCATAATTGCGCAATAGGGCAATCTCATCCTCTCGTTTGATCGTCCATTTGTGACGGAGAAATGGGGTTTTAAACCATGATCGGTCCATGCCCGTGATATACATCCCAGGCCGCAGGTCATGAATAGAAATACGTTTATTCATGGTGCAGGGTTGGGCAAAAGGGGATAAAAAACGCACCAGATGAGATGTGAGATGTACAGATGGGTACCAATCAACCGGAGACTGGATAGAATCGCGCCAATGGTAACGATATTCCGGTAAAAGGGCAAGAGAGGGCGAAGGCGAGCCATCTCCTGCGGGCTTGCATGAAACCATTGATTGCTTCAAGATCGAAGCGACCGGCAATTTAGGAGGAAAACAGGAGAAGGATTAGGAGGAGCGTTTGAGAATCCGATCAATGCGGCCGGCAATCTCCGTCGCTTCCTCCTGGTGATCACCAGCCAGTAGGAGGGCATGATAGGTTTGCAAGGTGGGGAGTAATTGCGGGGCAGAAAGTCCCCAGGATTTTTCACGAATGGCTAAGGCTCGTTTGAGAAGTGGGCGGGCCATCACCAATTGGTTTTTCCGCTGATATAACGAGGCGAGGGCAGCTAAAGGATCGGCCATCCGAAGATGTTCAGAACCCAAAGATTGAGCCAACAAGGGCAAGGCTTCCCAGTAATAGGCTTCGGCCTGAATCTCTTGTCCTTCCAACCGGGCGACTTCTCCCAGCTGATAAATCACCAGGGCATATCGTTCATCGGTCGGCCCCTGTTTTCGAACCGATGGTAACAGACGATGAAGCAGGTCTTTGGCTTCTTGCAATTGTCCACTGGAGAGAGCCGCATGGATCTGTTCCCATTGCCGATCCCATTCGGACGATGTCGGGCATCCGGTGAGCAGGCAGATGAGACCTGCAAGCAGCCACCTTATAATCAATGTTCGGTTTGCGATGTGGTTCATACGTGTCGGACGCGCCTTCACATCTAACTGAAGGGCCAAGTGAGTGAAGGAAATCTCCCGTTAGAATTGAGCAACCTGGGGAAATCCTGTGACATTCTGGACATTTTCTGTCACTCTTTGTAGGGTACCCTGGTGCAGGGCCCGTGACGGAGATGAAGATGCTTGACCAGGTATTGCGATATTGCCAGCATGACGTGTGGAAGGAGGATGTCAATTCGTTAACTGGTTTTCGACAGTTCGGGGTCAAAGCTCTGCGTCTGGTATTGGTGGCGGTCGCCGAATTTCAGGAAAGTGTCCTAAGTATTCGAGCCACCAGTTTGGTCTATACCACTCTCCTCTCCCTGGTTCCGTTTTTAGCGGTGACCTTTTCGGTCCTCAAAGCCTTCGGCATACATCAAAAGATCCAACCGATTCTGGCGCAAGCATTGGATCCGCTCGGGCCGAAGGGAATTGAGATTACCACGAATATCATCCAGTTTGTCGACAACATGCAAGTTGGGGTCTTGGGAGCGGTGGGCATTGCGGGCCTGTTCTATACGACATATTCCCTGATTGAAAAAATTGAAGAGGCTCTGAACTCGATTTGGCGGGTTGATGCAGGTCGCCCGTTGGCCAGAAGGGTCACCGATTATTTAAGTGTCGTACTCGTGGGCCCTGTGTTTGTCTTTACGGCCTTCGGACTCACTGCCTCGGCGCAAAGTCATTGGCTTGTCCAAAAAATTCTTGAAGTCCAGCCGCTTGGCCATCTAATAGTCGTGCTCACCAATCTGCTGCCCTTCATTTTTATGTGCCTGGTGTTTACATTTCTCTACAAGTTTCTGCCCTATACAAAGGTCAATTTTAACTCAGCGCTGATCGGAGGAGTGACGGCAGGACTGCTCTGGCAAGTGGCCGGATTGGCGTTTGCATCATTCGTCGTCGGGACAGGACGGTATAGCGCCATATACTCAGGCTTTGCCGTGCTTATTCTCTTTCTCATTTGGCTCTATGTCGGATGGCTCATTGTGCTGGCAGGAGCTCAAGTCGCCTATTATCATCAGCACCCATCCGCATACCTCTTACATTTAAGTCGAAAAAATCAGACTCCACTCTTTCGAGAATACCTCACCCTGTCATTGCTCACCCATATTACCCGCCGGTTTTTATCGGGGAAGCCGCCTCTCAGGGCAGAGCAGTTAGCCCGCGCACAAGGGGTTCCCCTTACGCTGGTGGAATCGCTCATCGATGATCTGGTAAAAGGCCAGATGGTCGTGAAAGGCGATAAGCCCAAAGGATTGGTCTTGGCGCAGGCACCAGAGAATATTCCGGTAGTCGAGGTGTTACGGGTGGTTCAGCATCAATCTCATGACGGGCCCCAGGCATTTACCGTGGGTTCAGATTCCATTAGTCGGGTCCTTAAACGGAGGGATGCGGCGGTGAAAGCCGCATTGGAAGGCACGACGTTGCGTGATTTGGTACGACGTCAACCTGAAGTCATTGAAGAAGAGAACGGAATGGATCAGGCCCAGGGTCACGATCCCGGTGGGGCAGTTCACTCCGAGTCGAAGGGTGAGGCATTGGGTCCTCCAGGCTTTCTCCAAGAAACCACACATGCCGATCCTCCTGTTGTCAGGAAAGGGAGGGCAAGATAATAAACGTGCGCTGATAAGGGTAAGAAGATGACTATGTGGATTGTCCCGGGTGCCCCTCTCAATGATGGTCAAGGCTGGCGCATTTGGTGCTCGCAAAAAGGGGAAGGCAGTTTTGCTCCACCCGCTATTGAAGTGCGACAAGGTGGTACCATGGTCCCCGTTCATACTGAATGGAAGCTGTTGCCGCCATTATCAGGGTTAAAACGACGGATGGGGATAATGTCTGTGCGGTTACAAAGCTCCCCGCCACCTCAAGGTGCAACCTTTGAGATCCAGGTGGGGACGAACCATGACGCCGACGTTCAAACGTTTTTCTGGTCGACCCTTCCTCAGAACGTGACTGACAAAGGCGTCACGTTTCTCTTTTCCTCCTGTTTTTGGCAGAACAACGACCGGGATGGATATTACCGCGCAGGCATGAGGGAGTTGAAAATATTATGTCAGCCGCATTTTAAAATGCTGATTGGGGACCAGGTCTATCTCGACTGGCCTCTTTATTGGGATATTGCTGATAAGGAGGCGATTCAGCTGTTTGGAAAACGATATCGGCAATATTGGGAAGACGAACATTACCGGGAAGTCCTTCAGCTCAACCCAAATTTTATCACGTGTGATGATCACGAATATTGGAACGATTATCCTGAAAAGCAAAAACATTTAATTCAGGCATGGACTGATTCACACTGCAAGACCTATGGTCCTGTTGCTGATCAACTCTATTATCAATATCAGCAATGCCTGAATCCTGATGAAGCCCGCTGGTATTCTTTTGTGATCGATCCCGTTTCTTTTTTTATTACCGATACCCGGTCCACTCGGGAGGAGTGCCGCGACAAAGGAGCCGGACATTTCATTTTGGACGATCAATGGAAAGCACTAGAAGACTGGCAACAAGGATTGCAGGGGCCTGGCGTGCTGGTATTGGGTCAACCTCTTTTTCAAAAAGACGGGAATTACAAAGATCATTCTTTATCCAATTTCAAGGAAGATTATGCCCGTCTCTGGCGCGTGATTGAGCGGAGTTTGGGCGGAAAGAACACGCAGGGAGTGCCACACGACATTTTGATCCTTTCGGGGGATATTCACACCGGCCGATATGCTGAAGCACATGGTCCTTTCCCCGATGCGCCGTATGGCGTGCCGGAATTCATCGCTTCTCCCGCCGCGATGATTAGTCCGGGTAATACTCGACCGGAGGCACCCCCTCAACGGATTCGGGTCAAGCCGAATGCCCAGGGCGGTGAATCTGTCTGGAACATTAATCCACAGAAAAATGTCGAGATCATGACCATTCAGAACAATGTCGGTATCGTGCGGATGTTTCCCGGCAGCCAGGTTGGAGGAACGCCTCGCGTGCGATTCGAGCTGGAATTGTGGCGGTTGCCGGCTAAGCGTATTGAATTGGATTGGGATGAAGACCCTCCTCCTCAAGGAGTAGGAGGTCCATTAGAGTGTGTCTTTAAGAAGGAGTTGCGGCTTCGTTAGCGATACGGAAGATTTTCACAGAACCAGGTTATCCATTCAGATCCTTCTTGGAGTGATGTGAAGAAAGGAATTCATCATGCGCCATTCTCAAACCTCAACCAGAAATCCGGCCATCAAAGACTGGACCAGCAAATATGGCAAACGCACCAACCTGCAATTTTTCAATGATGCGTTTGCCGCCTTGCAAAAACAGGACATCGGCAATCGTGGATTGATGACCGTGGGATTGATCGGCAGCCGGGACCTTCCCGGACATACGTTGCGAACGGCTCAGTCCATGTTGCGTTGGGATCTCCGCCCGAGTTTCTGGTCGCATGTGTTTGTGGTGGCCGAACCCGTGACCTCTCGTACGTCATTGCGGGCTCTGCCGATTCTTGAAGTTCCTCTGCATCCACGCAACGGGATGTTCCCAAGGCCGGAATGTAATGGCATTAATGAAGGCACATTAGGGCTTTATGAGGACAAAGACATCGATGCGAATGTCGGACTTGTGGCTGTCAGTATGACGGATGAGGAGGCCAAAAAGCTTAAAAAATGCGCGAGGGACTGGAATCAGGATCGTGTCCGTTACAACTTTTGGGAGATGTTGGGAGTGTGGCAAAGCTATCTCTGGTCGCAAGGGGCCAAGCGCAATCCGTTGCGGGAGGGTATGCCCATCGCCGCCTCGTCGTATATTGAATTCATCTTTGAAGGCGTGGGTTTGGGTGTGACTCCGGGTACCTCCGAGCGCAACAGCGCCCCGGAGCACCTCTGGAATGCGGCCTGCTGGTGGCACAAGGCGTTCAAGGAACAAGACCGGCAAGTGGCCGGGATGTTTGTGGCTCGTGACCGCGGGTGTGCCATGGCCAGCTGCGACGAATAGGTGCGATTTGCATGGGGACGTAACAGTGTTGGCCATGGCAGGTATTCGGTCATCCCAGTAGTAGTAAGGGGGTATCCATCTAAAAAGAATAAGAATGGAGTCCCGATGAACGATGCTGGGAATGACACCGTGTTTTCTGGTATCTCGAAGCGAAAACCTTTTCCTCTTTGTGCCGCCGAGTCCCAAGTTTTTTTCTTCCTCCCCAATCGTAGGCGGTCCTAAAATAAATACCCGTATTCTTGGGCCTTTGCCATCACTTCCAAAAGAAACTTCCGCAATGTTCGTGGCATAAAAACATGATGTTTGCCACATGTCCTTCTTTGGAATGTATTTGAACGATTGAGAAATGCCGGGTTTCGGCCCGGCAGCCGAATCACTTTTGTTTCGGCAAAAGTGACCAAAACCAGTGACGCCCCACCCGTCCTCATGAGATTGATCGGACGCTAAGAAGAGGAAGGCGGGCCAACTCGCAGGGCTCAGACAAGGCCCGCCAAGACAAAGAGCGTCCGATCAGGGGGACGGGCGGCAGGCGTCGGGCAAAGGAAGGGCGAGAGACTTCAAGGGATTCGATGTTGCATGGCAGGCGCTTCTGGCATGATTCAGAAACAAGAATGCTTTGGAATTATTTGAAGTAACTGAAATATTCCTGTTCCATTCCTTCTGCACAGACTTTACTTTTTTCGTGGCTCTGTCCATCATAAGTGATCGCAGAATCGTTGGACTCTCTGGCTCAACTGAAGAAGCAGAAGATAAATGTGAGAGGCCCTCAGCGTTAGATAACCAAACCGAGTTCACTCTCGATGCCAACAAAAACGAATCCCACCCTTTCTGGAAATCAGCCACGAATCTTCCTGTCCTATGCCAGGAATGATGGCGAAGACTTCGCACGCGATCTCCGTCAAAAACTCACCGACCACCCATTCTCCCTTTGGCAGGACCGCACCCAAATGGAAGGGGGCAAAGACTGGTGGGATCAAATCCTGGAAGCCCTCAAGAAAGTGGAATATATGGTGCTGGTCATGACTGAAGCCGCATTGGCCTCACCGATGGTCAGAAAAGAATGGCGACAGGCTCGTCAGGAAGGGGTTGGTGTCATTCCCGTCTTCGGCCAACCCGACCTGGATCTGTCTCAACTTCCTCGCTGGATGCGGGATGTGCATTGGGTCAATACCGACGTTCCTGAACAATGGACCCGCTTCATCCGCACATTGGAAAGTCCTCATCAGGGTACCAGGGTGCCGTTCATGGCCGATGACCTGCCCGCCGACTATGTGCCGCGGCTCCAAGAATTCGAGGAGCTGGCGGGGAATCTGCTGGACCCGCAGCAGGAAGACCCGATCGCCATCACCGCCGCCCTGAAAGGCGCTGGAGGTTATGGAAAGACCACCCTGGCCAAAGCTCTTTGTCATGATGAACGGATACAAGATGCCTTCCACGATGGCATCTTGTGGGTCACGCTGGGGGAACAACCGAATATTATGGCCGGACTGACGAAACTCTATGCAGCCTTAACTGAGGAACGTCCCAACTTTGTAGACGAAGAAGATGCGTCGGCCAGGCTGGCGGAAGTCCTGGCAGACAAGGATTGCTTGATGGTCATTGATGATGTCTGGAATGGAGCCCATCTGCGGCCGTTCCTGCGTGGAGGCAAACGGTGTGCGCGGATCATTACTACCAGAGACAGCGGCACACTTCCTGAAACCGCCAGACTGCGGGTGCCGGTGGATGCCATGCAACAGAAAGAAGCCTTGGAACTTTTGTCCTACGATCTGCCAAAAAGCGAAACGGTAGACCTGAGAGCTTTAGCCGCACGATTAGGCGAATGGCCGTTCCTGTTGAAGTTAGCCAATGGCGTCTTGCGGGAGCGCGTTAACACTATGGGACAGTCGTTAGAAGATGCGCTGGCCTATGTGCAAAAAGCCTTGACGAAGCGTGGCCTCACCGCCTTCGATGCCAGAAATCCGGTCGAACGCTATCAGGCCGTGGCCATTACACTGGGGGCCTCTTTCGAACATCTGAAAGAAGACGAATTAGCCCGCTATCAGGAACTGGCCATCTTTCCTGAAGATGAAGAAGTGCCATTGTCCGTCGTAACCAAGTTGTGGGCAGCCACTGGAGGCCTTGACGACTTTGATTCGGAAGAGCTCTGCACCAGGTTGAACCAATTGTCGCTGCTTTTACGCTACGATCCCACCACGCAACGCATTCAACTGCATGACGTGGTGCGGACCTACCTGGAAGAGCGCGTCGCTTCGCAATTGCCGACGCTCCATGGGCGATTTCTGGATGCCTATAACCTTCAAATTGAACCCGTGAAAGCCGCGAAAGATCCATATCTTTGCCGATTTCTGGCCTATCATCTGGTAAAAGCCGAGCGGTGGGACGAGTTGAAGAAGCTCCTCCTGAATGTGGACTGGCTCTATGCCAAGTTGGAAACGTTGGACGTCCCGGCTCTGCTCTCCGATTTTGAGTGGTTGGACCGGGAAAAATCTCTCAGTCTGGTTCAAGGAGCCATCAGTCTTTCAGCGCATATTGTGGGGAAATTCCGGTCACAATTGATCGGGCAACTCATGGGCCGTCTACAAACCGGGAAGCCGCCAGAAATTCAATGCCTTCTGGAACAGGCCAGACGCTGGAGGAAACATCCGTGGCTCCGACCCCTTCAAGGCAGTCTCATTGCTCCGGGAGGGCCCCTCATTCGGACCTTAAGCGGCCATAGTGATTCGGTGAACGCCGTGACGGTGACGCCGGATGGGACGCGGGCGATCTCGGCGGGGGATGATGCGACGTGCAAAGTCTGGGACCTGGGGACGGGCGAAGAAGTCTTTACCTTAAGCGGCCATAGTGGTTGGGTGGACGCCGTGACGGTGACGCCGGATGGGACGCGGGCGATCTCGGCGGGGGGCGATGCGACGTGCAAAGTCTGGGACCTGGGGACGGGCGAAGAAGTCTTTACCTTAAGCGGCCATAGTGGTCGGGTGAACGCCGTGACGGTAACGCCGGATGGGACGCGGGCGATCTCGGCGGGGGGCGATGCGACGTGCAAAGTCTGGGACCTGGGGACGGGTGAAGAAGTCTTTACCTTAAGCGGCCATAGTCCTTCGGTGAGGGCCGTGACGGTAACGCCGGATGGGACGCGGGCGATCTCGGCGGGGGATGGTGCGACGTGCAAAGTCTGGGACCTGGGGACGGGGCAGGAAATCGCCACCTTTACTGGAGAAAGCCCAATTTCTTGTTGTGCCGTTTCTCCCGATGGCCGAACGATCGTGATTGGGGAGCATGCGGGCCGGGTGCATATTCTCCGTCTGGAAGGCATTGATTGACTATGTCTTCCTGCCGGCATCGAAGGATCTGGTCAATCCGTTTATCTTTTAATCTGGAAACAGGTTCTTCGCTAATCGCTTAGAATGACAAATAGGTTGTGGAGTGACTAAGCAATATCGTGGTAACTCCATTGTTTAATAATGACGTTCCATATTTTTCAGAGATTGCGGTCTTGTCCTTCGTTGAAAAATCAACTAGGCTTCGTTTTCTTTCCTCCCCTTTGTAAGGGGAGGATCAAGGTGGGGTAGAATGGCCAGATGGCTTATGAACTGTGATAGGGCAATGTATAAGTGTTAACTGTGACTCGGGAGTATTTCTACCTCCCCTTTAATTCCTCTTCGGAATTAAACCTCCTTACAAAGGAGGGGGACATAAAATACGGGTAACAATATGGTGAAAATCGGATTGATTCAAATGGCTTGCTCCGCCAATCCCGGTGAGAATCTGGAGCATGCGGTGGACAAGGTTGAGGAAGTGGCGCGAAACGGGGCGCAGGTCATCTGCCTGCCTGAGTTGTTTCGCTCCCAATATTTTTGTCAGCAGGAAGATGTGGCTCTGTTTGATTTGGCAGAATCCGTTCCTGGGTCTTCCACCGAGGCCTTTGCCAAAATAGCCAAATCCCATCGTGTCACGATTTTGGTGTCGTTGTTTGAGCGGAGGACGGCAGGGGTGTACCACAATTCCATTGCCGTGTTGGACGAGCAGGGAGAGGTAGCCGGACTGTATCGCAAGATGCATATTCCGGATGATCCAGCCTATTACGAGAAATTTTATTTCACTCCTGGGGATCGAGGGTTTCAGGCGCTGAGGACCACCCACGCAACGGTCGGGCCGTTGATCTGTTGGGATCAGTGGTATCCGGAGGCAGCGAGGATGACGGCCCTACAAGGAGCGGAGATATTATTTTACCCTACGGCCATCGGCTGGCATCCCAAAGAAAAAACTGAAGAAGGCCAGGCGCAACGTGAAGCCTGGATGACGATCCAACGCAGCCATGCCATTGCGAACGGCGTGTTTGTGGTGTCCGTAAATCGGGTCGGCCATGAGGCTCCTGCTGGCGGGGATGGTTTGGAATTTTGGGGCAGTTCGTTTGTCTGTGATCCTTTTGGGGTGGTGGTTGCGCAGGCCTCTGTTGAGAAAGAAGAAGGGCTGGTGGTGGATATTGATCTCAAGCGCATTGAAGAAGTTCGCCGCAATTGGCCTTTTCTTCGCGATCGTCGCATCGATGCGTATGGGGGGATCACGAAGCGATTTTTGGATGAGTCTCATTAATCCGGCCTTTGTACAAATTTGCGGCGTTGACCCTTACCCTAGCCTTATCTTTTCTTTGAGGCCGAGCTCTTCTAGGAAGAGGGAAGCGCTGTACCTTCCAAATGGGTAGCATATTTTCCAATCTTGCAATATTCCTCCTCCTTTTGGGGAAAGGATTGGGGTGAGGGTAGAGATGAAGAGGATTGCACCGAGATGGCGATCCATTGCGGCCAGGTTACGTGGGAATCAATCGGATGCTGAACAACGGCTCTGGGGTCGGATTCGAGATGGTCAGATTAAGGGATGGAAGTTCAGGCGGCAACATCCAATCGGTGGGAGTATTGTTGATTTCTGTTGTTTGGAAGGGATGCTGATTATTGAGCTGGACTGGGAGCAACATTCAGAACAGAAAACAGCTGATGAGGAGTGCATCAATTATTTGACGACGTTGGGTTTTCGGGTCCTTCGATTTTGCAATGATGATGTGCTAACGAAGACTGAAGATGTGGTGGAGGAGATTGTGAGAGTCATGGAAAATTCTAAGAACCTTCATTCTCCCCCTAGCCCCGTCATCTTTTCAGAGCCGAGCTCTGGCAGGGAGATGGAACTCGAGGATTCCCATACTCGAACTTTATCTAATCAAGAGAAAGTCTCCCATCCGGCGAGGGTATCTGAATTAGGGTTTCGGATGCCAGCAGAGTGGGAGCGACACGAGGCGACTTGGCTGGGATGGCCCCATAATACGAAAGATTGGCCCGGGAAAATGGGAGCGATCTCCTGGGTGTATGGGGAGATGGTTCGGAAGCTCTCCGGTGGAGAAATTGTTCGAATTCTCGTGAATGACAAAGCCCATGAATTGAAAGCCAGACGGGTATTGGACAAAGTTGGGGTTGATATGACCCGTATTCAATTTTTTCGTGTTCCGACCAATCGGGGGTGGGCGCGTGACTTTGGCCCAATTTTCGTGAAACGGGATCAGCCTGATTCGCAAGTGGCCATTGCCCGTTTTCGTTTTACGGCCTGGGCTAAGTATCCGGATTGGCATTTGGATGATCGTATCCCGGTTCGATTAGGCCGGAAACTTAAGATTCCTGTGGTCCCTGTTGAGCGAAATGGTGAAGGGGTGGTTTTGGAAGGTGGCGCCATCGATGTGAATGGCCAAGGAACGTTGTTGACGACGGAAGAATGTGTGTTGGATGAGCAGGTCCAGGTACGGAATCCCGGGTTTACCCGGCAGGATTATGAGGAAGTGTTTGGCACACATTTAGGCATTTCCCAGGTTCTCTGGTTAGGACAAGGCATTGCCGGTGACGATACGCATGGGCATGTGGATGATGTATGCCGGTTTGTGGATCCCTATACGGTGGTGCTGTGTCAGGAGTCCAATCACGCCGATGAAAACTATCGCCCCTTGGCTGAAAATGCCGAGCGATTAGAGGGTATGCGGGTGGAAGACGGGAGAAAGTTACTGGTGGTCCCCTTGCCGATGCCTGGGCCGCTCTATTTTGAAGGACGAAGGCTACCCGCCAGTTATGCCAATTTTTATATCGGGAATGCTGTCGTGTTGGTGCCGACCTTTAATGATCCGCAGGATCGGGTGGCCTTAGGGATTATGTCTGACCTGTTTCCTGATCGAACGGTGGTCGGTATTCATGCCGTGGATCTGGTCTGGGGATTTGGGACCATTCATTGCTTGACGCAACAACAGCCAGCCTCTGATTAATTATCGATCCTCATGGAGCATTCATGAATACCTCTTTCCCTGCGGCCGATCCTCTTGTTCTTCCTTCGCCTGTTCGAATCGGATGGATTGGTGCTGGAGTGATGGGCGCGCCAATGTGCGAACATCTCCTTCGTGCAGGGTATGCCTTGACGGTATATACCCGCACCCCTTCTAAAGCGCAGGTGTTGTTGGATCAAGGCGCCTGGTGGGGAGAGTCTCCGACCGCTGTAGCTTCGGAGGCCGATGTGGTTTGTACAATGGTGGGCTTTCCTCAGGATGTTCGTCGGATATATCTCCAAACAGATGGGCTGCTGCCCCAGGCCCGTCCTGGTCAGGTCTTCGTGGATTTCACCACTTCTGAGCCGACGTTGGCTCGTGAATTAGCCAGTGTGGCCGCTACAAAATCCGCATTCGCTCTGGATGCGCCGGTTTCCGGCGGTGACGTCGGGGCTAGAGGTGGCACGTTGTCCATTATGGTGGGTGGGGATTCAAGGGTATTTGAAGCGGTCAGACCGATCCTATCCGTGTTTGGAAGAACTCTGGTGTATCAAGGCCAGGCCGGATGCGGGCAGCATGCCAAACTCTGTAATCAAATAACGATTGCGGGCACGATGATCGGTGTGTGTGAAGCGTTATTGTATGCCCACAAAGCCGGGTTGGATGGCGAAACCTTGTTGCGTTCCATATCCAGTGGGGCTGCGGGATGCTGGACACTTGACCATCTGGCGCCACGGATATTGAAACGGGATTTTGAAGCCGGATTCTTCGTGGAGCATTTTATTAAGGATATGGGTATGGCGTTAGATGAGGCCAAACGAATGGGCTTACTTCTGACAGGGCTTTCACTGGTTCGAAAGCTCTATGTTGCGATTCAAACCAATGGTCACGGTCGTTCGGGGACGCATGCGTTGTTGTTGGCGCTGGAAGATTTATCTCCGACTTTTTTACCTGCAGATTCCTCTCCTCACGCTTTGTCAAAGTAGTGCCAATCCCGATCCGCCTTTCCTCAATGGTTTGTTCCTATGGATAGGGGCCACGCTCCCGTTCCGGATTAATGTTCGGTCGTTTCGAAAACAACGTATTAGCTTTTCTCGGCCAACGTCCCGAGAAATAAAATTGCTAACCCGAGTCTTTTCTTTTGTGTTCTATCTTCGTGATCTCTTTCCTTTGAACCTGCCTCACTGTAGTTGGTGAATTTTGTGGATTGGGACGTACGATTTTTTTCTAAAGGGTGGGCCTTTGATGTCATGTTGGTGGGGTGAGTCCTGTGGGTGTTGAGGGAGTGAATGGGGGAAGGCCTGGGCAGCTCTCGGGCGTGTCCTTCATTCAGGACGAATGCGACCGAGAGGGCCAGGCCGGTGAGGCCTAGGAGACGCCATGTTTTTGTGGTCGGTTGCTGACGGATCTGTTCCATTTTTGAGCCCTCCGTTCCGCCGCTGATGCGGTGAGACATCCTTGGGTGATGCTTCGCCCTGTATCGACATTATTGTTTGAAACTTGCGGGAAGGCTCAGTGGCGTTTCTTCCTTGACATTGCCGTGGATTGCGGGTGATTTCAGCGGGAACATGTTCTTTCGGGTTGGACGGAGGGAGTAATCGCTTTCTGACCGACAGGCAGGGATGGCTACAACGTCATCCAATTTTCCAGAGCAGAATCAAGGTCAATGCCGACTTGTTCTGGAGCAAGGACCCGCACAATTTCCGGCCGCGATTCATGAGAGGAGAGTACAGAGAAGTTGAACGGGATCGGTTCAGGCAAGGGTTGATGAATTGCGTCCTGGATAAGAAGGATCGTGGGTTGAAGCAGATTATCTCTGGAGTTCGCAGTGACGATTCCCCGTTCCCCGGTACTTAATTCCACCAGGGCATAGGTAGGATAGATTCCAATAAGATTAATGAATGTCGCCACTAATGCGCCATCTAATAGCCCTTTCTTGCCTTGTTGATACAACGATTGGAGAGCGATTCTGACCGGGAGGGGATTTCCTGTGTGATGACCGGTTAACAATTCATCATATTCGTCGACAATACGAAGGATTCGGCTGGATGGTTGAATTTTGGCTGGATCGCTATTCGCAGGATATCCCGTGCCATCCAGGGCAATATGATGTTCACGGATTAACGTATCAACCTCGTCCGAAAGACTTGACTGCTGGGACAGCATCTCAACACCCCGATGGGGATGTTTATGGTACATGACTAATTCTGCGTCAGATAACTGGTTGAGCGGTCGGTGAAGGACTTGCGGAATGTTCAAGAGCCCTGCGTCATGGAGAAGGCCTGCGCTTGCCAGGTGTTGTAACGCTGTATTGTCCAACCCCACAGCTCGTCCCAATAAAACGGCTAATGTACTGACCGCGAGTGCGTGATCGAATAAGGCCGGAGAAAAGTCCCTGGTCCGAATCATTGCGATGCAGGCTTCTTCATGTCGGAGGGATTCGGCCATGACGGATTCAGTGATCTGATGAACTTGTTCCATGGCGAGCCGTCCGGTTTTCTGCAGTGTGTGGAGGATATCCTGGATGCCTTCAAGCATATACATCCGCACCATCTTCATCGTAGTGAGTTCACCGGATAGTGATTTTCCCTGCACAGAGGGTGAAAGCTGGTCAACCCGTGTGACTGCGGGGGGGCGGGAGGAATCAAGGATAGGTGAATTCGGGGGGGATGAGACGTCATCAGGGGTGGGTGGCGGTTCAGAGTCTGCCACTATGTCAAGCCCACGATCAGTATCAATGGCGATTTCTTGAATGCCGGCCTGTTTTAATTTGGCAATATCGCTGGAAGATTTGATGAGAAACCGGTGCAGGAGGAATGGGGTTTTTATCCATGAGCGGTCGATTCCACAGAGGTACATTCCCACTTGAGCGGAAGTCGTTGGAATTCGTTTGATGGCCATATGTATACCGATGAGGGGTTCTTAGGAAGGAAATTTCATTTCTTCATTGTGGGGAATGCCTGGTGTCCTCATCGGCGTCCTTTTGCCCGTTCTTAACCTCATCCTCAGTAGTGAACACGTGGTGGGAGTGAAGGGCTTGTTATGTCTAAGGATGTGTTGTGATAGGGGAGATGTTTCTGTTGGGCAATGACAGAAAATTCTGTGAATTGATAAGGCCCAGGGATCATCAGAGCCAGCAAAACATAGTGCCTGACCTCATGAAATTTAAGTGTTCTCCTTGCCAGGCCGAAAAGGGGAAGACAGCTTTCATGGGAGATGGCGATGGGTGGATGTCGAGCATCATTTCACGGGGGTTCTTCAGATTCCTTCTCTGCTGGGCCTGACACTCAACGAGATGTCGTTTCGACATCTTGGTCTTTCCTCATATGTGGCCTCTTCTTCGTGTTTTTGTCATGGGGATTTCCTCCCCTCGGCCATGCTGCTTCTGAATCGAGTCCACCAATCAAACATGTTCGAACCGTGATTCCCATTCTTGGGACCACGATGAATGCACAATCTGAACAGGTTGGCATTGTTGCGGAAATTCAATTGGAATTTCTTCAGAGACGGGATCACAAAGGTTTGGATCTTCAATTTCTTTCCAGGCCAGGGAAGTTTTCACCCTATGCCCAGCAATCGGTCAAAGACGCTTTAGTTCTGGTGGTGGAAGCAGCCGGGCTGAACCCTGATTCATGGACGGTCAAGTTTATTTTGCCCTATCCGGGAGTCACGTTGTACGGGGAAAGTTTATCGGCTATGGCGGCCCTGAATGTCGTTGCTCTTGCTAAAAATGAGCCCGTGGATGAGGAGACGGTTTTGACGGGCACCGTCACGGCGGATGGACATGTGGGAACTGTGGGAGGAGTCCCCTTAAAGATTTTGGCCGCGTATGAACAACGGTATCGACGGGTGCTTATTCCAGAGGAACCGGACGTCGCGGATGATGATTGGGAAACCCCGTTTCTGATGGAAGTGACACCGGTGGGATCCATCAAACACGCCTATCTCGCGTTGACCCATCGGCCTCTTCGAAGCCATCTTAATGACCAGTCTTTTGCTGTCAGCCTAACCCACTAACTTCACTCCTATTGAACATTCCGTCCTGTGTACAGTGATCTCTGTGAGGGAGGAGATTTCCCATGTGTGGTGGATGAAAGGGGTTTTTGCCTTCCGCTTGCTTGTTTAGTTCGAATATTTCTATGGTAGAAAAAAGGGAAAGGAGCAATTTCTGGCTTGGGCCTTTCTCTTTTGCAGGTTTTTGTGCTGAAGGAAATATCTAGGGGTAATTTTCTATGATCCGACCATGTTTTGCGGTTGATATTGATAATGTCTTAGGCCGGGCTGAGCCTGAAGTGCAGCGTTTATTTCAGGAATTGACGGGAAGGTTATGGCCTGTGGGTCTGTATGGCAGTGCCGGTGGATTAGATGCTAGCCAATTAGCGCCTGAGCTCCTTGAAGAGATTTTCTGCCGGTTCCACCAGGAGTCTATCCCACGGCTACCTTTGTTTCCCGGAGCAAAACAGGCCTTGACCCTCATTCATCGTCGCTATCGGGTTATCATCGTGACAGCCCGGCGTCCGTATTCACGACCACAGACTCTTCGTTGGTTAGAAAGGCATGGTCTCCCTTTTGATGCGTTGTACCACACTGAGGAAAAAACCGACATTCCCGAAACGATTACAGCCGCGATTGACGATCATCCTCACCATATTCAGGCCTATCGAGCCCTCGATAGACAAGTCTTTGTCATGGATCAACCCTGGAATCGTGCTATTCCTCACGCTGATGTTATTCGGGTGAGTGGTTGGGATGCTCTGTTGCAGTGGTTGCATGTCCGACATCTTCCTAGTTGGCCCAAACATATCCCGGAGTCTCCTGCTTTTCGACAGTTATTCTCGGTTCATCTCAATGGTTGTTCTTTGACGGCGGCCGGTGTTTCGACGGGAATCTCACAGCCATAAGCGTGCGAGGGTTGGGGGGCAGGAAAGTATTTAATGGAAATTGCCGATAGAGGTTAGAGGACTTTGCTGTTGAGAAGCGGTTTGGCCCCGCACAGATTGTGATCTTCTGTTTAGCTAACTCGAGAAAACTAATGATGACTCTTCCTATCCACACGGTCTTGCTTGTTGATGATAATCCCGATGACTGTGAAATTGTCAAAGAGGCGTGGGACGAGATCCCGGTAGGACAGGAATTGCGGTGCGTGAATGATGGCACCGAATTGCTGGATTATTTGTATTGCCGTGGTCAATTTTCGAGGAGAGAATACGCCCCACGTCCCAGTGTGATTCTCCTGGATTTGAATATGCCTCACATGACCGGAGGGGAGGCTCTCATCGAAATCAAGAAGGATCCATCGTTTGCATCTATACCAATTGTGGTGTTGACCACATCAAAAGCTCCAAGGGATATCTGTCATACCGCCGGGATGGGGGTAAACGGATACATACAAAAACCCAATTCTTATACCGGATATCTCCGGATGTTTACTAATTTGAGAACGCATTGGGCGGAAATTCTTGCACAACCGTTGGCTGGAAGTGGCGGGGATTCCTCTACCAATGTTGCCTGGTGTTAAAAGTCGGTGCCTTGGGGGATCTGCCATTCTTCCAGGCAAATTTTGGTGCCTGTTCTTTCTTCTCGCCTCGTTTCTTGTAACCGCTCCTGCTCTATATTGGTTTTTCCTGTCCCTGGTGAAGGTTAGGTATGCGGAATTCAATTAGGTTTCTTCATAATTGACCGATTTCTCCTCTTTTTCGTAACGTGCATTCTTCGCTTCCAGTGGTCCTGCTTTTTAATACTTCCCATCCTAATTTGGGCTTGGGAATGTTAGCTCTGTCCTGATAATCGGCTTCTGCTCCTCCCCCTTAAGTTCTCTCTTCAACAACCGACACTATCCTATAGTGACTAACGAGTAGTGATAAGGGGAGATACACCTGTGCAATCATCCTTTCAGGGATCCTCTGATCATTCCTTGCGTTTGAAAACCTTGGGGACAATGGGAAACGCTATGAAAACACATTCTATTTTGACGGGCGCAGTTATGATGATGGGAACAACATTGCTGACGACAAGTTTTGCCTATGAGGCCTCTGAATATTTGGTGTTGACCCGTCACCGGGATTCGAATGGTCATTTGCTGGCGGGACCAACCCACCACCAATCGCAACCTTCCGTGATTCAAAAAACGGTGGTTCCTGCCCAACCTCAGACGTTTGAACGGCGAAGTACCGAGTGGGGAATGAATGCTCAGGAGGTCAAGCTGAATGAACCGGTGCAACCGGTTTGGGAACTCCAATCTCCGGTATTGGAGCCCTACGAGCAGCGGGTAGGGTATCGTCGTCAAATCGAAGGAATTGATGCGTCGTTAACCTACACGTTTTATGAAGACCAACTTGCTCAGGCAAACTATTTATTTGAACCCAAACATGATGATGCGGCGGACTATGTGAACGATTTTCATACGGTCCAAAATTGGATAACCCAGTCCTATGGTATGCCGACGTCGGTTCAGGAAATCTGGTTGGATACGTTGTACCAATATGATCAAAGTCTCTGGGGACAAGCCCTGCTTCGTGGCCATTTAAAGATGGTGGCGGAATGGCGGAACGATACCACAAATATTACGCTTCTGTTAGACGGAGGAGAGGATACGATAGGGTTAATGGCTGATTTTGATAGCGTGACAGTCATCGCTCCCCCCTCAATGGAAGCCAAGGTAATTGAGGAAATTCCTCCTGTGGAAGAGACTTTAATTGAAAAAATCTCTATCAGCGAAGAGCATTCAATGGAAGCCCCGTCTGGGGAAGAGATGCCAACTGAACCCATATCCCAGGAAAATCAACCGGACACAAAGTTGTAAATTCACTGCCCAGTTTTCAGCTAAGTTGAAATACTCGTGTATTGTGGGAGGAGGCCATGCCTCCTCCTTTTTTTTATTCTAAAATTTTCAACTGTTGAATCGGGTTGCCGCCCAATGAAGTTCGTGGGTGGATTCAATTTCTAGAAATTATGGGATGCTTGAATGCCTGGGCCTCTTTGGAAAACCAGTGGCGAGAGAGAGTCTGTGGCTTGGGGAGAGGATTTTACCAATATCCAAAAGGGTAATAGGGATAAAACCGGCCATATCCTCCCCAGTACGGAAAGGCATAGGGATAGAACAAGGGTTGAGGATAGGGTCCATACCGGGTGTAATCAGGCGGATAGGCTGGCCAAACTTTGAAATGTTTAATTATGAGAGTGGGATAGGTGTATATGGTTTCATCGAGACTCTGTTGGACGGAGCCGGACAGTTCTCCAACCAGGGTGAGCCGGCTTCCAGGAGGGACTGTGGCAGGATCTAGAAATTCTTCCTGTTCGGCAATAAATCGTCCTTGGGATTGCGTAAGCTCGGTTGTGGGTTCCTGTTCATCGATGAGGGGTAATTGAAGGATCGTGAGTTTGGTTGAATCTTTTAATCGTTTTGCCGACAGGACTTGCCCTCCAAGTATGATTAGTTTTCCCTTGAAGTTGTCAGGGTCCTCTTTGATGCGCGGGAACAGTAATTGGGGGTCGATTTGTTCCGCCAGATCTAGAGGAAGGGTGCTTCTGTAGGGGCTAGAGCATCCTGTGGTACAAAGCACGGTGAGGAATAAAAGGAAAACCAGTTTATGGGGAAAAAATACAGGTGAGAGATTAATGGCGCTCGAGTAAGTCATCTTGCTCCTTCATCAATAATTACAGCATATTCCTCCATCGTTGAGAGATGCAAATACAGCAGATTCATCTGATGATATGGTTGACCCGAGAGTCTTTTTTAGTAACAGGTCTGGCTCCCTTTCTCCAAGATGGGACCTCAGATCGCCTCCCGTTCAGGTTATCCACCCCGGCCCAATTGCTCAATCTTGGCTCTGCCCTGCTTTTTTATGAGACCGTTCGTCGGGATTTCTGAGGTATCGCTACGAATCTGGGAGCTAGTTATGGGTAGGCAATTGTCATGGACTCCTAAAGGCAGCGGGAAATGATCAAATTCCCCGAGGATCGAAAAAGGCACTTATCTTGAGAAGATAATGAGGATATGGGAAGAATTAAATTTTGGGTCAGTCAATCCGGATGAAGCATGGATTCGGCTTTACCTAAAAGCTGAATAATTTGTGTTTCTCATTTTCCGTCGTGAGTCGTGTTCAGCAGTCAAGGCTTCTTTTTTGGTGTGGAAAACGTGATTTCCGTCGCAACCCAATCTCGGTTTTCAGGGACGCCCTTTTTTGAAACCTCGGCCACCAGTCGGTCCCCAACCTGCGGCCGGGCGTTTTCGACATGAATACCATTTTGTTGAAACGTAATTTGAGGATGAAAGGCGAGAGTGAGGGATTCCCCTTTTGGAGTTGTGACCACCACATGGTCATTTCCCAATTCAGTGACGGTTCCCATTACATGAGGAGCATCGCCATGGGCCCAGGCGGGGATGGTCAGAAAAATGGAGCACAAAGCGGCTAGAATACTGAAATATTTCATGATAGTGACTCCTTGGATGATAAAATCAATGTTGGTGCTCTTGGGGAAAGACATCTTCTCCTGATAAGAATTGATCAATGGCTTCTTGTTGCTCGCGTTCTTCACGGGTAAGAGGATTATATTGTTTCATCTCCGCAATTTCTTCAGGAGTGATATTGGGGAAATGTCGAACGAGATGAACTAATTTCCAACTATCGAAATCTTCTTCCGGCAGACCTTTCCCCCAGGCCGGCATTCCGGTAAATCGAATGCCGTAATGGATGACATAAAACAATTCTCCATCAGCCATGGCTTGAATAGCTGGGGCTCTGAGGTCCGGAACAGGAGGATAGAAATTCGGACCCATATGGGTTTTCCCACTTCCATCATTGGCGTGGCAGGTGGCGCAGTGATCGGCAAAATGGTGCCGGGCTTGTGCAAGATTTTCAGGAGAAAAAGGGACGGGGTTTGACATTTTGAGAAAGTGGCTCGGCGTTGCCAAATGTCGGATAAACCTGGCAGCTTTCACTTCCCACTCGGGCGGAGTGGCTTTCGCGGAGAAAGTACCCGGCAACAACCAGAGCGCAGCCAAGGTGGACCCGACCAACAGGAGAAGAATGATAATAAAAAAGATTTTGATTCGTCTCAACATAATTGGTCAGCTTTTTATAGTGTACCTGTTCGGGGATTTTCTTCACAAGTCAAATGAACGTTCATCATCAGTGGGTCATTTTTTCTGTTTGGGGAAAGAAGTGAAATTGGGTAGTATGGGTAAATGCATTCAGTAATTTCGGCTCCAAACGATGTAATTTTATCTCTTCTGATAGAGCCGATGGTCTCAATGTGATGGCTATGACTTCTTCCCAGTTAGTCGCATCGCTTCAGGACCCGAAATGTTATTCACACCCTGTGAGTCAGGTCACGGTGGTGGAAACGCATATTTCGTGGGTGTTGTTAACCGGTCGGTATGTCTACAAAATTAAAAAGCCGGTGTTGTTTTCGTTTGTTGATTTTTCGACGATTGAAAAACGGAGATGGTTTTGTGAAGAAGAGGTTCGTCTCAACAAACGGTTAGCCCCAGAGCTATATCTGGGGGTGGTCTCCATCACCGGGTCCCCATCAGATCCTCACATGGATGGGGACGGAAGCCCTTTTGAATGGGCCGTCAAAATGAAACAATTTCCTCCCGATCAGGAGTTTCACCATCTCCTTGAGACGGGCAACCTGCATGAATCTGTGGTCGGTCAACTGGCCAGAGATATTGGAACATTTCATGGCCGGATTGAATCTGCAGGAGATCCCCTTTCCTATGGAGAGCCGGATAGGGTATGGGGACCTATAGCTGAGTGCTTTGAGGACATTCCTCTGGCGGCCCTCCCTGCGCGGATTCAATTCTATTTGAAGGATATCGAGGAATGGACAAATCAGGAATGGAAACGATTGAAGACAAAACTCAGAGACCGCAAATCTTCAGGGCAGATTCGAGAATGTCATGGTGATCTTCATTTAGGAAATATTGCCCTATTTGAGGGCCGGATCTGTGTGTTTGATTCCTTGGAATTTAAACCAGGGTTGCGTTGGATTGATGTCATCAGTGAGGTTGCGTTTATGGTCATGGATTTAGAGAGCAGGGACCGAGGGGATTTGGCCTATTGGTTTTTGAACTGTTATCTGGAAGTGACGGGTGACTATGCCGGGATGAGTGTATTCCGACTGTATGAGGTTTATCGGGCACTGGTTCGAGCTAAAGTGGCTGGCTTGCGTCTAGCTCAGGTCGAACCAGGAGGCCCGGTACAGGAGGATATTCTAAAAGAAATAATCCGATACGTGGAGTTGGCACATCGATTGGTGATGCCTGCTCCTCCCCTGTTGATGCTGATGCACGGAGTATCCGGGACTGGGAAGACGACGGTCTCGAATGAAGTGGTGAAAGCTTTGGGTGCCGTGCGCGTACGATCCGATGTGGAACGGAAGCGGATTCATGCCAAACAATGTAAATTCGCCGCTGGTCAGGAAACATCAAAGAGGTTGTACGCGTCAGATATGACTCGTGTAACCTATGATCGGTTATGGGATCTTGCAAATACGATGTTACAGGCGGGCTATTCTGTGGTTGTGGATGCTACATTTCTTGAGGGCGCACAAAGACAATCATTCTTCCGGCTCGCTCATGAGCGTCATGTGTCTATTGTCATTTTGGATGTCTGTGCGCCAGAGGAAGCGTTGGCGGAGCGAATAGCAAGTCGGGCCAAACAAAAGTCCGATGCCTCTGACGCAACGATTGGAGTCATGGAGCAGCAAAAGGCCAACGAGGAGCCGTTAACCGAGCTTGAACATGACATGACCATTCGCGTGGATTCGACCGATTTGGAAACGTTCAGATCTACAATAAGGAGCCTTTTTGAACAGCGAAAAAATAGTGCAAATTAAAGCCAAAATAGGAAATAAGCGAAAGTGATTCGATGGTCTGGTCCTGGCGTGGTATTCTCGCGCTGTAGGAAATTTGAGCAACGTGTGTATAGATTTGAGATGGTAGGCAGTCCTCAATTTTGGAAATGCATCAGGAAGATCAGGAAGGTTAGGCTTCTCTATCAACCCTAATTGATCTTAACGATGGAAGATATGTGAAGAACGACTGTGAAGGGTGTGTTGGCTCCGTCTAATTGCTTCACAAGTCTTATGACAGATTGCGGTTTATTCAATCTAAAAGTATATGGTGCGGGAGAATGTTCCTGAACAAACTTTTGATGTCATAGGTCAAAAAATCGCTTGGCTAAACAAGGTCACGCTATTCCCCACGGTGCCTGCCCCCCATCCAAATTGCGTAGCTAATGCCCCGAGAGGGGTTATCGGGTCATGTTCATAATAGACCTTTAACACGGTAAATTGTTGTACTGTTGCACCGGTACCGGGAACATACACCAAATAGTCGTAAAGGTTTTGCGGTAAATCACAATTCGGAAGCGCTGGAGCCGCTACACCCGAGCCGTTTAAGCCTCCCTCTTCAACAACTGCACAGGTGGGATTATTGTTCGCGACGGTCCCCGCAGTGATTTGGGCTAAGTAAATATGGTATTTGGATGGATGGTGTTTAAAATCCAGTGCATTGTCGGTGGAGCCGAGTAGGTCCATCATGTTTTGGTTGGTCGTCAGGTTTCGCGAGGCTAAGCTTGCGCCTTCTCTCGCTAGCTGTGTGAGGGCATTGCGTTCATTGATGATGCTTCCGTATTCAACGATGCCAAATGCGACGAAGAGGAAAATCATGAGAGAAAAGGCGAGTTCGATGGAAGCGGTTCCCCGTTCATTTCGTCCCGGCTGTAACAAGGATGGGATCATGAGCCGCCTCCTAAGATGAAATTTTCATTGCGGTAGGTCCCCTCGGACGAAATGACAATGGAATCTCCCGGTCCAAATAACCCACCAATCAATTGTGTGAAAAACTGATGGGTGAAATTCACCCGGACTCGCATAAAGGCTCCGGCACCCCCGGCGCTTGCCGTTGCCACAACTGCCGGATCATCAGGATCGGTCCAATCGGCATCGACGGGGAAAATGAAAATATCTGACGGGTCGATATCCATGACTGCAGAGGCGCTCTGTTGAATCGCTTGTTTGATTGAATTTTCACGGGATAAGGCATTCCCATTGCCATCGACTGAAGTCGCGCCAACGGTTCCAATACGAATGCCCTCTCGTACTGCAGAAGTGAGGGTATTCTGATGCACAAAAAACCAACCCATTTCCGCTACGGCGAAGAGAGCGGTGAGAAACACCAGCATGGTCGCTCCCAATTCCACGGCTGAGATTCCCGATTCGGTTTGGCATGGAGACATCAGTTTTCGTAACGACCTGACCAAGCTGTTCATTGTGGAGCCTTCCTGCATGTGGATGTATCATTCAGGGCCCGCGTGTTGTGTCTGCAAACGTGTGGCATCGTGGTTGCCTAACTAATGAGAACAAGTTTGAGGATATTAGCAATTTGTTGGAAAATCCCCTCAAGTTCGGATGAATCAGGAGTGTAGTAGACAAATTTCGGCCCACTGGAGAGAGCACTCAAGAAGTTTTGGTCTATATTTCCCAAGCCGATGGTATAAATTTCAATTCCGTTGTTTTTGATGCTTTGTGCATTGTCTATGGCCATTTGACGAACCAGGTAGTTCACATAGTCTCCCAAGGGAGTGGGATTGGTTATAGCGCATTGTTCAGGGTTCATCCCGTAAGTTGGGCCGAAGCTATTCAGTCCATATGAGCTATCTTGGAAAATGTACCATTTGACCGAATAATGTAACTGGCCACTAAAGTTTTTTTGGGAACAAGCCGTCCCCGATTTTTTCCCATCTCCGGTATAAGTGATTTTAATTGAATTCTCATAGGATGCCTGTGGCTCGGGATATCCCATAGAACCATAAACATTCACATAGCCTCCATCCAAGGCCGCCACTCCATCATAATTTACTCCTTCATGCTTAAATTGGCCACGGAAGGCTGATGGATTTCCATCCGAGAAAAAAATGACAACTTGTTTGGTGCGTTCATTCGCGGGAACGCCGGATTGATCGGACCAGGGAAGGGTCAGGGCTTGGGCCAACGCATCTTCGGCATTGGTTCCCCCACCGGCACTCAATCCATTGATAGCTGAAGTCATGGGGGAGACGTATCCATGGTCCATAGGAAATGGTTTTTGGACCCCTGTGGCAAAGGTCAACAAGGCGAATCTATTATCAGCTTCTTGGTCGGTAAAATTTTCTACAAAGCTCTTGGCCCCGTCTTTTAAATCGCTGATGGGGCTGCCTCCCATCGACCCCGACACGTCCAGAACTAAGGCGATTTCTGCATTACGAAGTTTAGCTGACCCGTCTGCTGCGATAGCGGTCGTGCTATGGTTTCCCCCAACCACTCTCGAGAGTGAATTGATGGAATTCGTGGTGCCTTGCACGGTAATTTTCCCATTTCCGTTGTCGGATACCACGAACGTTGGCGTGTCTGTCCCTAACAGTCCTGGAGGAAAGTTGGCTTGAGCCACTTGTTCGACAAACCCGTGTAGGTCCGTAATATTTGGATTGTTTACATTCTTGGCTCCGGCAAAGGCAGCCCCATCTATCGCTTTACTCATTTCTCCCTGGATGGCGTACCACCGTCCGACTTCAATCCCCAGGGCGGCAAATCCGAACAAGGCCACAACAGCGATGCCGGTAATCAGGATGTAGGCGCCGCATTGGTTTCGTAACGGACTCTGTATCCCTTTGTTTGAATTGCGTCCCATTTTCCCTGTCTCCCTGGATAAAAGGATCAATAACCTCGCAAACCTCACAGCAATTAATCATTTCTCATTGATTCAACGCGGAGGTTCTTTGGTAGGAGAATATCGACTGAATCTTGAAAAACTTGCCGATTGGAAATACTGTCCAAATGGCTAGTTTTTCACATTTTGTGTCTAGTTGTGCTTGGAAGAGAGTGCTTTTCGAAAATTGGCAACAGGTCTTTTGGACAAAAACGTTATTTTCCTGTCCCTTGTTCAAGGCCAATTGTGGTCATCGGTTTTCGAGAGGTATCGGATCAGATTGAGGAGATGAGACAGCTTTGAATGAGCCTTGAGGATTTGTAAGTGTCAACGAGCGAAGCCCGTGAGCCTAAGGAGGAAGAATATGGGAAGACGAAGATAATGGAGTGGATAGCAGGCTGTTCGGCAGGAGAGGTCCTAAAGAAGAATTCGAGGAATTTTTTGAACGTAGAGGGACAATCTATTGCTCAAGTTGGTTAAGTAATTGTTGGATTCGGGTGTCCGTTCCGCCAAGATCAAGGTATTTCCGATAATGGCTTCGTGCTTGAGAAAGATCCTTCTTGTGGAATTCGTAAAAGGCGCCAAGATTGAAATGGCCCTCCAGGGAATTCGGTTGCAAGGCGATTCCCGTGTGGTACGCATGTTCTGCTTCCACGAACTGATGGTTTCCTGCGAAGAGGACTCCAAGATTGAGAAAGGCCTCGGCATCCTGAGGCCTGAGTTCACTGACGCGTCGGAAATGCTCGATGGCTTTTGGTAGGTTGCCTTGTTGTTGGTAAAGAAATCCAAGATTGTAGTGGGCTTCCGATTGTTCCGGATTGAGTTGAATGACTTGTTGGTAAGCATTTAAGGCCAATGAGGGTTGATTTTGCCGCTCCGCAATCCGGCCGAGCAATAACCATCCGTCTGTCTGGTTTGGGTGGTGTTCTGTTAATTGGGTAAGGAGGACCTGTGCTTGGTCGTAATCTTGAGCTTGCATAAACCGGGTAGCCAGATGATACAACGCTTCTTCCTGGTAGGGTTGTTGAGTGAGAACTGCCTGGTATTCCTGAATAGCCTGATTCGTGAGTGCCTGCTTATCCAGGAGTTTTGCGAGGGTGAGCCGAGCCTCCCAAAAACGTGGATAGACAGCGAGTGCCTGCTGAACGGCTTTTTGAGCTTCTTCCATATGGTCTTGCTTGATAAAGAGTAACGCCAAGTCATACTGCGCTTGAGCTAAATTCGGGTTAAGGCGGATGGCCTCTTGGATGGCGGAAATCGCCTGTTCAGGCTGCTGGGTGAGTTGAAATATCACCAGACCATACAAATGATGGGCTTCGGGAAAACCTGGGAATTCCTGGATGGCCTGTTCGAGTAATGTTTGGGCGGTTTTGAAATTCTGCTTTTCAATGGCTGCAACGGCGTCTCGATAAAAATTTCCGGCCTGGTGCCCGAACGCTGGCAAGGGCCAGAGGAATATAAGGCATAGGAACATTCTCTGCCACAATATGCTGTGTGAGTTAGCGTGAGAGAGAATGCCATGACTCGGATTGCGCATGAGGATCTTCTTTCAGTCGAAGTGGTTTCAATCGGGAAGATTCAGAAAAATTAAGATTAAAAATTGTATCGTATTGCCTGCGGATTTGCCAGAATGTGAATCAGGGGGATGGAAAAAGTAAGCCTCAAAGTCAGGGGGTATTGTCCTCCTGACAGATAGTTCGAACCGGGGAAATTTCTTCTATTAGTGTGCGACCACCCTCTGTCACTCACGCAGATAAGCCCTGCCTTCATGATGAAAGGCAGGGCTTATCTGCTGTATCAGTTGCGGGCCCTCGGGACTTATCGGATAACCAGTAATTGCCCGGAAAGGCCACCCTTGTCTGCTGGATTGCCATAGATTAATAAATTATTGGCGGTGACATAGGTCAGATCGCTCGTTGGGATGCCGATATACTTTGTTTCTCCTGGTTTTAAAACCAGGGTGGTGTTTAAGGATGTTGGTCCGGCCATTGCCGAGTCAGCTGAAAGATGAAACGTATAGTCTGTAGACAGTGTATTGGTCACTTGAAATAATACCGGTCGTCCGGCTCGTCCGCCCGTTCCACCTGCGACAAGGCTAAGAATAGCTGTTGGGGGGTACCACGCATTTTTCCCGGAAATTTGCATCGCCGTAAATGCGAGATCTACATCAAGACGCTTAAAGGGTTGTCCTGTCACAGAACCTGTTTCGAGATCACCGATTTCAACGCCACCCGATTGAAGCGCAAACACGGGTGATCCGACACACAAAAGACCGAACAAAAGAAACCCTGAAAAGATAACAGAGCCACGCATCATAAATCCTCCTTTGGAAACCATATAGTGATTGAACATCACGTCTGTAGATTCATGTATCGGCATGTATCTCATGCTTTTGTTTCCAGGTTTCAGGTTCCGTGAAGACCGGGATGAAAAGCGGAGGTAGGCGATACCAGGCCCCATCCCGATCGTTCTCCACAGAAGGAAGAAGGTTTTTCTAGGGGGTCAGGGTTCCCTTTCGCACCTTCCATCCAAAAGAGCAACACAATTTAACCTTCGTCAGGGTTTTCTTTTAGGTCAGGTTGTAACAAAAGCACAATAAAGGGCTATCTGACTTGGGCAGAGTATAGGACTAGCCATAAAAATCGTCTACAGACGGTTGCTCATGTATGCAACACATTTTCCATTGCATTCTATGAAGTGTCAGAAAATCTTATGTGTGGTTAATGATACATGTGCCAGAGCGACGCAGTTATGAATAAGGAGTCCTTTTCGTACCAATCTAAAATTAGCTTGCAGTTGACATAGTTTGTCGGGTAAGGAACCTTAAATGGGAAGTTTATGTAAGGGGCATAAAGGATGATGGCAAACATGTTGGTAGAAGATAGTACGGGGTGTACCGTCCGGAAAATGCTGTTTGCATAGTGGTAACTTATAAATCAAAGGAGGGAAGGAATGATCAGTAAAGTTTCTACACTCATTCGAATGGTGGGTTGTGTTGGAGTGCTGGGCTTTTTGGCAATTCCGGCTGTCACATTGGCGGAAGCCGATAAACATTTGCATGAAGCGATTGGGCATGCCGGTGAGGCAAAAGCCCATGGAGAAATGGGACATGCCAGTGAAGCAACGAAGCATGCCGAGGAGGCCCTTTCGCATGCTGATGCGGCCAAGCAGGAAGGTGCCAATGCCCATGTCGATGAAGGCATCAGTCATCTCGGGGAGGCGGTGGATCATGGCAAACAGGGACACGGCGAAGTTGCGGGCGAGCATAGTCAGGAAGCTTTGAAGCATCTCCAACAGGGCCATTAAATCTCGATTAATTTCAGATGTGAAAAGGCGGGTCACTGAATAGGACCCGCCTCTTTTTGGTCGAAAATCAATGAGAAGGGTTGAGGTCAGGGATTCCTCATTCCATTCGATCATGTCTTCCATACAAATTGGCTGCAGGCTAATCGGGTTCCGATCGGCCAGGGGAGGGAGCACTCAGGCCTCCCTCACCAGGATCTACCCTCCGAAAACAACCATTGAATATTTAGAACACCCCTATTGTCACACCTCCGTAGAAGGAACGGCCATATCCGGCAAAGAACAGTTGTTTGTTGGCATCGGGTGTCGCGTCGGACACGACCTGACCGGACGCTGCGTAGGTCTTGTCCGCAATGTTGTTCACTTCGAAAAAGAACTTGGCAAACCGAAACCAATCATTGTTGAAGGTAAAGGTCTTGTGAAGATTGACGTTGAGAATCCAGTAGGAAGGAATTCCCACGGTATTGCCATTGTTCAGGAAATAGCTATTGTAATAATTAGACTCAAGCCAGGCTCCCCAATCATTTTTCGCATCATCATACATGACCTTCATGTTAAGGACATCCGAAGGGACGTTGGGGACGTCATTGCCGTCCTGTTTGACCTCGGTGGCCACGCCATTTACCAGATACCGGTCTGTGAAGTTGATGTACTTAGCATCAATGTGGGTATACGCAGCGTGAAATTGCCAACCGGGTATCGGTCTCCAATCTGCGGAGACCTCGACACCCCGATATTCCGAAGAGTCGGCATTGACGGAGGCCGTGTTCGTACCTGAAATGTTTTGCGAAATAATTTCATCGCGAAAGAAAATCCAGAATCCCACAAGTTGCATATTGAAGGTATTATGAAGCTGGGCTTCGTGGCCGAATTCCACGTTCACATTTTTTTGGGGCTTCAAGTCAAAATTGGATCCGGGAAGACCCGTGAGGGGATTGCGGGTCAAGTTGCTGAATTGCGGGATGCCATATCCGGTGGATCCCCTGATCCAATGCCGATAGCCTGCTCTGGGTTTCCACGTCAGAGACATTTCAGGAGCCCAATTGTAGTAGGTCTTGGTGGTGGAGGGACGGCTGGAGACCACCCCATTGGTGTAATTAATCGTCTGGATACTCACGATGGACTGTTCAAAACCCAGACCCGCGGCGACGGTCCAGTTCGGTATGAATGTCAGCTCTTCTCGGAACCGTCCTCCGATATTTCGAATGGTTCCCCGGTTATTCTGGATCAACGTGCCGCGCGTGCCTTGGCCGTCATCCAAATTTTGGAAGGTCTGCCCCTCCTGTTCCATATTATTGATGAAGAACCCGAGATAGCTGTTCAGCGGCATGCCTGAGATGTGGCCGGTATGGCGCAAATCGGTATAATGTTTCCAATTGGTATTCACATTATCGAAGATTTGATTGAAATACTGGTTGATATCTTTGACGTCATAATCCCCTTCTGTCGTCAAGATGAGGTTGGGTGTCAACTGCCGTTCATACATTAATCCGATAATGGTGCGGCGGTCGAGCCGAGATTGATCCCTTGCTTTCGTTCCAGATCCGGCCTGTCGATCGTTTGCGTTAAATTGACTCTTGGTAAGCCGGGTCGGCACCTTTGTATCCAGCCAGTTGGTGATGGCTTTGACGTACAGGCTCTGTTTTTCGTCAATGGTGAAGCGGAAATTCAAATTCAACGTCTGGGTGTTATATCCACTATGATCAATATACCCGTTTTCAGCGGCGTTACTGGCAAATAACGATACATCAAGATTTTTCCAGTGTTGGCCGAACGCGCCCGCCTGTTTGTTATATCCGTATGATCCTCCGGCAAAAAACCCCTCGACTCCATTGATGTCACTGCCCCGTCGGGTTTTAAAATGCACCATTCCACCTAGGGCATAATTGTCATACAGTGAGGAAGCCGCTCCACGGATCACTTCGGTCGATCTCATGAACCACGGGTCCTGGATATCGAGCCGTGACAATCCGTCCGACTGCGTTTGCTGAAAGCCATCTTCATAGACTTTGATATCCCGGATGGCGAAGGCCGTTTTGATTCCGGATCCTCGAATGGAAATACTGAAGTCTCTGGGTCCATTTGCCTGGCGGAGTACCACGCCGGGAAGAGATTCCATGGATTCTTTCATCGTTCGGGTCGGTTGGGATTCGGTTTCCGATTGAGGGGTGGAGGATAGTGTCAGGCCTTCGGGACGTTTTAAAATCCGGGTGCTGACAATACTCATCTCTTCGAGTGTCACCACTTCCTCTTCCTGGAGGGTCGTCTGTTTCTGGCGTTGTTCAACGGTTTGTTGGGAAGCAGGTATTTGATGTAATTCCCTAAGTTGTTCCCTGATTTCTTCTAGCCTGCTGTTGATGTGATCCAGTTCACCTTCCAACTCCTGTTGTTGCTGAAGAAGGGATTCTTGGGTCACCGTAGAAGGGTCGCTTGATGCAGCAACGGCTTGAGAGGAGACGCTGGAAATGGTTTGTACGGTGAAGAGTAGGACGAAGATTGGCCATGACCAATTCCACGAACAGACAGAAAGAAACTGTTTCACGAGGTAATCTCCTTACAAAAAAAGGTAAATAGAACACGCATGAGCCAACCGGCTATGCATGTGGCCAGCAACTAAGAATCAGGCTCACTGAAGGAATTTTCGGGTGAGACCCAGGTTAGGATTCATGAGTATGTGGAAGGAGGCGTGAATCTCCCGCAACCCACAACGGAGCCTTGAGAATCATTTAAGAGGAAAACAAGAAGAGGATGTGTGGAGGAGCCCTGGCAGATTTGCTCGGAAGAAAAGGGAGTAAGCCAGGCTGGGCATAGAAAGAAAGGACGGCGCCCAATTCCTGGAATGGCGAATGCCACGACGGAGAGGTGATGGGAGACGTTGAGGAAAGTTTTCCGATGTGACAGGCCCAGTTGCAAAGAACCCCATGAAGAGGTTTCGTATTGCTGTGATGGGATTCCGGAGAATCGAGAGAGAGGTCTTGCACGGCCATGCACGCCGTGGATGCCAGGAGCATGGCGAGAAACAGGCTTGATGTCAGGAGAGCAGTCGGTTGAAGCCGCTGGTGCATTTACTTGGGGTTGAGGAGGTTGTGGATGTACGCGACGGATTCAGGGCTATCCCATTCTCTGGGCCCCATGATTCGTTGGCTCAGATGTCCGTGAGTATCCACAATCACCGTTGTGGGAAGATTTCTGACCATGAGCGCTTGAGAGAGTTCTTCCTGTTCATCCAGGAGGACATCGAAATGCAACTTGAGTTGTTGCCAAAATACTTTGATTTCTCGAGGACGAATATCGGTGGTAACCGCCAGTATGGCCAATCGGTCTGGAGAGAACTTTTGACGAAGACGTTCTAACGAGGGCATTTCTTCCTTACAAGGGCCACACCAGGTGGCCCAAAAATTTAAGATGAGAACTCGTCCTTCTAATTCATCCGAATGAATAGATGCGCCCTGCAGGGTGCGGAGCTGGAAAGGAGGGAGAGTTTGACCGCTATCGAATTTGCTAAGAATCCACGGGGTGGAAGAGGGATTTCCCAATGCCACCGCCATTCCCAGGATCCCTGAAGCCAGTAGAGAAAGCGGTGTCATGGTTTTGGCTGTTATTGAGCCGTCCGCGAGGTGGGAAAGGAAAGAGGCTGGACTACCGTACTCCATCCCGGGAAAGCCACTTGCTCCGACCAGGCAATGACAGCTTGTCCATTATCATTTAGTGCCACGGACGGACTTTTGGCTTTTTTCTCATTTAACTTATTCGGGGCACTGAATGTTTGCCCTCTGTCGAGGGAATAGATGAACACGACTTCACGTCGTACCGGAGATTGCTCTTCCCATGAGACGAGTAGATGCCCTGCCTGATTCACGGCCAGTTGAGGATGATCCGGAAACGTGCCTTTCGATATGTTCAATAAGCGCCGGGGGGTAAAGGTTTTTCCTTGGTCATCGGAATAGGCTAGATACACACCGGGAGTATCATCAGGGCCTTCCGTGTACCAGGTGACATAGAGGCGCCCTTGCTGATCGACTCCCATGGTGGCGGGACGATGGGGACAGCCCTCGTAGACCCATTGATCATTGCCCACGATAACCGGGGGAGAAAACGATTTCCCGTTATCGGTGGAACGAGACACCACCGTTTCCCTGACCGCACCGGTCAAGACCTTGCGCCAGGCCAGATAGACGGTGCCATCAGAGGCAGTAGTCATATGGGTCCGGCAGCAGACACAACTGGATTCGTCAATTTTTAGGTTTGGTGAAACGGTTTTGCCCTGGTCTTGAGAAAAGACCGTATAGGTGGCCGGATCTTTTTTCCCTTCCCGGGCATCAAGCCAGGCGATATGGACGGAACCATTCGGACTGACGGTCAAATGGTCAAAGGAATGGCCGGTGACGGCGTCGTCGTCGTTGATTCGAACAGGAGGAAGAAAGGTTTTCCCCCCATCAAGTGACCGGCTCAGGAGAAGAAGATTGGTAAATAATTTACCGCCGGCTTCGGGGTGAGGTGTTGTCCAGGTGATGTACACATCGTTTTTGATGCCTAACGCCAAGGCCGGTGGTTCGTGGAGGGAGGTGGCGGGTGGACTGGATAGATTGACTCTGATGGGTTCTGGGTAATGTTCCTGTTGAGGTGGAACCTTGAGATAATAGACTCCTCGATCTTCCTGCTTTTCTCCGCCCCAGGCGAGGTGAAGAGTCCCGTCTTTATTCAGTTGAGCGGCTGGGCCGGTGGTTTGCATGCCTTGATGGTCGATGATGTGTTTAGCTCCTGCCTGAAGCATCGGAGCAGAGGGTTCCGCCCCGATGACTTCGGATATTTCACCTCCCAGGCCCATCGAGAGGACTAGAGAAATGGCTCCAAAAAGTACAGGTCTTATCATGGGTGCCTCCACGGATATTCGAATGTAGGAAGAAGAAAAACGTTCATCATTCCTAAATGTGAGAGTGTGTATTTTTACCAGAAGAGTGAAAGCCTACGCTACCTTAAGGATGTGGAGTGTGTGTCAGCTCCGCACCGGATGCATATCGATACTACAGTTTTTTTGTTAAATGAAATAATTCGAACCATTAAACCAACGTTTCTGGAAAAATCACTGAGTGATAAACTTCAGATTTATTTCTCAAGCCCCAGCCAATGGGGAAGTAGAGGAACCCGGTGAATGAGCAGTTTTTCAATAAGCATTATGGATGCCAGGAAAAATGATTATTCAAGAGGTCGAGCATCATGGAGAGAAAAAAATATTCATTTATGAATTTTGGAATAAAAAGTCAGGGTGAAGGCCAAGGAGGTTGCAAGTCCAAATGCCTTCACCCTGAAGTGGAGCGGGGTAGGTCAGGGATGAATCACGCCGCTCCGAGTTCCGCTGGAAGAGTGGAATGATCTCGCAGCTTCAAGGAAAAATGTATCCGATCCGGTGAGATTGTTCTACCGATCTTTACTGATCTGTGCAACAGTCGAAAATATTCCTGATACACATGTTCGAAGCCTTTGGCATAGTTGCACATTCAGACCCGGCTGGGGAAAACAGCTTCTCAATATCTTCTTTCCTTTCCAAGCTTTCGTGATGCCATGTCAGTGGCTCATTCTGTTGTTCGAGAAATCAACGCGTGAAAAACTCATGGTGTAACCATTGGCAGACAAGAGCATGGTTGGGTAGCCAGTTTTTCGATCACAGGATATATTTCTGCCTGGATCTTCGAAAATTTTCGTAATCATGTTCACCTTCACCAATGAGGAGGAATCTGGTATGCCGTGCACGCAAATTGGTAAATGGTATGGAGTGGGCTCGGGAATGTGTATCGTGATGGCATTGGGATTGCTGGTGCAATCGGTCGCCATGGCCAATCCTCATGAGCCAAGAGAAGTCGGGCCCTATACCTTAGCCGTCGGGTTTAGGATCGAACCGGCATTTGAGGATGTCGTCAATGCCCTTGATTTTTTTGTGACCCGGACATCAGACGGGAAGCCTATCAGCGTGAGTAATGGAGACGTGGTGGATATCGAAGCGCAGGTTCAGTTTCGAAAGGAAGAAAGCGTGGGTTCCGCGATCATTCAGGAGCATCGACTGGCCAAACCCGAGCAGGCCTTCGGAGCCGACAATCGGTACAATGCCTGGTTCAAACCCACGATTGACGGGGCATATGGGTTCAGAGTCAGGGGGGAGATCAATGATCTCAGCGACCCGCAAGCCGGGCCATTATTTTTTGATGAAGTATGGGTATGCGGGGCTGGAACGCAAAATCCCCAAGGCAGCCGGTTTGCCTGTGTGGCAGATCCGCAGACATTCCCCAAAGGTGTTCTTGACCATCGAGGCATAGACCACCATGGGTATCAGGACGATGATAGAAATAAATTTTTCAGGGAAGGGGAGTCGCGTAGACACGGATTTCGTGATCGAGACTGAGAAGCATCATTGGCGTTTCGTCATTGACGGCGGTGAGGGGGAGAATTCGCATATGCGTGTTCTCCCTCATCGTGGTTCTGAAGGGTGGTCTTATTGGGAGAAGCGATGATGGCTCGCTCTACTACATTCTTTCCCGAAATTCTGTGACGAGGCCGTTCTGATCGAAGATAATCCCCACTTCCGTGGTTTGGCGGTGAGCACGGGTAATCGGAACTTGCGTCACCCCGATGGGTGGGACACCGGTTTGAAGATCATGAACCCGTGTCGTGAGTAAATAGTTCCACTTTGTATACTCCCTCTCATTTTCGAAGACAATAATTTTTTCCTTTGGTTCTCCAAGGTGATTCTGTACCTGTTGTTGGGTTGTTATCCCAATGGTTATCCGAGCAAGCTGCTCGGGAGTGATCATATGGCTACCCGTTCCACAACCTCTTAGGACTATACTCAGAAGCAGGAAAGCATAGATCCATCCCGGTTTCATGACCACCTTCTGATAGAGTTGCCGTGTCATCGCCGGTGAACCTTTTGACGAATATCCCTCTATATTACGAACCGCTATCCCATGGGCACACAATCCTGGAAACGTCTCGGGATCAGGTTGCTCCAACGGGTTGATGCGGTGGAATCTACGATTTCCGGAGTCGGAAAGGTGTGGGTACAGGGGAGGCCAGCAACGGAGGTCTGATGGGATGGAGGGGAAGACAAAGCCGGATCGTTTATTCCTGCCAATCGAACCCGGAGGCCCGTGCCAATTCCTGTGGGGTCTTGAGGCCGGCCAACCGGCGTTCACCGATAATCCACGTGGGGTAGCTTTTAATGTCAGCCTTGACGCAGGGAGCGGTGAGAGCGCTTCCTCGTCCTCCAGAACTACATTCCACGTAAGGAAGCCGTTTGGCGGACGAAAGAAATTCGGCTTTTTGTTCCTGGCAGCGTGGGCACCAATAAGCACCGTAAAACTTGGCACCGGTTTCATTGAGGTGAATGGCTAAAGCTTGAAGTTGGGGATCTTCCGGGCCGGCGGCTGCGTCGAACACCCCGCTATAATGCAAATGAAGTCCGCCGACGATGACAAGGCCGATCACGGCTGCCTCTTTCAGTGATTTCGTCCAATCGGGAGGCCGTCGAGCGAGAGCCAGACCAAGAATTGTCGTGATGATGGCAAATGAAGTCAGGCACCATGGGCATGTGGCTTCGATCTCCACGACCGAGACGATGGTCAAGTAGGCGCTGACGGCGAATCCACTCATCGCCACGTAAATCAATACCGTTCCGCTACCGGATTTGCCACGGCCGGACCAGGCCAGCCCCGCAATCACCATATAGGTCACGAAGCCCCACATGGCCATGGGGATACCCAGAAAGGTGGCCCATCGGCTGCTCTGCACAATGTCGCAGCCCGAGCCCTCGCTGCAAAATGCCGGATGAACCTCGAACGAGGCCGTATAGGTCAGGTAAGCAGTTAACAATAGTCCGGCACCGGCCAGAATAATGATGAGAAGGTCGAGGAGGGCTTTCGAACCTGAGAACATGGAAGACGGAGCGTTCGATGGCTTCCTTGCTGTTTCAGAGCCGACTGATTGTGTCTGTCGTTTGGATTTTGCCATTGCGTGCTTCGGGAGCGAGTGTAACATGGGTTTCCTGCCATTGAAATCCCGACAATGTATCAAATACTCCCGACCGTAGGGGAGACTTTTGCCAAGGTAATGTCAGGCCGGTATTCCCCACGATGGATTGCTGATCACAGAATCAAAACTCCAAACGGCTTGTTGCTTTAAGGTCCGACGTAAGAGAGGGATTTTGAGGTCTTTGAGGAATTTTGAGGCCCTATGCGGAAACTATGTGCCGCGAAATTTATTTGGGGGTTGCTGAACTGTGTTGAGAAAGGAAGAGGTGGCGTGCGCATAGAAGTAGGGTGAAGGCCTAGGAGGCTGCGGGTGCGCAAACCACCTTCACCCTACTCGTCCAAGGTTGGAGGCCGGTCCGTCCCTGGATGTTCTACGCCGATTCGTTCTGCCCGTAACCAGGAAATGATGAACGGGCTTGTTTAATG
This sequence comes from Nitrospira sp. T9, assembly GCF_052156535.1. NCBI lineage: Bacteria > Pseudomonadati > Nitrospirota > Nitrospiria > Nitrospirales > Nitrospiraceae > Nitrospira > Nitrospira sp. T9. The sequence goes on from NZ_JBQKUP010000032.1 coordinate 344,245, forward strand.
GGCTGCCTGCATTCGTTTCTCAAAGTATTCATCATACCGGTGCACAAAGTCTTTGGATGTTCCCAGGGGCAAATGACATCCCCGGCAGGTTGTATAATCGACATCCAATCGTTCGCCATTCGCCTTGAACGCTGCGTAAATCCAGTCGCCGTTTTTCAGATTCCCCGGGGCGCCTTTTCCCCATCCCGCCCCTTTTTGCATGACAAAAACCTTGGCTAAATCCGCCTTCACCAGATTTCCATCCGCCCCTTTTTCGAGTGTTCCTTCGGCATTTTTCTTGGCGTTGTAGATTGTCATCACGAGAATGCTGCCATTGGCGAAGGGTTGGCCCGCTTCTGCGCTCGCCCCGGTGGGGTTGATATAGAGGTCGCGGACGGCGTCCGGTTTTTGAATCCCATGGAGAAAGGCCGCATAGGATTTGTAATCGGCCGGAAAGACCAATTCACCGTCTTTCGGTGTGGAGCCGGATTGGGCCGCAATCGGCATGGTGGTGGATGCACACGCTAGAACCACCAAAGCCAGAAACGTGATACTCATTCTCTCCATGTTTCTTCCCCTCCTTCGTTGATATCTTGCCCGGTTGACGGAACCGACACATTGTGACAAGGCACATTCCGAACGTTGACACGGTGGCTCCAGCATACGATGGACCCTTTAGTCCGTCTACAGACGGGTACTGCCTGTTGCTACAGCGAGATGGTCTGTGTGGTATAGCGGCCTCATTTCCAGAGCTTCTCGGGTTAGGGATATTGCGAAGGCACATAAAAATTTAATGGATTCATCGCCTGGTAGCTGACGTTCGTGCCCATTCCCGCATCGGGATCGACAAATCCGTCGGCCATCCCGGTTTCGTGGAAGGTGAATGCAGACAAGGCGGTGGGATCATTATTGAATTGATTGACCCGTTTGGCGAATACCCGCCTGGCCGCTTCAATCAGGTCAATTTCTTCGTCCGTACCGTATACGACAAATGGTGGATACGAACGGCAGGAATCGATGGCCGCGTAGAGGACCTGACGGAGATGCAAAAAGGTATTCAGGGCGGCGTCCCCTATTTGTTGTTGTGATGTAGGGAGTGAGGCCATAAATTTGCTTCGCGCTATGCCTTCGGGGTGCTCTGCCGTAAAAATCACGGCATAATTCCGATCAAAGGCAATCGCGCCTTGGGTGACGACTCCATCGGTTAAATCCTGCAATTTGATGAAATGGACATACTGTTTGATTCTGGCTTCACGAGATTCGGCAGGAATCCATTGTCCGGGAACCCTGCGAATGACGAGATCCTGATATTTTGCCACCTGAATTCTGATGGATTTGTCATGGCCGCTGTTTTGACAGAGGGCCGGACTGAAGGGACGTGGATCTAGTCGAAGGGGAAGTATGTCCTGATAATTCGCGAACCCGTGGCCTGGACAAACCATGAGAAGGACGATCAAAAGCATGAAACGGAAGGGGAGTCGGGAAAAGTTAACGTAACCATACCACATGTGAGAGTGCCTCCATTCCTATCCACAAAGAGTGCATAGAGGGAGTGTTGAAAAATGCCACCAGCGGTGTTCTCGCCGCTTAGCCGTGCTCACGTACTCCTTCGTACGCTACGCTCGCCCAAGCGGCTGCGGCCTTGCTGGACGAGCCTTTTTGAACACTCCCTTATTTTTCCTAAGTGGGTTTCTGTCAATCATATGTTGCTGAAAAGGCAAATATTAGAAATATTCAACTGTCGCATAGAAGGAACGAGCGCGTGTCTGCGTCTGTTCGGGACACACAATTGGATTGAGACTATGAGAGACCCGATAACTTCCTCTTTCACTAAAGAGGAGCGGTTATGGATCAGACGGCAAATCTAGGCGGAGAAAAAACCGGGAGGAGCACGAGAAGGGCTATGGTGATGGCGGAAGAGATCCGGTGCGATTGGTTTGAAGAGCGGTAGAACGCCCAACAGCGAAAACGTGCGGGGAATGTCAGCTGACAGCGTCTGAAGGCCTTGCCCGGCTTGACACGTCCAGCTACACCAACTGTTCCCATGAGTCTGCTGATCATGATGACCGTGGTGTACGTGGAGCGGAGTCGTATAGGCAAGGCCTCCGGTTACGAGCAGGAAGCACATGCTGAGCATGAACGCGGCAAGCGACTGCGTGGGAGTGGTTTTCCTCATCGTGGGTGACGTCAGCATGAATATCGATGATCTCTTCCGTCAGGCTAGCTCTTCATAAGCAGGGTGTCTACGGACGGGTACTCATCGATGCAACATTTTCATCCAGGCTCATTGACATTCCGTAATAGCAAACTCCCAATGGTCTTTTCGATTTTGTTGAATCAACGCATCAATGGAATCCCGAAATATTCGTAAGCTGCCTTTTCCAATTTTTGTCGCCTTCAGGCGATCCTCCTCAACCCATCGGTAAATAGTCCATCGGCTGACATTTAAGGTTTGAGCGGCTTCACCGACACGCAAGAGTTTTTTGTCCATGGGTTCTCCTTCCGCAGCATATATGCTGTGTCATACGATTAACGTGATGTGATCGTGTCCGGCTGTTGACAGAGGAGTCCGGCACGAAATGTTTTCAGTCGGGTTGAGCGTGGTTTCTTCTGGAGCGCCAGACAGTGAATCAATGGGGAATGGAGATCATTCAACCATCAACCATTCTGCTCACGGCGAAATCCCGCTCTTGAGGTATGTGTTCAAGGATGGACTGGTTGAGAGTCCCGATCTATCCATGAACCAATAAACGAACGGGCGGGCCGCGAGGAGAGAAGGTGAATACGGGGGAGGTTCGAAGAAGGGTGGATGCGGGTTTCAGAGACCAGAGCAGGAGGGGAAGAAACGGTGCCGCCCATTGAGTAATCGATCCGGCGCCTGAGGCAATTTGGGCGACATGACAGGCCCACGAGCAAAGAAGAGAGAGGGATTCGACCGGGTGGGAATGATGCGTGGGATTGGGGTCCAGTGACCTTGGAGCACAGAATGCCCCTGCGCCCAGCAGCACCACGTGTAATCCAATCAACAGCACGATCAGACCGGATGCCAATCGGGAGTGTAGATTGGTGAATGTGGCGAATGAAGGGTGCTTCATGGGATCCGGTGCTTATGATTCCGAATCGGGTTTTGTAGCAATTGCCATGTTGGGAATGCCTGCCAATCGAATGATATCCATCACCTTAATGACCTGGCCATGGGGAACCTGTTCATCGGCGTTAATGACGACTGAAGGGTCCGAGTCGGTTTGCCGGAGACTTGTCAGCCGGATTTCCAGTTCCGAGAGTTCAATACGGTCCTTATTATAGTACAGCGTTCCTTCATGGGTCAGCGTGAGGGAGATTTGATCGGGAACTTTATCCGTGGCCGAGTCGGCAGTTGGTAAGTTGACCGGCATCCCATGCTGAATGGTCATGGAAAGCGTGGCGATCATAAAGAACACCAGGAGAAAGAACATCGTGTCGATCATCGGAATGATCTCGATACGGGCTTTCTTCTGTGTGGCGGAGGGTAGTCTCATGAAAATCTTAATGCCCGCGGTTCGTTGTGGCGAAAGGTTATTCGATAGGGTGAACTGGAATCTAAAAAAAACGTCTTACCCTAAGTTGTTGGCCCATTGAGCGTCACACCTAGAATAACGAACTAGGTGTGACAACCTCAATATTCTTTCATGAACAATTGTGTCCAGGCTGAGCTCGTTAAAATTTCCATTCGACTCCACCAAATCCGCTGATCCCCTGACCGGGATTGAAATACCGGCCCAGACTGTCATTGACGACGACCGCACCCGCATAGGTTTGATCGGACAGGTTTCGTCCTTCTGCGAAAATGGACAGGTTCTTACTGTAATTATAGCCCACCTTTAGATTGACGAGGAAGTAAGCCGAGTTCTTGGCGGTATTTTCGCTATCCACGTAATATCCAGCGAGGACCCATTCAAAATTCGGCGCGATAAAAAATCCCGCCGGATGATCATAGCGTACCTCGCCGGCCAGCTGGTGCTCGGGCGCGCCGGGAACCCGATTGCCGTCCTTGGCCACCCTGAACTTTTGAGTTCCATTTTCTCCTCCGCCGTACACGTCATCTGTGAATTTAAATAAGGACCATGTATAGGCGGTTCGAACGGAGATCGTGTCGCTTTGGTTTTTGGGACCCCGGACCAGCAATCCGTTGGCTACTACCATACTGCCTCCTGCTTCAATGCCTGTGTGTCGCGTCCCTTTGGCATTTTGATAGGTCGGTTGGTTATTGACATTAAACGTCAGGATTTCCTTTTGCATTTCCAGGTTATAGAAGGTGAGGTCCCAGGTATAGCGGTTATCCGCCGTGCTGCCCCGTGTACCGATTTCAAACTGCCAGGCCCGTTGCGCATCCAGGTTGATGAACGGGCTGGTGGGGACTGAGCCGTCGGGGTTGATCGATGAGGTCAATTCGACATTGATGGGGGGTTCGTATCCACGGCTGACGTTTCCGTATATTTGCGAGGTCGGGGTGGTTTGGTATACGAACCCCATCTTCGGGATCAGAGCATTGAAATGACGTACGCCGGTATCGCTGGTATTTAAATCTCCCGTAAAGGGACTGTAGAGTTGGTTTCTGCCCTGCCGGATGCTGTATTCCCAGCGTCCGCCTGCAATAACAAGGAATTCATCAGTGACATTGAATTGGTCTTCCAGGTAGGTGCTGAGATTGGTCGTCTCCAATGTAAGATTTTGGGTCTGAGTTCCGCGTTTGCCTAAATTGTTGACAAAACGACGTTGATTCGTATCTCCGTATCGTGGCTGATTGCCGATGAGGAACTTGTTTTCATGCCCGAAAATAGGATGTGAATTGACGTATCGTATTTCCCCTCCCACATTATAATTGTCCTGAACAATCGTTTGAAAAATGGGATGATCCACGTACTGGTATGAATAATACGGGATAATCTCAAAAAACTGGTGGGCGGCGAATTCATTGCGATAGGCGGCCCCGACCCGAATATAACTATAGTACCGACCCCATTTGCAGGCTTCGTTTGGCCCGCAGGAGAATGGGTTGATTCCCCCCAAGGTGTTAGCCTGTCTTCGATCGGAATCCAATTGCTCTTGGGTGATCGACCCTGGAAGGGCTTCTGACACCTCGGCTCCCAGGATGTAGGCGCGCACTTCCTGGTGATCACCGATCTGAAATCCAAAATTGGCATTTAACCGTCCGCGTGCCTGTTGGCTGTGATCCTGGAAGCCGTCCTGGTGATTGCCAGACGCGCTGATATAGTAATCGGCGGTGGTGTCCATGGTGCCGATCTTAAAAGGTTTGGTCACCTGGCCGCTGGAGACCTGTCCGGAATAGAGACCAAAACTTCCAGCCAATCCACGCGCTTGGTAGAGGGAGGCGTTGTAGCCCGTCCGGGGCACAAAATTGATGGCTCCTCCCAGGGTATTGGCCCCATACCGGAGGGCGTTGGAACCTTTGTACACCTCAATACGCTCATAAGCCATCAAGTCGATGGATTCGAAATCGGAAAATCCGTCCGCATCGCCGAAATAGATCCCGTTGATGAGAATATTAATCCCACGATGATGAAAGTTGTTCCTGAGGGAAGTCCCCCGTATTTGGAATTGGCCCTCGTCGGCGCCGAATCGGGATTGGAATCGCACGCCCGGGGCGAATTGAAGGACGTCGGTTAAATTAAACGCACGGGATTCCTCGATCTCTTTTTCCGGGATTAGAATGGTACTGGAAGGTCGACGAGCCAGTTCTTCCTTGACAGCATCGATGTTCTCGATACGTTGTCCTTCCACGGTGAGTGTCGGCAGTGTTTCAATCTGCTCGTCAGCCCTGCTGAATGGAGGTTGGATCAGAACAAATCCCGTCAACAAAAAAATCATCACGCTTATGATTACATTATGAAATATCATATATTTGTGGTTGTTCATCGGTGCATAAATCCTTTCCGGAACCTATGAAAATAGATCATGATCAGAGCAGACAAAGGCCTAGCCCTGATAGAGAAAAACTATGGATTGGTCGTGAAACGCGGGACTTTGGTTAAACGGGAGGGCCGCGAGCGAGAGTGGGACTAAGGGTCGTTTGTGTCGGGATGACGAAAAAGAGGAAGACGACTCCGACAACTGATAGGGTGAGGGTAAAAAGTGCGTTTTGTGTCGTGTCGGCCGGGTTCGCTTTCGAACTGACCTGACAGGCCCATGAGCAGAGTGAGGAATGGGAACTGGTGTGTTTGGAGTGATGATTGATTGAAGAGTGTTGGATCTCATGAGATGTTACGCAATACGTGGCTATGCTCGCCAGAGCGATATACGCCACCGCCAAGATCATAGAAGGGAGTTTAAGATGGTGCGGCATCATGAGAAGATTCAATGGCTTGCTAGACATGTTGACGCGTTTATGTCGTGTCCCAAAAAAATCCTCGTCATCTTAGAACGACTCGAAGATTAATGCGAATGTTTGCCCGTGGCATCTGCATCCTGAGTTTCACTCCATGCAAGAGGGGATCCTTGCTTGACACGAAGGATAATGTTTTGAACCTGTTTGAAGTCTTCAAGTGGATTGCCCTCTAAGACAAGAAAGCTAGCTTCATATCCCTCCTCAAATCGTCCGATTTTCCTGGTGGGAAAAATCGTCTTAGGGGTGTTCTCACTCCACACTTTCAGTAAGGTCAGGTTGTCAAATATCCCCATTTGATGAAGGTGAAGTGCTTCCGCGAGGGATGTTTCCGCATGGTCGCTTCCGATGGCAATCGTGACGCCCGCCTGATGCAATAATTTGAGATTTTCCACCTGAATTTCCGTAGCGACAGTAAGAATATTTTCCACTGGTTGTGGTCTGTGCTCTTGGGAACTTGCCAGAGCATGAGGATGCCCTGCCGTCTTGGTATGATGTCCCGCCGGATGAAAATGCTCGGCGACGGTCGTCGTGACAATCACGGTTTGGTGTTCGGCGGCTAGTTGGGCGTCATCTTGGGTTAACCGCACCGCTGATTGTTGAGCGGGTGAAGGGAGATACCACCCTGGAAGATGGGCGATCTCATCGACTTGCCCCTGGATGGCTGTCCGAAAGTCAGCGGCGGTTTCAATGTGTGCGGAAACTCGTAACCCTTGCTGATGCGAATGCGCGACAATCGGCTCGATAAGCTGCGGATTCAGGCCGTTCCGAAATCCATGAGTGGTGGAGCGGGTGCCGTTTTCAAAATGTTCGGAGTCGGCAAGATAGAGCTTAATGAAATCCGGCTCGGTTGCCATGATGGCCGGCCAATGGGTTTCCACATCCTTCAGAGAGGAAAGAGCAAAATAGGCTCGCCCGTTGAACCATCCTTTCTCACGTTTGCCAATGACCGGTTCATAGCGATGCGTGCGAAGCATGTCTTCGTAAAGAGCTATGGGATGACCGTTTTGCCCGGTGAGACCGGCATGAGCAAAGACCACATCAATGCTTTCTGGAATATTGATTTTTCCACGGATTTGCTCCACAACTTCAGGAATATCGGTGGTGTTTTTTACATAAAAAATTCCGTCCCGAATATAATGATGAATGACCTGATCGATGTTCCATACACCTTCGACATTATGGGTGTGGGCTTCACCAAACGGCGGCACGATAAAGCCGCCTTTTAGATCGATGGTCTGTTCAACAGACTCGGGCCGGAAGCGGGTGAGTGAGCCTTGGGCGGCATACCAGGTGTCCTGAGTGAAGCCGTGCCCATCAAACCATTGCCCATTGATAAATGCATAGGTCTTGGCCGGACTCCCGTCGTGTACTGATTCGAAAGGTGGGGTTTGTGGCGGATGAGTGGTCCTGGTGCATCCCACCAATCCTAATCCAACAATGAGGAACAGGGTGGTCATGTATAACATGGCATGAGCCGCTTGTTTGCTCAGACCCCATCGTCTTTCAGCTTCAATCATTGCGCTCCATTGGTTTCAGGTATGGGATATGGGTGAACCTTTCGGTGGCCGACCACCATCCTGCTGCGTTGTTGTCCTGGGTTTTTTATGACGGCATGTATTCTGAAGACGGGAATTAGGAATGTCCCAGGAACGACTGGAGTTTTGTGGCATATTGTTCAATTCGCTCGGTTTCACGTTCGACCAGGGAAAGAAAAAAGTTGTAAGGAATGAGCGTAATGACGGCAACCCCAATTCCCGCAGCGGTGCAAATAAGTGCTTCCGCCACTCCCCCTGTGACGGCGTGGGGATTGCCGAGTCCTGTTTTGGACATGATGCCGAATGAATCGATCATTCCAATGATCGTCCCTAATAGTCCCAGTAAGGGCCCCAACGTGATGACCGTATCCAGGACGGATAATCCGCGCTTTAATCGAGATATTTCGGCGATTCCCATAGCCTCCATGGCTTTGTCAGGCTGTTGGTCTCGATGGAATATCCCTGCCGCAAGCACGCGGAGTGTGGGGCTCTGACGTTGTTCAGCTAAGGACAGCGCATCGGTCCATTTTCCCTGTTCGACCAGTTTGATCATCCGGTCCGCCAAGCGGCTAAACCGCAACGATCGGAATTGGAACCCACGTTCGATGCTGATGGTCAGAGCTAACAATGAGCAGCCTAAGATGGGGATCATCATCCATCCGCCACCCAAGAGTAATTGAATCATGCCTCGGTTCCCTTCTTCTTGCGTGCTTAACTATTCAGGTCAAATTTAATCGGAATGTCGACCCATTTGGCGATGGGGATGTTCCCGTCTTTGGCTGGCAGAAATTTCCAGTTTTTAATGGCTTCTTGGGCAGCCAGATCTAAAGCTTCATGACCGCAGCTCTTTCGAATTTCTACCTGGCTCGGAGCGCCATCGGCGGTAATCAATGTTCGCACAATAACCGTGCCTTCCCAACCAGACTCCCGCGCCACACGGGGATACAATGGCTTGGCTGAGGCCACGATTTTCGGCTTGGACGTTGAAGATCCGGCCGCCATTGGTGGCGGAGTTTTCAAGGCGGGACGAGCCGCCGGGCTTGGCGGAGGCGGCAGTGCATGCTGAACTCTTGGTTCGCGACTGTTCATTTGCAAGGGGGTCCTGGCAGAAGGTTGTTCCCGTTGGGTTGTTACTGGTGCCAGTGGAGGTCTTTGCCGGTGTTGAGGAGGAACGGCCATTTTCATCATCTGACGACTCTTTATGGCCTGTGCCGTTCGCGTGTCTTTGAGCATGGGCTTTGCCTGAGGAAGAGGCGGCGGCGGAGCCAGAGGTTTGGACGGTGTCGGTTTGATTGATGCCTGCATCGGTGGTGGCGGCATAGACGGCGTCGGCTGGGTTCGGGGAGACGGTGGCGTGGGTGGTGCGAAATCCGGTTGGGGTGGTGTCAGGGGTTTCGTGAGCGGTTGTGGGGTGGGACTGATCTCCTGGAGAGCCGGAACCAAAGTTACCTGAACCGTTGGCGTGGGGTCATTCAATGCGGGAGGACTTGGTATATATGCCAGGGCCGCAAGAATGGCCGCATGAAGAATGGCGCTGCCCAGGGCGCTCAGGAGAAAAACCCGATTGTTTACATCGGAGGAGGAATCTTCAAACGTGGAGTTCACGATTTGCTCCGTTGTAATAATGTTTGAATTCGTTCGTCCTGTCCCCCAAGCTTCAAGAATTCTTCGTAGTGTTTGAGAGCTTTTTGGGGAGTATTGCGATGAAACTCATACAACATGCCAAGATTATAGTGGGCTTCGGCCAACTGATCATTCAAGGACAAGGCTGTTTGATATTCCTTCTCGGCTTGATCAATTTTTGATAAGGCTGCATAGACGACTCCTAGATTGACATGCGCCTCCGAATTGTTGGGATCGAGTTTCGTGACGTGTTCAAACGCTTGCGCCGCTTCCTTGAAGGCTTCCTTTTGCTGGTAAAGGATGCCTAGGTTGAAATAGGCGCTAACTAAATCATGGTTTAATTTGACGGCATGTTGGTAGGCCTGAATGGCGTTGTCCACGTGATCAGATTGTTGAGCGAGTGATCCGGCCATTAACCATCCATTTACATACGTGGGATGGAGGGAGACGAGCTGGTCGACGTAATGTTGGGCTTCATCAGTCTTTTGTTCCTGAGCCAGCCAAAACGCGATGCCGTATAATGAATCGACGCGATGAGGCTCGAGTTCCAAGACGGCCTGATGGGCTTTGATGGCTTGCTGCCCTTGTTGTTGTTGATCATAGAACGCCGCCAACGCGATGCGAGCCTCCGTAAACTTGGGATAGGCCTTCAAGGCAAGATTGAACGATTGCTCGGCTTTGGGGAATTGAGCCTGTTGCTGGTAGAGGGCGCCAAGATCGACATAGGCTTGAGCAAATTGGGGATAGGCCTCCACCGCCCGTTGCAATTCCATGATGGCTTTATCTGGTTGTTCAAGATTGTTGAGGATTAATCCCAAGAGATGGTGCGCCTCAGCGTATCCCGGGTACAAGGACAGCGCACGCTCTAAGGGAGCAATGGCCGCAGTCCATTGTTGCTGTTCATAGGAGGAAAAGGCTTGGGAAAGAAGGTCCTGGGCTTCCCCTGCCTGGCTTGAGGGGCTGCCCATGCCGATATGGATGAGAAGGAGAAAAACCGCGATGAGTCTGAGCTTTGGGAAAAGAGGTATCATGGGTTGACCTTATTAATAGTGGCAATTTTCCACAGATTTATTGAAGCAAATCAAATCGAATGGGCAAATCCACGGTGGATGCAACTGCGAATTCTCCATTTTTTGCCGGTTCAAACAACCAGTTTTTTACTGATTGCACGGCGCTCTCATCCAGGAGAGAAAATCCCGAACTTTCTTGAACGGTGGCATTCTTGACTATTCCATCGGCGGTTATCTGCGTTCGTAGCACCACCTTCCCATGCCAGCCTTGCTCTCTGGCCATTCGGGGATAGAGGGGGCGTTCGGTTTTCAGGGGTTTGACACCTGTCTTTCGCCCGCGTGTTGTTCCGATCTGGTCCAGGAGAAGACGGGGTATGGCCTGCTGTGGCAGGTCGACGAAATGGAGATCGGGAACAGCAAGGTGGTGAAAGGTCGTGGGTGTCCCTGAGTGGTTGAAAGAGGGCAACGGAAAAGAATAGGTTATACTGGTTTTTGTCACCGTTGTCCCAGTCACTTCAATGACCTCAAGTGTTTCAATAGGTTCTGAGCTTTCAGGCGGGTTTCCTGCCAAAGAAATTGGGTTGGAGGTCAGCGTGTACCAGAGAAATAAAAAAATATAAAACATTAGATTGTGATGACGTACCATAAGATCTTTTCCCCTTAGGTAGCTTGACGACTGGTCATATTGCCTTATATCCATCGTTTATCTTTTTATATTTTCGGGTATTGCAACATCGAGAATAAAACCGGCTGGCTTTTTTGCCGGTAAAAAAATCACTTTCCCCTTAAGAAGTTTCCCCCCTCGTTTGGTCTCTCCGATCAGGAAGATATACGTCGCCACCTCCTCTGATCGCGCTCTGGGGAACCGTTCTCCAGCTCCACTGGTTTTGGTGAAAACGGTTTAGGAGACAAACTTAATCTGATTTTACCGGGGTGGAGCTCTGGTTGTAAGAAAATGAGTGGAAACGAGAGAAGGGACTGAAGGAGATGGCCATTCCATGATGGTAAGGAGTTGAAAACTGGGGGAAATATCCAGGTTGTCTTCTGAAATGGTTTGTGCGGCAGCGCACATCCAGGAACAGACTCCCGTGCTGTGGGTGGTTGGTGTGTGGTGATGGGTATGGTCGGTAATATGCGAAGCATAGGTCAAATGCATGCTCCCCATGCTGAGGAAGAGCATCAGAATAAAAACGATGGTGAGACTTTTTCGATTGGTCATGGTATCTACAGACCAGAAACGACTGAAACCCTATATAATAAAGGAGGCTTATGCTAGGGAAATACCCAAGATTCTGTCAAGCAAATGGCCGCCCTCCGCATCGTGTCGTCGTCTGTCACAGGATGAATCTTTGCGGTCATGAATCCTTCTCCCGTGAGTTGATTCCCACCGGTAATTCGGTATACTAAGATAACTGTACGGCTTGGAAAGGTGTATCTAGTCCTCCATCCCTATCCATCGTGAGTTTCTCCAACCCTATTTCTGTATCCGAGGTGTAAGGTCGATATGTTTGTTCGTCTATTAAATATCCTGTTTGGAAGCAAAAATGATCGAGAGCTGAAGCGGCTCAAGCCTCTGGTGGTAAGAGCCAATGAAATTGAGGATTCGTTGCAACCTCTTGATGACGCGGGTTTGGCGGCAAAGACTTCAATTTTTAAAAAAAGACTGGAAGCCGGAGAGACCTTAGACGATTTACTTCCGGAGGCGTTTGCCGTGTGCAGGGAAATGTCCAAGCGCCGGCTTGGCATGCGCCACTTTGATGTACAGTTGTTAGGGGGTATGGTCTTACATCAGGGCCGCATTGCTGAAATGCGCACGGGTGAAGGAAAAACCCTCGTCGCGACCCTTCCCGTCTATTTGAATGCCTTGGAAGGAAAAGGGGTTCATCTGGTTACCGTCAACGATTATCTGGCGAAGCGGGATGCCCAATGGATGGGACCGCTGTACCATGGCTTAGGTTTATCAGTCGGGACCATCCAACACGACGCCTCGTTTCTATTTGATCCGACTTATGATGCACCGGATAAACGGTTGCAATTCCTTCGACCGTGTTCTCGACGTGAGGCCTATGGGGCCGATATTACCTACGGGACCAATAATGAATTTGGCTTTGATTATTTGAGGGATAATCTCGTGGTTACGGATTTGAGTCAGGGCGTTCAACGGGAGTTGAACTTTGCCATTGTTGACGAAGTTGACAGTATTCTCATCGACGAGGCTCGAACGCCGCTGATTATTTCCGGGCCCGCCGAACAAAGTACAGACCTCTATTTCCAAGTGGATCGGATCATTCCCCACCTCAAACGGGAAGAGGATTATACAGTTGAGGAGAAAACAAAAACGGTGTCGTTGACCGAGGAAGGCAATGCGCATGTTGAGAAACTCTTGGGTGTCGATAATCTCTATGACTTGAAACACCTGAGTTTGGTGCATCACGTCATTAAGGCCCTCCAGGCCCATGTGCTCTATCACCGGGATGTCGAGTATGTGGTGAAAGATGGCGAGGTGATGATCGTTGATGAGTTTACCGGTCGATTAATGCCGGGACGGCGCTGGAGTGATGGGCTTCATCAGGCTGTGGAGGCCAAAGAGGGGGTAAAAATTGCCAACGAAAACCAGACTCTGGCATCCGTGACGTTCCAGAATTATTTTCGTATGTACAATAAGCTGGCGGGCATGACCGGGACAGCGGACACCGAAGCCGCGGAATTCGCGAAAATTTACAACCTCGAAGTGAATGTGGTGCCCACCAATAGCACCATGATTCGCATTGATAATCCTGATGTGGTCTACAGGACGGAAAAGGAAAAATTCGAAGCCATTGCCGACGAGATCAAAGAGTATCATGAGAAGGGCCAACCGGTTCTGATTGGCACGATTTCCATTGAAAAATCCGAGCGTCTTGCGGCCTTATTGAAGCATCGGGGCGTGAAGCATCATGTCTTGAATGCCAAGTTCCATGAAAAAGAAGCCGAAATTATTGCCCAGGCGGGGCAAAAGGGTGCGGTGACGATCGCGACCAACATGGCCGGACGAGGCACCGATATTTTATTGGGAGGCAATGCTGAAGCGCTCTTCAAACAACAGGTGATTTATCGGGGGGAAGAACTCACAGAAGAGGAGCAGCAAAAGGCCTACGACACAATAAAAGCCGCTTGTGATCAGAATAAAAAAGAAGTTTTGGCTGCTGGAGGGTTACATATCGTCGGGACCGAGCGTCATGAGAGCCGTCGGATCGACAATCAGTTGAGAGGCCGGGCGGGTCGGCAGGGAGATCCTGGCTCCTCGCGGTTTTTCCTGTCCTTGGAAGATGACTTGCTCCGTATTTTTGCGTCTGAACGGGTCTCAAACCTTATGCTCAAGCTCGGCATGGAGGAGGGGGTGCCCATTGAGCACAGGATGGTCACCAAATCCATTGAAAACGCGCAAAAGAAAGTCGAAGGCCATAACTTTGAAATACGCAAACATCTTCTTGAATACGATGATGTGATGAGTAAGCAGCGGGAGGTTATCTATAAACATCGACAGAATGTGTTACATGCCACCGATGTCACAGAAGACGTTTTCGGTATGATCGAGGAAGTGGGCGAGCGCTTCGTCGATGTCTATTGCCCTGAGGAGCAATATGCCGAGGAATGGGATATGGCGGGATTAGTCGAATCGGTGCAGGGACAATTCGGCGCGGATGTGATTCAAATTGAGGAGATTAAGGACGTCGGTCGAGATGCGCTCAAGGAAGAAATTCCAGAAAAATTAAAGCAGGCCTATCGGACCAAAGTCCAAACCTTAATTCATGAGCATGGCGCCACCGAGGATTTAGTGCATTATGTGGAGCGCACAATTCTGCTTCAAATGATTGACCATCATTGGAAAGATCACTTGTGGGGAATGGACCAATTGAAGGATGGAATCGGTCTGCGCGGGTATGGGCAAAAGGATCCCCTCGCCGAATATAAGCGTGAAGGCTATGACATGTTCGCAGGTATGATGGAACGGATTAAAAATGATACCTTAGAACGGCTCTTTAAATTTCAATTGGTTCGCGGGGAACGGCCTGAGCCTGAGCGGGAAACGCCCCGCCCGGCACAATTAAATTTGAACCGCGGAGGTGAATCTGCTGCCACTCCTCAACAACGCACCGTTCATCGTGCCGAAGAGAAAGTCGGACGGAACGATCCCTGCCCCTGTGGGAGCGGGAAAAAATACAAGAAATGCCATGGGACCTAACACATGAAAGGCCCTCCTTTCTCTGCTCATTGATGCCAGTCTTGTTGTGACGGCTCTCCCTTTCTGTTTACCGCTACTCTTCCTTACTCTCCTGACCAGGATCGTATTCATAACATATTGAATCTATTGTTTTTTATTGCCTTAAAAAGTACGAAATTGCTTGACTTGACTGAAGGTAGGCCGTTATCGTAACCGATTCTCAATAGGCATATTGAAGGAGTGACCATAGTCCATTCGTGCCATCCGAATCACAGAAAATACAAAGTAAGCCAGACCTTATCGAGAAGATTTTGTCTGAAATTGGCCTTCATGGGCCCATGAGTTTTGCGCGTTTCATGGAATTGGCCCTCTACGATGTTCAACACGGATATTATATGACCAAAAAGTTTGAAACTGATTTCTCCTCCTCAGACCGAATCGGATGGGGTGGGGATTATTTTACTGCACCCGAGCTCTCCCCCATTTTGGCGAAAACATTGGTTCGTCAGATTTTGGCTATCGATGACCAGTTAGGCCATCCCTCTCAGTTTACTTTTATGGAGATTGGTGCAGGGAACGGAACTTTTGCCTTCGATTTCATTCAAGAGTGCCGAACGATTGCTTCTGATTTCTTTCACCGCCTCTCTTATCAAATCATTGAGCGGAGTTCCCATCTCCAATCGCGTCAGGCAGCCAGGCTCAGCACCTTAGGGAGGGAGTGGGGGGAAAGTCACCTGAGTTGGAAGTCTGCCATAGAGGAGGTTGAAACGGATTCCATAACCGGAGTTGTCTTTTCCAACGAATTAGTTGATGCGTTACCTGTACACCGGGTCCGAATGGCTGACCAACGCCTTCATGAAATATGTGTGGCCTACCAAAGCGGGCGTTTTGTTGAATGTCTGGATCATCGTCTGTCTCCGGAATTGATCGAATACATCGAGACGCATAAGATAGCCTTGAGTGAAGGGCAAACCTCCGAACTCCATCTTGCCGCTGAACTTTGGATGAAGCACGTGGCTCGCCTTCTTCACCGCGGTATCGTCGTGACCGTCGACTATGGTCATACGCATCGTGATTATTATCGGTCCGACCGAAAGGACGGGACTTTCTTATGTTATCACCGCCATGCCATTTCGACCGATCCGTATGTAAGGGTTGGAGAGCAGGATATGACGGCTCACGTCAACTTTTCCGCGTTGGCAAGCGTTGGGATGACCAATGGGTTGGACCTCGTCGGATTGACGACTATGGCCAATTGGCTGATCGGGTTAGGAGTCGAAGAATTGGTGCGAGACCAAGATCAGGAGTCTGATGATATAAGGGCGTTAGCGCATTTATTACGTCCGCATGGTATGGGGACAACCTTTAAGGTTCTGGTTCAGCGAAAAGGGATGGAGGCTTTCGCCCTTCAAGGGTTGCGTTATCCGGCTTTTTTTGATGACGTGGTGTTCTCGAATTGAAGAAGGCGGAGAAGAAAAATGGTAAGCGGAATTAGGGTCGTGCGTATGACTCATTTTGGAATGAGAGTGATCTATGGGTAGTGAACCGGTTCCTTTTAATTATCTCCCCATCATCATCTTCATGGTTCTTGGGGCACTGTTTGGAGTCGGGTCCTTTGTCGTGGGGTGGTTTGTCCGGCCAAGCCGGCCCTATCGGGCGAAACTGCTTCCTTACGAAAGTGGCGCTCCGTTGTTTATGGACGCCAGGGTTCAGTTCCCCATGCGCTATTACATCATTGCCATGCTCTTTGTCATTTTTGATATTGAGGTGGTGTTCTTATTTCCTTGGGCGGTGGTGTTTAAAAAGCTTGGCCTTCTTGGCCTTGTTGAAATGGGAGTGTTTCTGGCCATTCTCATTGTGGGGTTTTGGTATGCCTGGAAAAAAGGTGCGTTAGATTGGGATTAAGAAAATAGTTCTTTTCTCCTGGAAAAAACCGGAGTCCACCCAGTACAATGGCACCCCCACCTTTTGGGGGTAGGCAACGAGCTTCATACAGAACATTGAGGTACCCACGATAATCTTATGGGGATGCTTGAACGACAGCTTGAACCGAATATTATTACGACCAACCTGGACTATTGTATTGCCTGGTGTCGGAAGTCAGCCCTTTGGCCGATGACCTTCGGGTTAGCCTGCTGTGCGATTGAAATGATCGCCTCGGTGTCTTCCAAGTATGACATCGATCGTTTTGGGGCCGGGGTGTTTCGTGCCTCACCACGTCAGTCCGATTTGATGATTGTGGCTGGGACGGTTTGTCGGAAAATGGCACCGGTGATCCGTCGAATTTATGATCAAATGGCGGAGCCCAGGTATGTGATATCCATGGGATCCTGCGCGACATCCGGAAATCATTATAATAGTTACAGTGTGGTTCAGGGTGTGGATCAAATAGTTCCTGTGGATGTCTATATCGCGGGTTGTCCTCCAAGACCTGAGGCACTCATGGATGGTCTCATCAAACTGCAAGAAAAAATTCAGAAAGAAAAATACTTCGTGAAATAGCTCTGGAAGTTGTGTAGACGGTCTTTCGATATTCCACGATTCAGCAGCAAATTTGATTTATGCATGCTTTTCTCGAATCTCTGGTCAACCGCTTTCCTCAAGCTGTGCTGACGGCGCAGCAGGATCCCGTGCGTTTGGATTTGTGGGCACAAGTGCAAGCCGAACATTGGCTGGAAATTGCGCAATTTCTCCATGACGATCCCGCGATGGCGTTGGATCATATTACCGATATCTGTTCGGCGGATTATCCTGATGCCCTCGAACGATTTGAAGTCATTTATCACTTTCTCTCCCTTTCCCATGGAACCCGCATCCGGATTAAAGCGCGCGTGACAGAGGATTATCCGGAGATCGCCTCGATCAGTGGGATCTGGAAAGGGGCCAATTTCCTGGAACGTGAAGTGTACGACTTGATGGGCATCCGCTTTACCGGGCATCCCGACCTTCGTCGAATTTTGATGCCTGATGATTATGATGAAGGGTATCCGTTACGAAAAGATTTTCCGGCCGAAGGGAAAGGGTGGAGGAGCCGGTTCGATTTTCTTCCCAGATTGGATGAACCGATCGGCGAATGGTCGGAATCCGAGGTGTCCGATGATCAACGCCATCAATTCATGGCGGATGATCATCCAGGTGACAGCAAACGCACGACGGAAATGCTTCTCAATATGGGTCCACAACATCCCAGTACGCATGGGGTGCTTCGAGTCGTGTTGGAGTTGGATGGTGAGCGGGTCAGCAAGGCCACGCCCGATCTTGGATATTTGCACCGGGGAGTGGAAAAACTGGCTGAAGGCCTGACGTATATGCAAATGGTCCCGCATACCGATCGCTTGGACTACGTCTGTGCCATGACCAATAACTATGCGTATGTGCGGGCCGTAGAAAAACTGATAGATATGACCGTTCCGGAACGGGCGGAATATGTGCGGACCATCGTTGCCGAAATGCAACGCATCATTGGTCATTTATTCTGGCTGGGAACACAGGCCCTGGATATTGGGGCGATGACCGTGTTCTTCTGGACCTTCCGGGAACGTGAAATCTTGTTGGATATGTTTGAGAAATTGTGTGGCGCTCGTCTGACATTGAATTATTATCGTATTGGAGGCGTGGATGCGGATCTCACCCCGGAAATTATTTCGTCTCTCCGGAGTTTTTTGAAAACGTTTCCTGACCACATTCGGGAATACGACACGCTCTTGCAAAAAAATAGGATTTGGGTCGCCCGCACAAAAGGCGTCGCTCTCCTTTCTGCGGAGGATGCCATTAATTTCGGATGCACAGGGCCGGTTCTGCGGGGGTCGGGAGTGTCTTATGATATTCGGAAGTTGGAGCCGTATGGCGTGTATGATCGTGTGGATTGGGAAGTGCCCCTTGGAAAAGACGGGGATACCTACGACCGGTATTGGATCAGAATGGAAGAAATGTGGCAAAGCGCCCGCATCATTGAACAATGCCTCAATCAAATGCCTGAGGGGCCGATCATGGCGGTCGATGCTCAAGCCATTCCGCCTCCCAAGCCAGAGGTGATGAGGGATATGCAAAGCCTGATTCATCATTTCATTATCTTTACGCAAGGGTTTAAGCCTCCGAAGGGCGAAACGTATTGTGCGACGGAGGTGCCTAAAGGTGAATTGGGATTTTTTATCATCAGTGACGGAAGTTCGCGTCCCTATCGGTTGAAAATCCGATCTCCTTCCTTTATTCATATGGGCGCCTTTGATCATATGGCCCGTGGCTATTTGATCTCGGATATCGTCACGATTTTCGGAACGTACGATATTGTGATGGGGGAATGCGATCGATAACATGGAGAATGGCGTGATGGAGGTAAGAGCGTACGGACACCATGGCCATTGGGCGCTGACTGCTCGCCCCAACTCACGAGTGTTCTATGCTATTTGAGCGATTCAAAAACGAAGTGGATGATATTCTATCCCGCTACCCCGTAAAGCGATCGGCGTTGTTGCCGTTATTGAACCTGGCGCAGCGGGAAGAGGGATTTGTGAGTGAATCGGCCATGCAGGAGATTGCCAAAATTTTGGGTTTGACTCCGGCACAAGTGTTTGAGACCGTCACGTTTTATACCATGTTCAATCTCAAGCCGATCGGGAAGTTTCATCTTCAAGTGTGCAAATCGCTTATGTGTGCGTTAGTCGGATCTGATGATGTGGTGGTATGGATCCAGAAAAAACTGGGCATTGCACAGGGTCAGACAACGGCAGATAACCTCTTTACCCTCAGCGTGGTGGAGTGCCTTGGGTCCTGTGGTACAGGTCCTATGATGCAAGTGAATGATGACTATTATGAGCAATTATCCGAGGAAAAGGTCGGTCGCGTCCTGGACGATTTGAAACGAGATGGAACCTGTTCGCTTAAAACAGGACCCTTCATGTATCCTCAGCCCCTTACTAAATGACAGAAGTCTTTTTCAGGGAATAGTCGTGGATAAGCGATTCATGGGTTATCAATAACTGCCCGTTCACGAAACAGTGTCTTTATGGCCACTTACGAAAAAATCTTATTGAAGAATATGGAACAACCGGGATACACCGGTTCGTTGGCCGACTATGAAGGGACCGGTGGGTACCAAGCTCTCCGGACCGTTCTCAAGGATATGCAGCCCGATCAGGTGATTGAGGTGGTAAAAAAGTCAGGTCTTCGCGGTCGTGGGGGAGCCGGGTTCCCCACCGGCGTGAAATGGGGGTTCATTCCGAAGAATCATCCTGGTCCGAAATATCTGTGCTGTAACGCGGATGAAAGCGAACCGGGGACATTTAAAGACCGGCAACTTATGGAACGTGATCCGCATCAAATGCTGGAAGGGATGGCCATTACCTGTTTCGCTATTGGCGCACAAACGGCTTACATCTACATTCGGGGAGAGTTTCGTCTCGGCGCAAAGATTCTGGAACAGGCTCTTCAGGAGGCCTATGCGGCCGGGTATCTGGGCGACAACATTCTCGGGAGCGGGTTGAGGATCAATATCTATGTTCACCTTGGTGCCGGAGCCTATATTTGTGGGGAAGAAACGGCACTTCTCGAATCGTTAGAGGGCAAACGGGGCATGCCTCGCTTTAAGCCGCCGTTTCCTGCGACGCATGGGTTGTATCAAAACCCCACTGTGGTGAATAACGTCGAGACGATGGCGAATATTCCTCATATTATCAATCGAGGGGGAGAGTGGTTTGCCTCGATTGGCTCTCCGCCGAAAAGTTGCGGAACGAGGGTGTTTTGTTTAAGCGGACATGTGAAGCGGCCTGGTAATTATGAGACGCCCATGGGCATCACCTTCCGTGAATTAATTTATGATTTGGGCGGGGGTATGCGATCGGATAAGCCCCTCAAGGCTTTTATCCCTGGGGGAGCATCAGCTCCATTTCTGACGCCTGATCATTTAGATGTGAAAATGGATTTTGAGTCAGTGGCTTTAGCGGGGTCTATGCTGGGATCCGGCGGTGTCACGGTGATGGAAGAAGGCACGAATATGGTTTGGGCCGCTCTGCGATTGATGGAATTTTTCTATCATGAATCGTGTGGA
The DNA here is from genome assembly GCF_052156535.1 of Nitrospira sp. T9. Classification (NCBI taxonomy): domain Bacteria; kingdom Pseudomonadati; phylum Nitrospirota; class Nitrospiria; order Nitrospirales; family Nitrospiraceae; genus Nitrospira; species Nitrospira sp. T9. Next base: position 365,027 of record NZ_JBQKUP010000032.1, read on the forward strand.
AAATGTACCCCCTGCCGGGAAGGAACTTCCTGGCTGGTTCAGACTCTTCAGCGGATCTGGAACAAACGAGGTCGTCCTGAAGATATTGGGGTCCTTGATGAACTCTGCGGAAATATCCCTGGCCGGACGGTCTGCGCGTTTGGTGATGCGGCCGTATCTCCCATTGTGAGCACGCTGCACCATTGGCGTGGGGAATATGAGGCTCTTATTCGTGAGGCTCAAGAGACAATGCCTCGCAACAAGGAAATTCCAGTTTTGACGCATTGAGTGTAATCAAAATGGCAACAACTCCAACTCCAACCCCAGACATGATTTCGCTGACGATCGATGGAAAATCGGCAACGGTTGCCAAAGGGACGCTGGTCATTGAGGCTGCGCGGCAGGTTGGCGTTATGGTGCCGCACTTTTGCTATCACCCGAAACTGACCCCAGACGCTAATTGCCGGATGTGTTTAGTGGAAATTGAAAAAATGCCCCGGTTGCAAACCTCCTGTAGTACCCAAGTGGCGGAGGGCATGGTGGTGAAATCGGCTTCATCCTCGGTGGTGCAGGACGCCCGTAAATCGGTGTTGGATTTTATTTTGGCCAATCACCCGTTGGATTGTCCCGTCTGCGATCAAGGCGGGCGCTGCGATCTTCAGGACTTTTCCCATGAATACACTGCGACGACCAGCGGATTTAAGGAACTCAAACGGGTCTTTCCGAAGGATTATTTCAGTCCGCTGATTGAAACGCAGATGAACCGGTGTGTCCAATGTTTGCGATGCGTGCGCTATTGTGATCAGGTCATGGATGTGAAAGCCTTGGCGCCTGTGGGACGCGGCACCATGACGGAAATTAAAGCCTTCGGGGCCCATGAACTGGATTGTGAGTTTTGTGGTGGATGTATCCAGATTTGTCCGGTCGGAGCCATTACCAGTCGAGTCTCTATGTATGAATTTCGTCCATGGATGCTAAAGCGGACTGAATCTGTTTGTGGTTATTGTGGAGATGGGTGCCAAATTACCTTTCAAACCAAGAGTAATGACTTAATCGAAGTGAATTCCACTCACGGGGCCGGACGAAATAATGGTGACCTCTGTGCCCGAGGCTACTTTGGCTATCATGTCAGCGTTCATCCAGATCGCCTGACCTCACCCCTCATTCGTCAAGGGAATGATTTTCAGTCGGTGCAATGGGAAGAGGCCCTGGAGTTGGTTGGACAACGATTATTGGAGATCAAAGCCAAGTACGGTCCCGATGCAATTGGCGGATTAATTACGGGACGATGTACGAATGAAGATATCTATGTTTTTCAGAAATTCATGCGCGGCGTGGTGGGGACCAACCGGATTGATAGTAGTGTGCGGTATGGCCACCTGAATGCGGTGCATGCCATGCAACGAGTGCAAGGCACTCATCGTTGGGCCGTGAACTTTGACGATATTCTATCCGCAGATACCCTCTTACTTGTCGGGACCAATATTACCGAAACCAATCCTATTACAGGGTTGAAGGTCAAAGAAGCGGTGAAGCGGCGAGGGGCGAAGCTCATCACCATTGAAGCGTTGGAACCTGCTATTGGGAGCATCAGCAATATTGTGAATCTGGCCCACCATCATCTGGGCGTCAAACCGACCGCCTATGCCGTGGCGGTTTTGGGCATGCTGAAAGCTGTGGTTGATCAGGAAATGGTGGATTCGGAACTTCAGGCCAACGCCGAGTCTTATGTCAACGACATGACTGCCAGACTGAAAGCCTTATCCTGGGATGCGATTCACGCGCAAACCGGATTGGCTTCGGATATGTTTACGCAGGCTGCCCAGGTGTTTGCCAAAGGACAGAAGGTCGTGATTCTTGTCGGACCGGGAGTCCTGCGATCGGTGGGTGGATTCGGAATGACCATGAATTTGTTGGACCTGTTATTGGTCACGGGAAAACTCACTAAACCCGGCTGTGGCCTTGCTCCCCTGGCAGAAGAAAATAATGATCAAGGAGCCTTCGAAATGGGGGGAACAGGGTCGGTATTGCCTGGTGGACAATCCCTCGGTGACCCGGATGTGCGGACACGCCTGGCGCAAGCGTGGGGTCGGCCAATTCCCGACACACCAGGCTCATCACTCCCACAGATGATTGAAGATGCGCAACACGGCAAACTCAAAGCCCTGTTTGTGGTTGGTGAAAATCCCCTGGCCTCCTTGCCTCCGTCCTCGGGCATTCATTCGGCATTGGAGAAGCTTGAGTTCCTGGTGTGTCAGGAATTGTTTCTCACCGAAACGGCCCAGCAAGCTCATGTCGTTCTGCCAGCCTGTTCCTATGCCGAAAAGGACGGAACGTTTACCAACACGGAAGGGCATATTCAGTCAGTACGAAAAGCCATTGATCTGGTTGGGGAAAGTCGGCCGGACTGGGAAGTGTTTTCCGCGCTGTCGGTGATGATGAATGATCCGATGGAATATGGAGACGTCAAGGACATTGGCAAAGAAATACACAATCTCCTCCCTGGTACGCGTACCTTGGGCCCTGCCCCCTTGCCCGCTCAACCTGATTCCAAGGCCATCTCCCGATATCTCAAGACCGATTATCAGCTGGATTTTGCCACGCGGTATCAATTGCCGACAGAGGATGCCGCTGCTGGTGCGGAAGACATGATCTTGCAGATTTCGCAATCCTTGTTTCATTCCGGGAAATTTTCGCGAAAGGCCAAAGGCTTACTGCAAGTTGAAGCGAACGGCAAACTCTATCTGCATCCGGAAGACGCCGCGCGACGTGGTATTGGTGAAGGGGACATCGTGAAGGTGAGCAATCGTTTGGGTGAGGTGAGCACCTCGGTCGGGCTTCGTGAGCGAATCCCGCAGGGAGTCGTGATGTTTCCCGAGCATTTTGATGAGGAGGTCCGCCGTCTCTTGTCCTATAGTGTTGATTCGGAAACGCAGGTGCCGTATTGCAAGGCGACTCGCGTTCGTGTTGAAAAAGTGGTGGGAACATGAGGCGGTTCTCAGCATGTGGGTCGGTATATAGAGGAGAGGAGTGAATTCGGCATGGATACGGGAATTCGATTTGCCTTAACGTTAAGCCAGATTGGCGTGGTGATGGTGGCGGTGCTTCTGACTGTCGCAGCACTCACCCTCCTGGAACGGAAGGTATTGGGTTGGATGCAGGATCGGATGGGGCCCATGGAAGTCGGGCCTTATGGCATCTTGCAACCGGTCGCCGACGGCTTAAAGCTCTTTTTCAAAGAAGACATCATCCCGGCCGGAGCGAATAAGTTCATGTTTAGCATGGCGCCGGTGTTGTCATTAGTTCCTGCCCTCATCGGATTCGCGGTGATTCCATTTGGCCCGGATTGGACGGTTGATGTCGGCGGCGTCAACTTTAAACCGTTTGTGATTACCGACATCAATGTTGGCGTTCTCTATATTCTGGCGTTTGCTTCAATCGGGGCATACGGCATTATTTTGGGCGGGTGGTCATCAAACAGTAAGTATTCCCTTCTGGGAGGCCTGCGGTCTGCGGCCCAGTTGATTAGTTACGAATTGAATGTGGGGCTTTCAATTGTCGGCGTGTTGCTCCTTTCAAGCTCCTTGAGTCTCGTGACGATTACCAATGCGCAGGCCGGAGGATTTTGGAACTGGTACTTTTTCGGAGGAGGGGGGTTCCCTCAAGCCCTGGCGTTCATCGTGTTTATTATTTCTGCAGTAGCGGAAACGAATCGGACCCCGTTTGATTTGCCGGAAGCGGAAAGTGAGTTAGTGGCCGGATTCTTTACGGAATATAGCGGCATGCGATTCGCATTCTTCTTTCTCGCCGAATACGGCAATATGATTTTGGTGTCTTGCGTGGCCACTGTCTTGTTTTTTGGTGGCTGGCATCCTCCCTATCCAGGCACTCTTATGGAGTACATCGGGGTGGGCCATCTCCTCTGGATTGAGGGCATCATGTGGTTTGTCCTCAAAGTGGCGTTTTTCCTCTTTTTCTTTTTTTGGATCCGGGCCACATTACCGCGATTACGATATGACCAGCTCATGCGATTCGGGTGGAAGGTCCTGCTTCCCATCGCGTTGGCTAATATTGTGGTGACGTCGATTGTTGCATTTCTTTTTCCTGGGAGCTAAGAAGGTTGAATGGTATGAAACTCAAGGAGTGGGTCAAAACGCTTCTATTTTATGAGATTGCGTTAGGGATGAAGGCCACCTTATCCCATTTCCTTCATTATAAGCCGATCACCTTACAATACCCGCACGAGAAGAAACAGTTACCGTCCAACTATCGCGGCATGTTGGCGTTGCTGCGCTACGATGATGGAACGGAAAAGTGCGTGGGATGTGATTTATGTGAGGCGGCTTGTCCCTCCCGTGTCATCCGTGTGGTGAGTGCCGAGGTACCGGGAGAACCCACGAAGCGGTATTCCAAGGAATATTACATGGACATGACCCGATGCTTGTTTTGCGGGTTGTGCGTGAAGGCATGTCCGGTTGATGCGTTGGGCATGACTCAGGAGTATGAATGGGCGGTCTATGATAAGCGTCAGCTTCAATTAAATAAGGAGCAGCTTCTGGCTATTGGCGATCGCAACTTTCCAGTTCGGGAAAAGCGACTCGAATTTCAACATCCCAATGTGGCCTATTTTAACGTCGGGTTTAAAGAGATTCCGCAAAAAGAATTGTAGTCGTTATGGCCTGGCGGTGCACTCGGTCCACATGCCGGCCAAAGAATATCGCCAAAAATTTTGAATGAACCGGTGATGGGAACGATAGTTTTTTTCTATTTTGCCAGTGTGATTGTGGTAACGGCGGCTCTCGTCGTGGCCCTGAGGAGTCCGGTGTTCAGTGCTCTGGCGCTCCTGGTCATGTTCTTTCACGTCGCCGGGCTTTTTGTCACGTTGCATGCGGAATTCCTGGCCGTGATTCAAATCCTGGTGTATGCGGGCGCCATTCTGGTGCTCTATCTTTTTGTGGTGATGTTGCTCAATTTGAAGGGTGAGGTACATTTTCACCACCAATTGACCGTAGGCCTCTTTCTGGGATGTATGGTCTTTGCAGAGGCGGTCCTGCTGGTGGTGAAAGGTGAATCCTCATTGGGTGCGAACCTCCCTGATCCGAGAGAACCGGCCCATTTGACTCAGGGCAATACGGAATCGATCGGTGAGCTCCTGTATTCCACGTATCTATTTCCATTTGAAATCGCGTCTCTCATTCTCTTGGTGGCGATGGTAGGTGCGGTTATCCTCACCAAAAAGGGGATATTGGAGGCCAAGGGTTAATGGACGTTCCAGTGAGCTACTACCTTGTGCTGAGCGGAATCGTATTCTCAATCGGTTTGGTGGGAGTACTCATTCGTCGTAATATCATCATCATTTTATTATCCATTGAGTTGATGTTGAATGCCACAAATATTAATTTTGTGGCCTTTTCTTCCTATTTGGGTAATCTTTCCGGACAGGTGTTCGTGTTTTTTGCGCTTACCGTGGCTGCTGCGGAGGTTGCGGTGGGGCTGGCGATTATCATCGCGCTCTATCGGCATTCGTCCAGTACCAACATTGACGACTTCCGGTTGCTGAAATGGTAAGGCGATGCTCTACGCCTTAATTCCTCTCCTCCCACTCCTGGCCTTTGTCATCCTCGGGCTGTTCGGCCATTGGATCAAAGACCGAAGCCATTGGGTGGCCGTGCCTGCCGTCCTAGGGTCGTTCCTTCTTTCCATCATGGCGCTTGTCGACGTGTCGGGTGGTCAGACGCTTCAGATACCTCTCTATACGTGGGCGGATTCGGGAAATCTTCATATTGCCTTAGGGTTATTCATCGATCAGCTCACGGTCGCGATGTTGTTGCTTGTCACCATTGTGAGTTCGCTAGTCCATGTCTATACGATTGGCTACATGCATGGAGAGCCTGGCTACGCCAGATTTTTTAGCAATATCGCGCTCTTTACCTTTTCGATGTTGATGTTGGTGATGTCCGATAATTTCCTTCAACTGTTTGTTTTTTGGGAAGCCGTGGGTCTTTGCTCCTACCTGTTAATCGGCCATTGGTATGAGCGCGAGTCAGCCAGGGCATCGGCCACCAAAGCGTTTCTGGTGAATCGAGTCGGGGACTTCGGATTCATGTTGGGTATTCTGCTGGTCTTTATCACCTTCGGCAGTTTGCACTATCAGGAGGTGTTTCCTCAGTTGGATCAAAAGTCTGGTGACCTGGTGAATCTTCTTGGTTCTGTCGGAGGTCATTGGGAAATATCGGTGATGACCTTGATCTGCCTGTTGTTATTCGTTGGGGCGGTTGGAAAATCTGCTCAAGTGCCTCTACATGTGTGGTTGCCGGATGCAATGGAGGGTCCCACTCCGATATCAGCACTCATCCATGCCGCGACAATGGTGACAGCAGGAGTCTTTATGGTTGCCAGATTTGCTCCGTTATTTAACCTTTCTCCCGTGGCTATGGATGTGGTGGCAGTGGTGGGTGGAGCCACGATGTTTATTGGCGCGACCATCGCGTTGACGCAAACCGATATCAAACGGGTTGTGGCCTATTCCACGCTCAGTCAACTCGGCTACATGATGATGGCTTGTGGGCTGGGTGGCTATATTGCCGGAATGTATCATCTTCTGACCCATGGTGCATTTAAGGCCTTGTTATTCCTCGGGTGTGGGTCGGTGATTATTGCTCTTCATCATGAACAAGATATGAAACATATGGGTGGACTCAAGGATAAGCTGCCCGTGACGTATTGGACCTTTCTCATTGGGGCTCTGGCGCTGTCCGGTTTTCCTCTCACTGCGGGATATTTCAGTAAAGATGAATTACTCCTGGCTGCCTGGATGGCTAGTGGCCTTGGTAAAGTTCTGGCCGTCTTAGGATTGCTGACGGCTCTCATGACGGCTTTTTACAGTTTTCGATTGGTGTTTGTGACATTTTGGGGAGAATCCCGAGTGGATCCTCACCATGCCAAGCATGTGCATGAACCGTCAAAAGCGATGACGTTTCCTCTTCTGATTCTTGCCGTGCTGAGTATTCTCGCAGGGTACATCGGAATTCCAGAATTTTTGGCTCCCGCATTTCCCGCTGCCGAGGGTGGTGGAGGTCATCACGAAGGATCTGCGTCCATGGGCATTATGGTGACGGCTACCGCAATGGGCCTGTTAGGGATTGCGGGCGCCTATTGGGTCTATGTCAAGTCGCCGGGCTTGCCGGACCGTTTGGCAAATCAGTGGCGATCGCTGTATCAGTTCTCTTTGAATAAATGGTTTGTGGATGAAGCCTATGACCGGACCGTGGTCATGCCAACATTGAATCTTGCGGATCGGTTATGGAAACGGGTGGATATTGCGGTGATTGATGGTGCGGTCAATGGAGTGGCGCGAGCCGTGGCCTGGGGAGGATGGGTGACGCGAAGACTTCAAAGCGGACAAGCACAGAATTATGCGCTGGCCATGACTGTCGGCGCGGCGGTTATTTTAGGTGCGATGATCTTTTATTAGTATGTATGGCCGAGCGTATGATGGGATTTTCGTGATGGTTCAACAGACACCCGTATGGCAGGAGATCTTTCAATCGTGACTGAGATGATCATTCCCACAGGAGGGATTCCCTGGCTCACGATCGTGCTGATCCTCCCGCTGCTCGGAGTGGTCGCGGTCTTGCTCGCTCACGAGGCACTTTCACGGGCTATTGCGTTGACGGTCTCCATTTTGACCTTGCTGGTCTCATTGCCTCTGTGGGTTGCGTTCGACAATGCTCAGGCAGGCATGCAATTTGTGGAAAAGCATCTTTGGATCGATTCTCCCGCCATTCATTATTCACTGGGTGTGGATGGGATCAGCATGCCGCTTGTCCTCTTAACCACCTTTCTCACTCCTCTTTGTATCCTTGTCTCCTGGACGTCGGTTCAAACCAGAATGAAAGAATTCCTGATCAGTCTGTTGGTGATGGAGACCGCGACGATCGGCGTGTTTGCGGCTTTGGATTTTGTGCTGTTTTATGTGTTTTGGGAAACCATGCTGATTCCCATGTATCTCCTGATTGGCGTCTGGGGTGGGCCGAACCGGGTCTATGCGGCGATCAAGTTTTTCCTGTATACCCTGGCCGGGAGTATCTTGCTCCTGGTAGCGATTCTGGTGCTGTTTTTTGAAGGTGGGCGAACCTTTGATATTTTGGCCTTAACGCACGCGTCCTATGCTCCTGGGTTGCAATCCCTCTTGTTCTGGGCCTTCTTTGCCGCGTTTGCGGTGAAAGTCCCCATGTTTCCTTTTCATACGTGGCTCCCTGACGCCCATGTTGAAGCCCCCACTGCCGGGAGCATCATTCTCGCAAGTGTCTTGCTCAAGATGGGAACCTATGGGTTTTTACGATTTTCCTTGCCCATGTTGCCTGATGCCTCGGTTGCGTATACCCCCTTCATCATGACCCTGTCGGTCATCGCCATTATTTATGGCGCCTATATGGCGTTAGCGCAATCGGACCTCAAGAAACTTATTGCCTATTCCAGTGTCAGTCACATGGGGTTTGTCACCCTGGGAATCTTTGCGTTAAATGCCCAGGGTATTGAAGGTGCAATCCTTCAGATGATCAACCATGGCATTACGACCGGCGCGCTCTTTATGTGTGTGGGCATCATTTACGAACGGACGCATAGCCGACAAATTACCGATAATGGCGGGTTGGCGAACGCAATGCCCAAATACGCAACATTTTTTGTGATTTTTGCGTTGTCGTCGGTTGGCCTTCCAGGCATGAACAGTTTTGTCGGAGAATTTTTAGTCCTGGTTGGCACCTTTGCCTGGAGCAAACTGACAGGTACTCTCGCGGCTTTGGGGATTATTTTGGCTGCCGCCTATATTTTGTATTTGGTGCAACGGATGATCTATGGGCCGGCCTCTCCGCAGATGCTCCCCAAATTAACTGATTTGAATGTCCGTGAATTCGGCATGCTGGTTCCGTTGGTGGTGTTGGTATTTTGGATCGGACTCTATCCGAAACCCTTGTTGGATGTGATGCATGTGAGCGTGGAGCGGGTCATCGCGTCTCAATCCACATCAGTCGTGGTTCAGGGGGGGGGAGATGGCCGAGGTCACACCCTGGCGATGACGGCCGAGCCATCCCGGCATCGGCTCATCATGAAGGGTGATGTTGCCCCATGACGCTTCCTCTCGCCGATCTTGTTCTCATTCTTCCTGAATTGCTCATTGTGGGCATGGCCTGTCTGATTCTCGTTCTTGATCCCATTACGCCTGCACACAAAAAAGATCTCCTGGCCTGGATGAGTCTCGGCATTCTGGTAGTCGGCAGCGTGGTGACGGTGACCGGGTTTGGTGACCGGGTGATGGCCTTCAGTGATTTAGTGGTCGTGGATTCGTATGCCGTATTTTGGAAAATGTTGCTGTATCTTGTGAGTGGTCTGACCATTTTACTGTCAATGGGGTACCTCAAAGAGGAAAAGATCCAACTTGCGGAATACTACGCATTTGTCCTGTTGGCCTTGACCGGCATGATGGTGATGGTATCGGGGGCTGATTTGCTCACGATCTATCTGGGAATCGAACTGATGTCGATTACCCTCTATATTATGGCCGGGTTCAAGCGATTTGAGCTGCGGTCAATCGAATCTTCGGCTAAATATTTTGTGTTGGGAGCCTTTTCCTCAGGAATTTTGCTCTATGGGATTTCGATTATTTTCGGTGTCACTGGAAGTACGCGGCTGGTGGAAATCGCAGCGGTGGTTAATGGGCGCGGGATCGATGACCCGTTGGTTTTTATTTCGCTCATGCTGCTGATCGTGGGATTTGGATTTAAAGTTGCGGCAGTGCCTTTTCATATGTGGACGCCTGATGTGTATGAAGGGGCCCCGACGTCTGTGACGGCGTTTATGGCGGTGGCTTCCAAGGCGGCCAGCTTTGCCGCGTTCCTTCGTGTTCTTCTGGAAGCCTTCGGTGGAATCAAACCGGATTGGAATCTGTTGATCCTGGTTATCTGTATTATCACGGTGGCCCTTGGCAATCTTGTGGCCATTGTTCAGACCAACGTGAAACGGATGCTGGCCTATTCCAGCATTGCCCATGCGGGTTATGCATTGATTGGTGTCGTGGTCGCCGGGTGGGCCGGGATAGAAGGGGCGGTTTCGTCTCAGGGCGTTTCGAGCCTGATGCTCTATCTGGCCATTTATTCGTTTATGACGATAGGGGCATTTTCCATGGTGGCCATTTTGCGGAAGGGTGGCCTCGAAGGCGAGGAAATAGAAGACTTCACCGGATTGGCCAAGCGACATAAGGGTGGCGCGTTTCTCATGTTGGTGTTTATGGTGTCGTTGGCGGGTATTCCTCCCACCGCCGGGTTCATTGGGAAGCTGTATCTTTTCATGGCGGCGGTTAATGCCGGGTTGGCATGGCTGGCAATCATTGGATTAATCTTTGCCGCCATTTCAGCTTTTTTCTATTTGCGCATTGTCATGGTGATGTATATGCGTGAGCCATCTTCCGAACAGGAATTGCATACGCGATTGGTCCTTTCTCCCCAGGTATCGTTTGTGTTGGCCTGCGCCGTTGCCGGTGTGGTTTTGCTCGGGATCTTTCCAGGTCCGCTGGTTTCGGTTGCAGAACTTTCCTCTCTCTCCCTGAAATAACTCTCGGTTGTACTAATCAACTTCTGTCTTTCGGTTTGTTGTCGGGCCGACAAGATTAGTCCGTTTGACCGAAACCTAATACGACAACTCCGATCATCATTAAGACTGCACCGACTAACCGCTCCCATACGTATTTTTCCTTCAAAAATAAATATCCCCACATGACGGCGAAGAGAATACTCGATCGCTTTATGGCGATGACAGAAGGAACCGGTCCCAGACTGAGAGCGGTATTGTGAACGAGGAGGCCTATGGTCTGAAAGAGGCCGACGAGCAAAAGGATGCTGAGAGTGGTCCGGCGAGGAGCGGCAATATTCTGTGCCGGCAGGAATCGTAGCAAGAACACAAATCCGATCGTCATCACGCTGGAAATGGAGAGGCTCCAAAAGAGAGGAGAGGAATTCTGCACGCCGATTTTGTCAAAATTCGACGTGAGGCTATATATGAACGCCACGGAAAGCATTCGCCTTGGACCCGGTTCCCGGAAGATTGCCAACAATGGCGCAAGGAGACCATGGTGTATTGACTGAATGTGTAGGACATACGCTCCCCCCACAATACAGAAGATGCCCACGATATCCTGTGTCGTTGGGATATCCCCGACCAGGAAAGGTGAGGTGATCAATAAAAAAAGAGGAGTAAAGGAAACGAAGGGAATGGCCAGGGACAGATCAGAACTTTGTAAGGCCCTCATGAATTGGAACAGGGCCATGATATTCAATGTTCCTCCAATGAGCAGTGCCCACCCATACCTGGGGCCCAGCAAAGGGACTGAATTCGTGAACAGTACAATGCTCAGAAGTATGGGAATGGGAGTCGCACCAGCGGCTAAAGCCACCAGTTGAGGGGAGACGGATCGCAATCCCCGCTTACTCAGTAGGTCTTTCAGGGATTCGCTGAGTGCCGCCAACAGAGCAAGGTATATCCAACTCATGCAGGGAATACCGATTTCGACTTTTCATCACCAGGAAATTTTTTGATAGCTGTTCGGTGACTGGATCCTCTCCCGGAAGCGGAAATTTCTGGATTTTCCAAGGTATGTTTTAGATCCTCGCAATCGTTTAAGTGGACTTTTGTTAAATGTACAAACAAGAGAAAAATGGACTCTGGAGACTCCAAAAATCCGGTTTGCACAATCTAAGATTTCCTAACGTTTCAGAAATAAGAAGAGAAAGACTCCCAGGACTTAGGACAATGAGTTTAATTACAGGATAGACGCTTGATTCATGAATTCGATGAGACATTTGTAAGTGTTTGCCGGATCAGCAGAACTAGGTTTTTCCCACCTTTTCCCGTGGGCGACCCAATGCCTATAACTGCAGAGACGTTGGACGTTATTGTAAGTAGGTGTTGAAACCTGGCTCTCATATTGTTTGATGGCATCGTTCAGGCCGCTATAACCATCTTTGCTCGATGCTTTTATTGGCAGGGGTGTTACGAGATGGTAGAAAACTAGTTTCTCAAATCCGGAGAGTAGGGAAAGGATCGTGGAATCAGACTGCTCTTCTTTGCTAAAAGCAAGAAGTTCCTGAGCCTCATTCGGAGATTTACCGAAGAAGATCGTATTGTGGAATGTTTTTCCTTTTGTTGATTTGGCAAGTAAGTCGCCAACTATATTCAGGCAATCAATGGAGGCCTGATAAGCGTGGAGGATTGCTTCAAGATCATTCACGCTAGAACGCGTTTGAGGAGATCAGTAAAGATTGTTTCAGTTAATTCACGGAATTCAGATGGTCTCGTTCCAGACCCATGTACCCACTTGTCCTGGTCAGCCAGGTATAGGAACATAAAAGTTCCTTTTGTAGTCACCATATCTACTCGACCATCTGCGCCAATTATTGTTGCACCAATTGGCTTTAAAATAATTGTTTTGTGATCCACTTTCAGTGTTAGGCGAGGAACCTGCATTGTGCCAAGGCTTTCTTCAATATGATTTACCTGCTGAATGCTTATCTCGATCAAATTTTCCTTTTCCGCTTCTGCAAGCCATGATCGAATTTTTTTAAACAGCTTGTCCAGAGCCGATAGCCATACTTTTTGGCGTTGTGCGCGCTCTTCAGGATTCTCAGCTGCTTTTTGTTTTCGGAGGAATTCACTTAAGGTTTCCATTCAAATACTCCCAATATATTTATACCACTTTATACAACCAAAATCCAAAACAAGGTCACACCCCTTAAATTAAGAAAAATCAGGGAAATAATACGTGCTTGCAGATGTTGTGCTGAGCACGATTTCTGATCTGAGATTGCTTTAGCAATCACTGCAAGAATGGGAGTTAGAGGTGTGTGGACAGTGCTGGAAGACTTCCTGTAGAGCCGCATACAGTTGACCGAATGTGGCAGACGTGGAGCTGTGGAGTGGTTGGGAGGGAAGAGAGCAGGTGGCTCCACGTGACAGCAGATAGTGAGTCAGCTTCCGTTGGCCGGAGAGAGCGGCGGAATGGAGGGGCGTGATGCCAATGGCATTGGTGGCATCGATCGGCGCGCCGGAATCCAGAAGTAGGCGAGTCATGTCGGCATCTCCGGTTTGTGCGGCGATGTGCAGCGCAGTCCAGCCTTCCTTAAATGAGGATTGGACCGTTGCGCCGCGAGCTAACAGAAAAGCCGCCATCCGGTGGTGATGCTCTTGCACGGCAATGTGGAGGGGCGTGATGTTTCCTTCAAAGCCATCTACGGGCGCACCGTGCTGGAGGAGGAGATCGGCGATATCCACATGTCCTCCCTTCGCGGCGAAATGGAGAGGTGTCCATTCAGACTGATAAATCGCCTCAGGGTCTGCTCCTTTTTGTAACAGAAGACGAGTAATCGTAAATTGCCCGGATCTTGCGGAAAAATGGAGAGGCGTCGCTCCTTGTGGTGTGCGCAGATTGACATCGGATCCTTGAACGACCAGCTTCTGAACCAGGGGCAAATTCCGATTTTGGATGGCTTGAAGAAGATCGGGTTCTTGGGAAAAGGAGAAGGTGTTCCACTCTGACGCCAATGCATAGGACAGAAGAATGCCAATACCTATCACCACATATTTGACTACGGTGAATTCACGCGACGGCGGCATGAGAGAAAGATTTCCTTGCTTGAAAGATGAATGGAAACGGCATCAGGAGTCGCCCAATGTGCATTAAGATGTAGCGAACGTCAAAGTGGCTGCCTACGCCATTCCCCATTTGAAGGGGTGCGTTTCCCACGCTCTTTTTGTGGTGCTTGTGGATTGCGTGGGGAATCTATGCTGCAAAAATTACAAGTGATTTTTGGAAATCCTGAAAGAGCTGAGTAGGTCAGATCCAGTATTCACGAATGGGTAGGGGTACGGACAACGCTGTCAATTCTTGACGAACAAAAAAAACAGGGATTTGAGGAAGTGGGGAAGAGAGGAGCTATGGATTATGAGGATACGGCGGGTGAGACAGGAGCGCGGAATCTATGAGGCTGCGCTTGTTAAAGCAGAGTCCTTTGTCGGCTGTTCTGTGTCATCCTGGTCCGATCCCATCTGAAGACACGCGAGCTGGTCGGCTTGTAGTATGAGTCCATTCAAAACCTTGTGCCAATGTGTTGCCGTATCTAAGGATTTTTCAAAGAGAATGCCCCCTTCTTTGGTTTCCATATTGAGGAAATTCACAACATGGAACGGTTCGTCTTCATCGTGAATCCACACCATGAGGTCGATACGCTGGTTGTCCTTTTGGGAAGGGGAATTCTGCCAACTTTTGATGAGTCTTTCCGCGTTTGGGTGCATGAGTTCTTGAAATGAAATGAGAGATTTTGGGAAAGTTCGTAACGTTTCCCTAAGGACTTCTCCATTTTTCACTAAGAACGAACCGACCAGGCTTGAAATATGAATCAATCGTGGAGGGACAGCAGCACTATGTAACAGGCAAATTTTGAGCGTTTGGTCGTTGACAGCAATGCCTCCAACGCCATCGGTACCCATGAACATTTGTGATGGAATGAAGCTCGTGCCCTGGATCCGGGTTTCTTCTTTTTTATTTTTCGTTTTAGGGCTCAGGCTTACTGTGAGCATAATGGCACCGAGTGCAAGATATACCACCAACACCATGAACATCAGGGCGAAATCCATCGATGAATCCTTATGACTGTGAGAGTTCTTACCGTGCTGTTAACAGATCGAAACGGGATATGACTCGTGAGTATGGTGAAATTTTGCTTGTCGCCTTAAGCCACAGGTGGCGTTCCCCGGCCAGAATATGGGAGAACATGCAGCGATCCCCTGGTACTCATGGCTCTCCTTTTCGCGTACCATGTGATGAGAAAATTTTTTATCGAAACCAAAAAGACAGAGGGGGTGTCCAAAATGATGGTACTGCCATTATTTCGAACCGGCTTTCAATATGTTATTTCGGCAGAATCGGAATTTGGCTTTATGGGTGTATGAAGAAATATGTTGTGGATGAAAATAAGCCTCTTCCTAATGCGAGGTTTAAAAGAAAATGAGGGTGCTGAAACATCAAAACTTCGAGATTCGCAAAAGAAAATCTCGCTGGTGTGGACTAGGGGAACGAGCAGAAATAGGGTGCTGGTCCTTGGGGCATGATCTTCAGGATTCGTTGAAGTTCCTCAGGTCATTTGCTAAGCTGACTTTCCTTTTTTACCCATCAACGAAGACGCGTGGCAGGAGAACACATGGCAAAATTGGGAAAGGCGCTGATTAGCGTATCCGATAAAACCGGTCTAGAGAAAATGGCCAAGGGGTTGGCGGCACTTGATGCGGATATTTTGTCGACAGGTGGAACCGCCAAGATGCTCCGGGACGCTGGCGTTGCCGTGACCGAGGTGGCAGATTACACCGGGTTTCCTGAAATCTTGAACGGACGGGTGAAAACGTTACATCCGAAGATTCATGGTGGGTTATTGGGGCGGCGTTCGGTGGATGCCCATGTGCGACAAATGCAAGAGCAGGGAATTGAGCCCATTGATGTCGTGATCGTCAATCTCTACCCATTTGAAGCGACCATTGCGAAGCCTGGCTGTACGTTTGAAGAAGCCATTGAAAACATTGATATCGGAGGACCGTCCATGCTCCGATCGGCGGCCAAGAACCATGAAGATGTCCTGGTGGTGGTCGATCCTCAGGATTATGAGCGGGTCTTGGAGGCCTTGCAGTCGGGAACGGTCTCGTTAGGCTTGCGACGCGAGTTAGCCAAAAAGGTCTTTGACCATACCGCCAGGTATGACAGCCTGATCGCCAATTATCTCACCTCCAAGTTAGCCGACACCTCAGAGCAAAAATTCCCTTCGTTGTTGTGTCTGTCGTATGAAAAGATCGAAGATCTAAGGTATGGAGAGAATCCGCATCAGGCCGGTGCGGTATACCGGGACCGGCAGACTAAAGAAGCCTCGCTTTGTCAGGCCAAGCAACTTCATGGCAAAGCCATGTCCTACAATAATTACTTGGATGCGAATGCGGCATTGGAACTGGTGAAGGAGTTTGATGAAACGGCGGTCGTCATCGTCAAACACAATAATCCCTGCGGGGTCGCCATCGGGGATATGCCGGTGGAAGCCTATGTCCGGGCGCGAGAAACGGATCCGGTCTCCGCTTTTGGCGGGGTCATTGCCTGTAATCGAAACGTCGATCTGGCCATGGCCAAAGAAATCACCTCTACGTTTGTGGAGGTATTGATTGCGCCGGCATTTTCGGAAGAGGCCCTGGCTGAACTTCAACGGAAAAAAGACTTGAGGTTGTTAGCGGTGGGTGCGTTGGAAAGTGCTCAACGGGATGGGTTGGACATGAAAAAAATTGTGGGCGGGATCTTAGTGCAGGACCGTGATCTTGGGTCGTTGCGTGAGATGGGTGAATTATCCATGCCTAGTGAACGGCAGCCGACTGACTATGAGTATCAAGCCTGCGATTTTGCATGGAAAGTCTGCAAGCACGTCAAGTCCAATGCTATTGTCTTTGCCACGCAGACTCAAACCGTCGGCATTGGCGCCGGCCAAATGAGCCGGGTTGATTCGGTGAAACTGGCTCAAATGAAAGCGAATCTTCCCATCAAAGGGTGCGTGATGGCTTCCGATGCCTTTTTCCCATTTCGTGATGGCATTGATGCCGCCGCAAGCGCAGGGATTACTGCCGTAATTCAGCCAGGAGGGTCTATTCGGGATAAGGAGATCATCCAAGCCGTTGATGAGCATAAGATGGCCATGATTATGACGGGCATGCGCCACTTCCGTCATTAACAGATCCAACCTCGACATTTTTCACCATCTTCTGTAGTCATTTGTTCTCACTTGGCAGGTGCTTTATTCTGTTGTTTCGTCTCTTTTCGGCTTTCTGGATTCGTGATGAAATGGTGGTGGAAGCGATCATCAGGGCATAGCCTAGGTAAAAGTAAGCAGGCTGGGGCAATGTTCCTGACCTCCATATGTTGAAGGGATGACGGGAGGCACAAATTTTTCCGGTGAACATATTAATCATAGGCAACGGTGGCCGTGAGCATGCTCTGGCATGGAAGCTTGCCCAATCGCCACGTGTGGGGAAACTCTTTTGTGCCCCTGGCAACGCGGGGATCGCCCAGGTAGCCGAATGTGTGCCACTTCAGGTCGATGACATTGAAGGGCTTAAGCACTTTGCCCAAACCCACGAGATCAACCTCACGGTGGTCGGACCCGAGCTGCCGCTCTCCCTCGGCATCGCCGACGAATTCCGAAAATCGCACTTACGGATTTTTGGCCCCACTCGGAATGCGGCTCTTATTGAATCCAGCAAATCGTTTGCCAAAGAACTCATGGTGCGGGAAAACATTCCCACCCCTTCTTCCCGCACGTTTGACCAGCTGGAGCCCGCTTTAACCTGGCTCGAATCATGCCCGCTCCCGGTCGTCGTGAAAGCCGATGGCCTGGCGCAGGGGAAGGGGGTCATCATTTGTGCGACCAGGGCGGATGCCCGTGAAGCGGTTCGCAGCATGTTGGAAGAGCAGCGATTTGGAGTCGCCGGCGCTCGTGTGGTGCTGGAAGAATTTCTTGAAGGAGAAGAACTCACCGTTATGGCTTTTGCCGATGGTCGAACGGTCATCCCTATGATCCCCGCCCAGGATCATAAGCGAATCGGTGAAGGGGATACGGGTCTGAATACCGGAGGAATGGGGGCCTATGCGCCGGCTCCATTGGGAACACCGGAACTCCGTCAGCGTATTCTTGATGAAGTGCTGTCTCCGGCGGTCACCGGGTTGTCCCGGGTGGGGAGTCCATTTTACGGCGTGTTATACGCGGGGATTATGGTGAAGGATGGCAAACCCTATGTATTGGAATTTAACGCCCGCTTTGGCGATCCCGAAACCCAGGTGGTCCTGCCACTCTTAAAAACAGATTTATTGGATGTGCTTGAAGCCGTGGTCGAACATCGTTTGGACCAACTGCATGTGGAGTGGCACAACCAGGCAGCGGTGTGCGTGGTGTTGACCTCCGGCGGATACCCCGGGTCCTACCAAACGGGATTGCCGATTACCGGCCTGCCGGAAAAAGAGTCGAAGTCGGTCATGGTGTTTCACGCCGGGACCTCCTATGCCAATGAAAAGATTGTCACGAATGGCGGGAGGGTTCTAGGGGTAACCGGGATTGATTCGACCCTGGCCGGAGCCAGAGATCATGCCCATCAGGTACTCGCCCCGATTCAGTTTGAAGGCCGGTATTTCCGTTCAGACATCGGCCACCGCGTGCTGCAGGTTCCATCCTGATTCAAGGCCCCTCTGTCGTGGCCACCGTTCTCCCACTCAATTCCCTTCCATCGCCTCAACTGATTCATCAGGTTGCGCAATGTCTTCAGGATGGGGGAGTCCTGGCTGTGCCGACCGACAGCTTTTACGCGCTGTCGGTGAGTCCCTTCAATGACATGGCATTAGAGCGGCTGATGCACATCAAAGGGGAACGAAACCACAAACCCTTTCCCGTGTTAGTGGGTGACCCGTCCCAACTGAATCAATTGACGGAAGATATCCCCGATGTCGCTCGAACACTCATGGAAGAGTTCTGGCCGGGTTTGCTCACGTTGGTATTGCAGGCTCATTCTACTTTGTCTCCCATTCTGACCGGCGGACAGGGAACCATTGGCATCCGACAACCGAATGATCCACGAGTCTGCGAACTCATGACGCACACCGGTCCGCTCACCGGCACTAGCGCCAATCGAAGCGGGCAGCTGCCGGCGCAATCCGCGGAAGATGTGATGCAACAATTAGGGGAAGTGGTTGATTTAATTGTCGATGGTGGCCCTGCGCCGGGTGGCCAACCCTCCACGGTGCTACAAGTCGAACCAGAACTCCGCATTATTCGCCAGGGAGCTATTTCTCGAGATCGACTCCAACAATTTCTGTCTGCTAGTTCTATGCAACTTTCCTAATTAAAACTGAACTTTCCCGTGTTTTGTGGACACCTGGTTAAGCCGCGAGAGCCCTTTCCTCAAACTCAGCTGGCGTCTGATAGCCAAGAACAGAATGGCGTCGCTGCCGGTTGTAAAAGACTTCGATATAGTCAAAAATCTCCGCTC